>JAAZDW010000005.1 GCA_012512595.1 Erysipelothrix sp.
AAAGCTTTAAATATTTCTAAAACAATGTTTAAAGAATATGAAAACAAAATTAGATTAACTTTATATAAAAGTAAACCAGTATATGTAATTGTAAATAAGGACTTTGATGTTTTTATAGATTTTTATGACTTAGAAGAAGTATTTAGATATAGAAAAGGGATAGCAAATGACTGATTTAATTAATAAAATATATTTTGACAAAATAAGATGGATTTTAGCTCATTTAAAAGAGCTGGATGTTAGCTCTGATGAGATTGTGGTGATTCTTGCAATCGTTGTTTTAAACGAAGAAAAATTAGAAGTAAATATTGAATCGATCGCTAATTTAACCCCACTTACAAGTAAACAAGTAGATGATGCCATTACCTTACTAGCTGCAAAGCGCTATTTAGAAATTAAAGTTTGTGCTGGTGAAGTGAGTTTTTCAATTGATCAAATTTTTGAGCTAAAAAAACAAGTCAATAATGATGTAGTAGATCTCTTTAAAATCTTTGAAGAAGAGTTTTCGAGATTATTAACTCAAAATGAATTGGTTAGATTAAACGAGTGGATTAGTGAATATGACCGTGATGTGATTATTGAATCATTACGAAATGCTTCAATCATGCAAAAGTTAAATTTCAACTATATTAACCGGATTTTAGAAAATAGTAAAAATGAATAGAAGTGTTAGAATCTTAAATACAATTGAAGAAATGTTTCCAAATGCAAAAACTGAGTTATATTATAATAATGTTTTTGAACTAGCAATTGCGGTTATCCTTTCAGCTCAAACAACAGATGTTGCGGTTAACAAACTTACGCCAGTTTTGTTTGAAGAGTATCCAGATGCTAAAGCTTTAGCAAAGGCAAATCATAAAGATGTTGAAGCAATCTTAAAATCAATTGGCTTATATCGAAACAAAGCTAAAAATATTATTGAATTTTCAAATCAAATTGTTAATGACTTCAATAATCAAGTCCCTAATACAAAAAAAGAGTTAATTACTCTAGCTGGGGTTGGAGTAAAGACGGCCAATGTAATCTTATCAGAATACTTTAAGCTACCAGCGATTGCGGTTGACACCCATGTCGAGAGGGTCACTAAGCGGTTAAAGATCGTCAGAGAGTCTTATAGTGTCCTTCAAACAGAAAAGCGCTTAGAACGGGCGCTGCCAAGAGAACGCTGGTCCCAAGCCCATCATTCATTTATTTTATTTGGGCGCTACCACTGTACTGCGCGTAGTCCTAAGTGTGATGTTTGTCCACTAACGGCAGATTGTAAATACTATACTCAAAACGTTAAAAATAAATAGCCAAAAGAAAAGCAGATCATGTTGTGATCTGCTTTTTAAGTACTTATTAATTTGTGAAAGCCTTGATAGAATTTATTTTAATCGTGACATCACTACCGGGTAAGTATACTTGATTAGAATCATTTATATTATACTTAGTAACCGGTTTATCATCCTCCGCATCATCATTGTCTTTAATGTTTAAGCCAAGATTTTTGGCCCAATTTTCAAAGTCTTTATATGTGCCGGTCGGAAGTTTAAGTTGGGTATAAAAGGAAATCTTAATTTCCATTTCCTTTAGTTTTTCAATCTGGACATCCTTGTTCATAATACTGCTTCCATTATGTCTAACATCTGCGACCTTTCCAACTAATGTAGGATCAAACGTAAGGGTTGGGATGCCAACTGTCCAAAGATTTTTATTTAATCCTTGAGCAATAATGAAGTTATCAATCTCAGCTTGAGTAGTAAAATTTGGAATAACTATCTTTTCATCAATTTTTGGATTATCGAGGTTTACACATGTTTCAACACCATTTTGAACACTATTTCCATAATATCCACAAACTTTGATTGTCTTATCATTTGGAATTGTAAAGTCTTTGGCAAATGAGTTTGCATCACTTCTGACTTCCTCTAGCTTTTGTCCATCGACATAAATCGTAGCCTTGTATTGGACCGGTCCAAAGATCCAAGAAGGATGAAATAGTCTTGTACCAGTGGCCTTAATTGAACCTAGTGATATATCGTAGGTTGGGCCTTTAATTGCTCCATCTTCAGGATATTCTGTCCAGCCTAGACTTATAGTTTTATTTTTTCCAGCAACTTTAATGTCGGCCACAAAACTTTCTACTGTTTCAACATCAATTGAAGCTTTGTCTAAGTCGACCAAATTCAAATTCTTTTTAGCAATTTCGCCAGTAGTTATATATTTTGCATCAATACCCTCAATTGGATTTGCATAAGGGAAGGTACTTAATACATGATTGAAGCTTGTAACACCAGATGGTCTTTCTACATTACCTGGGTTTGGTTTATCTTTATGAATTGTGGTTAAAAGACGGTGGTTTACTTTGCCTAGTGGGTTATAAGAATACTTAGGTGAAGTCCACCAGTTTTCTTTACCTGCTTCAGCCTTATCCCAGCCCATCCAAACAGCGCTTGTATAACCTTTAGATGATGCCATCATCCACTGGTCTTTACCGGCTCCAACTGGAACTCCATATTGGACTGCTGAATCTCCATAGTCACTAATTCCTGTTTTTGCATAAACTTTATAAGGACGACCACCTAAGTTTTCCATACGGTTGATTGTACCTGAACTGACGTTATTTTCTTCTAATACCGAAACTAAGTATGCTGCTTCTTCTGAAAGCACCCGTGTTTTTGGATAATCAAATTCATCTTTAATGATTTTTTTATCAGCTGTTTCAACATATCTAACTGTATGTGGTTTTGTATAAAAGCCACCATTCATCATAACGGCTTGGGCTCCAAAGAGTTCAGCTGGTGAAATTTGGAAACTTGAACCACCAATTGCAAATTGCGTATTATAGTTATCGCGGGTAACTTGAGTAAAGCCTAAGTTATCGTGTAAGTAATCAGCAACACCTGAGCGACCAATAACGCCTTCAGCAGCCAAAACAGCATTGTAAGCAGGAATATTAATTGATTGTGCAACTGCCGCTTTTAGAGTCATTTCTCCACGGTAGCGACGGTCCCAGTTAGCCAAAACTTTATCGGTTCCAGCATACATTAATGGTCTATCTTCAACAACATGACTAGTTGACCAGCCTAAGTGTTCAAAGGCAAGCGCATAAGCGACTAACGGCTTTGTTACTGAACCTGGCTGTTTAAACATTCTTGTTGCGCGGTTTCGACCTTTAACAACTTGACTGTCGCGGCCACCACCTAAGGCAATTAAAGCCCCAGTTTCGTTTTCTCCAATAGCGATTGCGGACTGCATATTTTCATCAGGATAAGTAAATCCTTCTTCATTTTGAATTGAAGCTATATCTAGTTGAACAACCGGATCCATATTTGTATAAATAGTTAGAGGAGTTGCGACAATGTCAATTCCTAAGACGTCATAGATTTCATCAATAACAGCATTTACATAATCTATATAAGGATTATCAGTTGTCGATAAAGACTTACTGCTTTCATCGGTTAACTGATTTTCAATTTTAATTGCATTTGCTAAAGCTTCTTCTTCATCATCGATGTAGCCATGATAGTTCATTAAATATAAAACATCAGCACGACGTTCATAGGCTTCATCTAAGTTGTAAATTGGACTAAAAGCATTTGGACGGTTAACAAGTCCGGCTAAAAGTGCACTTTCACTTATGTTTAATTGTCCAGCTGATTTATTAAAGAAATACTGAGCAGCACTTTCAAGGCCTCTTGTATTTCCAGCTCCATAGTTAATTTTATTAACATAGTATTCTAAAATTTGGTGTTTTGGAACTACTTTTTCAACTTCTAAAGAAAGATTAATTTCTTGAACTTTTCTTTCTACTTGTTTGTCAGCACTTAAGTGTGACGTTTTAATTAACTGCATTGTTACAGTTGATCCACCTTGAGAAAAACCACCGGCGGAAATATTTTCGATAATTGCCTTACTAAAACGTGGAATATCAAATCCATTGTGTTTAAAAAAGCGCGAATCTTCAATTGAGACAAAGGCGTCAACAATACTTTGTGACATCCCATTATAATCAATGTCTTCATATGAGGCTCCACCTTCACCAGTTTCTTCATTCCAAGTGTACATGGCTAAGTCAAAAAATTGGTTGTCATCTTTATCTAAAATTATGGTTGAGGTTTCGTTTTTTAAGCTTGCAAGGTCTAAATCTGGAGTACCTACTGAAAGTTTCATCCAAATATAACCAGCGGCTCCAAAACCAACAAACATCAAAAACACTAACATTAAAAGAAAAATATTGAACTTACCTAAACCAGATAAGCGTTTCTTCTTTTTCTTTTTGGCCATATTGTCATCACCATTTCCATTATTTTGAACTTCTAAAACCCGAATAATTTCTGCTTCGGCAGCTTTAATGTTATTAAGACCTTCATCAATTAATTCTTCGTCACTTAAATTAATCGTTTCCTCTAAATTTGTATCTAGCTTATTTACAAAAGGGATGTTAAGTGTTTCATCACTATCACCATCATTTGTCTTAAAAATTTTGGTTTCGTCCAAATTGTTTTTATCGTCTGTCATTTTATTCACTCTCTTTCAAAATATAGCTGATCAATTATTTTCAAGTAATCGACCGGTGGTGTTAAAGAAAAAGGTATTAAATAAGCATTTTCTTTAAACCATGTATAAGGAATAGATCTTCTTGTTTTATAATAAAGATTTATTAAATCTTGCGCTATGACATAATATGTTTCATCATAAGCATTAAACCTTATTATAACAAAAGCAATTCCTTGTTGATTAATAACTTTTTGTAAGTGGACAATCTGATGGTCATGGATGGATGAAAAGGGGAATGAGGTTTTTGAATTTGTCTGTTTTGCTTCAAAGTCAAGGGCTCGGCCTTTATATACACCATTGTAATCAGTTGTACTTGCAGTTACATAATAAGCCTTTGTAATTTTTGCCAAACTTCGATTTGGATAAGAAACATCCACAACTTTAATTGGCACCGGCTTTTTATGGACCACGGCAAGATCTAAATCTAAGTAATAGTTATTTGTAGTGTTAAGATCATCTTCAAGGGCAATCCCTCGATTAGATGAAGAAGCCACATTTAACTGTTGTTTAAACTTTTTCTTTTGTCCATTAGGATATTTTATCATAATCTCACCATTGATATTATAACTAAAATTGAGTAATTTTGCTATAAAGTTAATGACTTAAGTATTATAACAGATATAAACCGGCTTTTATCATTTATAATCAGCTAGATTTATTGTATAATTAAATAGATTTAAGCCTAAAGCTAAAGACTTTGAGATTCTAGGCTTCTTTATGAGTTCAGGCGTTTAAAAATCTTGGTTATTCTGTTATAATAGATGTGGTTTAAAAGGATATATAGTAATAGTAATTTTAAAGGGGCGGTCATGTGAAAGATATATTGAAGTTAAGTGCAGAGAAAATATATGAAAAAGAATTTTCTGTTGAATTTAAGGGCTATTCTCCAAAAGAAATTGATAGCTTTTTAGACACTGTAATAAAAGACTATCAAATAATCGATGAAATTACAGATGAAATAATCAAAGATAACCGACGTTTAAAATATGAAGTTGCGACTTTAGAAGCTGAGATTATTGAATTAAAAGCAATGCTTAAAGTAAATGATCGTAAACCAGAAGTTAGCAATATAGATATTTTAAGACGTTTAGCAAGACTTGAAGAAATAATATTAAATAAGTAATGACATTCGGACAATCGCTGGGAAACTAGAGGAAAGTCCATGCTCGCACGCTCTGAGATGAGTGTAGTGTTTATGTAAGACGAAAAAATAAGTCTTAGCAGTGCAAACTGACGGCGGAAGAATCCTAAGGCGCAAGCTATGGAGTATTCTATAAAAGTGCCATAGAGACGATATTTAGAGGAAACTTTAAATGTGGAACGAGGTAAACCCCATAAGCGAGAAACCCAAATATTGGTAGGGGAATTTGACATAGCGAACTCAAGCTAATGTTAGAACATAATTCATTATGTAGAGAAATGATTGTCACCGCAAGGTACAGAACATGGCTTACAGAATGTCATTACTTATTATTTAAATTGTTTCGTTTGGAGGTATTATGAAAGAAATAGGAATGTTTCTAAAAGAAAATAGAATCAAACAAGCATTAACAATCAAAGATATTGCAGATAAAACTAAAATGAACATAAATATTATTAAAAATATTGAGGCAGGCAATGTCTCATATTTTGAGAATGATTTAACTTATTTGCGCTATTATGTAAGATCATATTCAAATGCGGTTAATGTTGACTTTGACTCACTTGAAAAAGAGTTAGACAAAGCTTCTATCGACTATACTCAAAGTATGGCTATTTTAGAAAAAGAAAAAATGAAAACATTAAATGAAAACATTAAAGTTAAAAGACAACAATTTTCACAACCACCAAGTAAAGGTGGATTTAGAAAAACGAGAGGTAGTGTCGATTGGACTTTAGTTTCATTAATAACGATTGTGGCCCTAATCGCGGGGTTTTTGATTTATTCAATCGCAATTAATCTGGTTAATAAAGATAATCCAACTGATGTACCACCAGTTATTGATAATCCTGTTGATAAGCCTGATGATGAAAAAGATCCAATTGAAGAACAACCGATCATTGCGGATTTAAAAATAACGAAAGAAGATCCAAATACCTATTTAATCACAAATTGGCAACAACAAAAAGACTTTAATATCAAGACGGTTTTTGTTGTTAATACTTGGACCCAAATTCAAGTTAACGATCAAGTTGTTAATATTCCACAAGACAATAATTTAAGTAAAACTTTTGCGCCAGGCGAAGAATTAGTGCTTAAGGACAAATATACTTTAAATGAAGTCGAACAAGAATTTAAAGCAGGCGATGTTATTAGCATTAGATATGGCATAATGCGCGGCAATAAATTTGTGATAAACAACGAGGATTATCAACTCGATGCAAGTATTGCCGATGTGAGTGGACCAACAAGTGTAATCTTCAAATTAGATCAGGAAGTGGAATAGTGAATACACCTAATAAATTATCTATCTTTAGAATTGCCTTAGTTCCATTAATTGTTTTAGTAGTAATATTTCCTTATGCGCATTTCGGAATTTTAATGCCTACATATCCAATTAGAAATGTTTTTCTACCACTAAAAAACTTAATTGCCTTATTTTTATTTGCATTGGCATCATTTACTGATTTTTTAGATGGCTATTTAGCTCGCAAAAATAATCAAATTACAACTTTCGGAAAATTTTTAGACCCGATTGCGGATAAGATTTTAGTAAACACAATGTTTATTTTACTCGCATATCAAGGGATTGTCCCAATTGTTGCGGTGTTGTTAATGATTTGGCGTGACACGATGGTTGATGGAATCAGAATGATGGCATCAGCAAAGGGTGAAACAATTTCAGCCGGAATCTTAGGGAAAATAAAGACAGTTGTTCAAATTATTGCAATTGGGCTTTTGCTTTTAAACAATATCCCCTTTGAGTTTTGGAGGCTTCCAGTTGCTGACTTACTTGTTTGGTTTTCAACCTTTGTAAGTTTGCTTAGTGGTTATGCCTATTTTGTTGGGGCTAAAGAAATTATTTTCGAGACAAAATAATGAAACAACTAATAAACATTTTAAAAAAAGAAAACTTAAGTATTGCTAGTATCGAAAGTTTAACTGGCGGTTTATTTGCCAGTGAGCTAGTAAAAGTTGCCGGCGCTTCAGAGGTTTTTTTAGGAAGTATTGTTAGTTATGCTAATAGTGTAAAGAAAGATCTTTTAAATATAGACCAAACAACAATTGATAAATATGGAGTTGTTAGTGAAGAGATTGCGGTTTTGATGGCAAATAATGGTAGTCAACTTTTAAAGAGCGATGTCACACTTGCTTTTACCGGAAATGCTGGACCAGCTACTTTAGAAAATAAAGGCTTAGGTCTAGTATTTACTTGTATAAAAATTAAAGATAAAAATTATACTTATACCGATAAACTACTTGGTAGTCGTAATCAAATAAGAAAAGAAGTTATTAATTTAGCTAAGACTAGATTAATCGAATTATTAAAAGAGAAGGGTGAGTAATAATGGCTAGAGATGAAAAGCTATTAGATGATACGCTAAAACAGATTCAAAAACAATTTGGAAAAGGCGCAGTAATGAAACTTGGAGAAAGAGCTAACGTTAATGTTGACGTAATTAGCAGTGGCTCTTTATTAATTGATCAAGCACTAGGAGTAGGGGGCTATCCAAAGGGACGTATTATTGAAATCTTTGGTCCTGAATCTTCGGGAAAAACAACCTTAGCCTTACATGCAATTGCTGAATGTCAAAAAAAGGGTGGCCGAGCTGCCTTTATCGATGCTGAACATGCCGTCGATCCACAGTATGCAAGAGCCTTAGGTGTTAACATAGATGAGTTGATTCTTTCACAACCAGACAGTGGTGAGCAAGCCTTAGAAATCGCTGATATGTTAGTCCGTAGTCAGGCAATTGACTTAGTTGTTATTGACTCAGTTGCAGCTTTAGTTCCACAGGCAGAATTAGATGGTGAAATGTCGGATGCAAATGTTGGGATGCAAGCGAGAATGATGTCAAAGGCAATGCGTAAAATGGCTGGAATTATGAATCGTTCAGAGTGTACAGTTATTTTTATAAATCAATTAAGAGAAAAAATTGGAATAATGTTTGGAAACCCTGAAACTACATCAGGCGGAAGAGCGCTTAAATTTTATTCTTCAGTCCGAGTTGATATAAGACGTGGGGAAGCTATAAAAGAAGGCAAAGACATTATCGGAAATAAAACTAGAGTTAGAATTGTAAAGAATAAAGTTGCGCCACCATTCAAACTTGCGGAAGTTGAAATAAGATATGGTGAGGGAGTCTCAAGAGTTGGAGAAGTTATTGACTTAGGTGTTGAATATGACATCATTGATAAAGCTGGTTCTTGGTATTCTTATGGTGATGACAAGATTGGTCAAGGTCGTGAAGCAGTAAGAACATATTTAAATAGTAATACAGATATATATGAAGAGATTCACGCAAAAATTAAAGAAAAATTAACAGCACCAATCGAAGTTGAAGAAATTTAAGAGCAAATATATTTGCTCTTTTTTTAAAAAGGATGATAAATTAATGAAACGCGAAGATATAAAAATACATGCAATAAATTATGAAGAAGATATATTAGATAACATTGATGAGGCAGTTTTAAATATTAGTGAAGAAATCCACCTGATGCCAGATACACATATTGGTCTTTCGGTACCAATTGGCTTTGTTGGAAGATTTAAGGAAAACAAAATTATTCCAAATGCGATTGGAGTCGATATTGGTTGTGGGATGAGTTTTATTGATATTCCTAAAGATGTTTCTTTAGAGTACAATAAATTATATAATGTAATTGTAAAAAACATTCCGACCGGTTTTAAGATTCACAACAAAAACTCAAAACATGTTTACAAGTGGGACAGGTTAAATCAGTTACGTTTTAATTATTCACAAAAAGAAATGCACCGTTTTCAACATGCAATTGGAACCTTAGGTGGCGGCAACCACTTTATTGAACTTAATGAATTTAAAGAAGTCAATCGTTTAGTTGTTCATAGTGGTTCTAGAAATTTAGGAAATCAGATCGCAAGATATTATCAAAGGATCGCAAATAAAAGTGAAGGTCAATACTTAAGTGATAAAAACTACGATGACTATCTCAATGATATGCAAATCGCAATGGACTATGCTCGTTTGAGCCGTAAAAGAATGATTGAAATCATTGTCAATGAATACTTTAATTATGCGGTCCCTTTTGAATTTGAAATTGAGAGTGTCCACCATAATTACTTTGATACCAAAACAAACATTGTTTATAAAGGCGCAATTGATGCCAGTTTAAATAAACGCGTAATTATTCCGATTAATATGCGTGATGGAACGATTATAGGTTATGGAAAAGGCAATCCTGACTGGATGTGTGCCGCCCCCCATGGGGCCGGTCGCATCTTATCTAGAACAGCAGCTAAAAAAACATTGACCTTAGATAATATGATTCATGAAATGCGGGGAATATTTTCAAGAACACTCTCACATCGAACCCTTGATGAACATCCGGATGCTTATCGCGATATTGATGAAATATTAGAAGTTATATCTGAAACAGTAAGTGATGTGGAAGTTGGAAAAGTTTTATTCAATTTTAAAGGAGATTAAAATGGAAAAAGAGATAGTAGTAATTGACTGTGATCCAGGTATTGATGATGCCTATGCGCTTTTATATGCCCTAGCAGACAAAAATTTAGATGTTAGGTTAGTATCAACTGTTTCAGGTAATGTAAATGTCGATGTAAATACTAAAAACGCGCAAAGAATTGTGAAAATGGCAAATAAAAATATTCCAATTGTCAAAGGTGCGACAAGACCTTTAGTCAAAGCAGCGCACTATGCAGAACATGTTCATGGTAAAAATGGGATGAATAACTACATTTATAAAAATGATGAGATGGCAGAGCTTTTAGAGATATCAGTTTTAAAGGCCTACTACCAAGTGATTTCCAAAGCAGAAAAGCCAGTGATTATTGCCGCAATTGGTCCTTTAACCAACATCGCAAAACTTCTGTTGACCTATCCAGACATTAAAAATAAAATTAAATACTTAACAATTATGGGTGGTGGTTTAAAAGGTGGTAATACAACGATTGCGGCTGAGTTTAATTTTTATGCTGACCCTGAAGCTGCAAAAATTGTTTTAGAATCAGGGCTGCCAATAATAATGGCCGGTTTAGATGTAACTGAAAAAACCATCGTTAGCCAAAAATTATTAGAAGATCTAAAAGCTTTAAATCCAATTGGCGAGTTTTTATATGACATCTTAGATCCTAAATCTTCTTATATGCAGATTGATAAAGGCTCCTTACATGATGTTGTAGCTTTAATGGCAATTAATAACTTAGATATCTTTAGTTTTGAAAACTTAGATGTTTATGTCGAAACTAATGAAGGTTTGACGCGCGGTATGAGTGTGGCTGATCGGCGAATGAATAGTAAAAATGGTAAAGTCAAAGTCTTAGTAGACGTCGATATTAAGCGCTTTAATCAAGAACTAATTAATAAAATTAAAAGCTACAAATAAGTGGGGTGAAATTATGCAAAAGATTTTAGTTATCGGCAGTATTAATGTAGATTTTGTCGTGAGTAGTAAAGTTAGGCCAAAGATTGGTGAAACAGTCATTGGAGAAAAATTGACGGTTACTTATGGTGGAAAAGGGGCTAATCAAGCTATCGCTGCGGCAAGGCTAAAAGCTAGTGTTTCAATGATTGGAAAAGTTGGAGTTGATTTTATAGCTAACGATGTCTTAGAAAATTTAAACAAAAACAATGTTGATATTTCAAATGTTGAAAGTATTAAACAAAGTGAGACAGGAAGTGCTCATATAACTTTAAGTGATGGTGACAATTCAATTATTGTAATTCCAGGGGCCAATAACTGTTTTGAAAAAAACTTTATTGAGAAATTTAGCCAAGTTATTTTACAACATGACTTTGTTATTGTTCAAAACGAAATTCCAGCCTTTATTGTGGAACAAGTACTAGACTTTTGTTATATAAATAATATAGATACTATTTACAATCCAGCCCCATTTAGAGAAATTGCCCTAGATACATTATTAAAGGCAAAATATATAACTCCAAATGAACATGAAGCGATCAGTTTATTGAAAACTAAAAATCTAAAGGAAATTGTTAAGCAATATCCAAATCAAGTAATTATAACCCTAGGTTCTAAAGGGGCGATGTATTTTGATGGTGAAAAAATTGTAAAAGTAAAGGCGATTAAGACGACGGTGGTTGATACAACTGGGGCTGGGGACACTTTTAATGGCGCTTTAGCCGTAGCCCTCAGTAAAGACGAACCATTATTTAAAGCAATAAATTTTGCAAATGTAGCAGCTAGCCTTTCAATTGAAAAATTAGGGGCTCAAGCCGGAATGCCAAGTCTTAGTATGGTAGAAGAAAAATTCAAAAAGCTCTAAGTTTTTTATAAACAATAATAAAATTTTTGGTATTTTTAACAAAATCATATCAAAAAAGTGAAAAAACGCTATTAAATATTTCTAAGCTTAGCAATTAAAGATATTTGATTGTTAAATTTAGTAAAATTTAGTACTATGTATATGGGTAAATAATTACCCAACTAGAAAAGGAGAACGACATGAATGATATTAAGTCACTCTATCTAGTCTTAACAGGTATTGTTGGTATATTAATCGGGTTATTAGTCATGGCACTAATCGTAAGAGCACAAGAGAAAAAAGCTCGCGAAAGTGCTATTGATATAGTTGAAGAAGCCCGTGTGAAAGCTGAAGAAATAACAAGAGAAGCCAGAGCAGAGGCGAGAAGAGATAGTGCAGAACATCGCGCTCAAGTCGAAAGCGAATTAAGAAGTCGAAGAAATGACCTTGAAAGTCAAGAAAACATCATGATGACAAGGGAAAAGAATCTTAATGTGCGAGACCAGTCTTTAACAGATAAAGAAAGAAATAACGATCGAAGAAGTAATGAAATTACCGATAAAATCCAAAAACTAGATAAACTGGAAGCCGAATTAAATAGTAGGCTAGACAGCCAGATTTTAGAATTGCAAAGAATTTCAAATTTAAGTGAAGAACAAGCGAAAGCGGAAATTTTAGATCAAGTAAAAGCAGAAATGGAAAACGAAATTATTGGCTTTATGCGAGATCAAGAAGATGAGGCAAAATCAAGATCACAAGAAGTCGCTAGAAATATTATAGGCTTAGCGATACAAGGGAGCGCCCAAGAGGAAGCTCAAGATCGAACGGTTTCAGTTGTATCACTTCCAAGTGAGGAAATGAAGGGTAGGATTATTGGTCGTGAAGGTAGAAATATCCGCGCGATTGAAAAAGCTACTGGCGTTGATTTAATAATTGACGATACACCTGAAGTTATTACTGTTTCATGTTTTGACCCAATTAGGCGAGAAGTGGCGAAAATGTCCCTTGAACACCTAATTAAAGATGGAAGAATTCAACCAAGCAGAATTGAAGAAGTTGTCTACAAAATGCAAAAAGAGCTAGATGATAAAATTATGAAGGTTGGAGAAGACGCAGTCTTTAAACTTGGTGTTGGCAAAATGGACCGTGAGTTAATTAAACTTGTTGGTAAGTTACGCTATCGCTATAGTTATGGACAAAATGCTTTAGACCACAGTCTTGAAGTAGCGCACATTGCCGGTGTTATGGCAGCTGAACTTGGTTTAAACCAAAGCTTAGCTAAACGTGCTGGACTATTACATGATATTGGAAAAGCCTTAGACTTTGAAATGGAAGGTACACATATTGAACTTGGTTATAAAGTTGCTAAAAAGCATGGCGAAGATGAAGTTGTATTAAACTCAATTCAATCTCACCATGGAGATGTTGAAGCAACTCACATCATTTCAAACCTTGTTGAAGCAGCTGACACTTTAAGTGCTGCCAGACCGGGAGCGCGTTATGAATCATTTGAAAATTATATTAGAAGACTTGAAGATTTAGAAAAAATTGGCGACTCATTTAAAGGTGTTAAAAAATCATATGCAATTCAAGCCGGTAGAGAAATTAGAGTTATCGCAATCCCAGATCAGTTAGATGATAATGGATGCTACCGAGTTGCACGTGAAATAAAAGAACGCATTGAAAGTGAGCTAACTTATCCAGGCCAAGTAAAAGTAACAGTAATTAGAGAAACAAGAGCTAGCGCAACTGCTAAGTAGATGAAAATACTATTTGTAGGAGATATTGTTTCAAGACCTGGTCGAAGGGTTTTAGAAAAACATTTAAAAAGCCTTCAAAAAAAACATGATATTGATTTTACAATTGTAAATGCTGAAAATGCAGCCCACGGCAAAGGCTTAACACCAAAAATATTTAATCAAATTATTGGTTTTGGAGCTGATGTTATTACCTTGGGCAATCATGCTTATGCTAAAGAAGAAATCTTTGAAATTATTAATGATGAAAAGATTGTCAGACCAATTAATCTGACTACATCAAAAATGGGTAAAGGTTATCGTTTGTTTAAAGTATTAGACAAAACAATTCTTGTCG
Source organism: Erysipelothrix sp. (assembly GCA_012512595.1). GTDB lineage: Bacteria > Bacillota_I > Bacilli_A > Erysipelotrichales > Erysipelotrichaceae > JAAZDN01. The sequence continues at coordinate 14,043 of JAAZDW010000005.1, forward strand.
GCAATGTTTGTGGAGAAGCATTTATGCATAATGTTGACCCTGATCCATTTATTGCGAGTTTAGAATTTGTAAACGCAAAGGCCGATATTAAGATTATGGATTTACATGGCGAAGCAACAGCTGAAAAAGTAGCTTACATGCATTACTTTAAAAACGATTTTACTGCGATTTTAGGCACCCATACCCATGTCCAGACAGCTGATGAAGACATCTTTAATGGCTGTGCTTATATAAGTGATGTTGGCATGAGTGGACCTTATGAGAGTGTTATCGGGCGCGATATTGACGAAGTTATATCAAGATTTGTTGGTAATGAACAAACATACTATACAGTTTCAAAAAATGAAGCGGTCTTGTGTGCAGTAGTAATTGAAATTGATGAAAAGACAAATCGTGCTAGTAAAATAGAACGGATTCAGATTAGACCATAAATATTGATTTATCCTTTAATTGTTGTTATAATTGTTAAGCAACAAGAATTTAAAGGCTAGATACAACAATACTTTAATGTATTAGATAGATATTAAAAAAATGATGTAAATCATTAAAAATATTTAAGCCAAGCTTTTGCTTGGCTTTTTAAAAGGAGTAAGTATGGAAAAAAAATATCAAATGCCCAATTTAAAGGATGCGCGTTTACGAACTGATAATCCGGTTGATATCAAAGAGAATCTTTTCAAAATTCCAAAAGCAGTGGAAAATATTGGCTTTGGAAAAAACTTCTACCTTAGAACTTATGGCTGTCAAGCAAATGAGCGCGATGGTGAAGTTATGCTAGGAATTTTTAAACAACTTGGTTATACTCAAGTCTTTGATACAGAAGAAGCAGATGTCATTCTTTTAAATACATGCGCAATCAGAGAAGGAGCTGAAGATAAGGTCTTTGGCGAACTTGGCTCACTAAAGCGTTTAAAACGCGAAAATCCTGATTTGATTTTAGGTTTATGTGGTTGTATGGCTCAAGAAGAATATGTGGTCAATCGAATCTTAGAAAAATATCAACATGTTGACTTGGTCTTTGGAACCCACAATATTCACCGCTTACCGCAATTATTGGGGCAAGCAATCTTTTCAAAGGAAAAGGTTATTGAAGTCTTTTCAGAAGAAGGCCATGTTATCGAAAATTTACCATCAAGTCGAGTGGGTCACCATAAGGCGTGGGTTAATATTATTTATGGTTGTGACAAGTTTTGTTCATACTGTATTGTCCCATATACCCGTGGTAAGGAACGTTCGCGTATGATGAGTGATGTTTTAAATGAAATTGATGAAGTCATTGAAGCGGGCTATAAAGAAGTTACCTTACTTGGCCAAAATGTCAATGCTTATGGAAAAGACTTAGAAGATGGCACATCTTTTGCCAAGCTTTTACAAGCTGTCGCTGACAAAAATATTGCTAGAATTAGATTTACAACTTCACATCCATGGGACTTTAGTGAAGAGATGATTGAAGTTATCGCCAGCAACTCAAATGTTATGCCCTCATTTCACCTACCAGTTCAATCTGGAAATGATAAGATCTTAAGAATGATGGGCCGACGTTATACTGTCGATTCCTATAAAGAAATTTATAATAAATTAAAAACGCGAATTCCAAATTGTTCATTTACTACGGATATAATAGTTGGATTTCCAAATGAGACACAAGCGCAATTTCAAGAAACATTAGACTTGTATGAATACTGTAAATTTGACTTAGCTTACACCTTTGTTTATTCTCCAAGAAAAGGCACCCCAGCTGCAAAGTTTGAAGACAATATATCTGATGAAGTAAAATCACAGCGGCTACAAGAGTTAAATCTTTTAGTCGGTAAGTATGCTCAAGAGAATAATGCTAAATACTTAAACAAAGTAGTCAAAGTTTTAGTAGATGGACCTAGTAAAAGAAACAAAGATATTTATAGTGGCTATAGTGAAACTAACAAACTTGTTAACTTTACGCCAATGAAGGCAAAAGTTGGTGACATCGTTAAAGTTTTAATAACTGAAACGAAATCCTATTCTTTAAATGGAATTGAAAAAGAGGACTAAAGTCCTTTTTTCTTTTGGTTATAAGCCCTTGGTTTTAGGCTTGCATATGTTATAATGTTTAAGACAGATTATTGAGACAAAAACATATAATTTAAAACTTAAGCAAAGTAATGTGTTAAAAAATAATAAAATAGAAATAGATAATTATGGAGGAATTCAAATGGATAATATTAAGATTTTTTCGCTTGGAGGACAAGACGAAGATGGAAGGAATATGTATGTTGTCGAAAACAACGACGAGATATTTTTAATTGATGCAGGATCAAAGGAAGCCGGGACAGGACAATTAGGTGTTGAGAAGATTATCCCTGACTTTACTTTTATTAAGCAAAACAGAAAAAGAGTAAAAGCCTTATTTATAACGCATGCTCATGATGATGCAATTGGTAGTTTAACGCACCTTTTAGAAGAAGTGAGAGTACCAATTTATACAACAGCCCTAACTGCTGAAATTATTAAACCAATGTTAGAGAAAAAGAATATTAAAAACGTTGAAATAAATATCATTAAAAGATCAGATGAATTTAGAGTTGGGAAAACTAGAATTAGAACTTTTGCAATGACAAATTCTGTCCCTGATGCCTTTGGTTTAGCTATCAGCACAAAGTCTGGAAACATTGTTTATACAAGTGAGTTTATAATTGACTATGACATCGGCTTACATGCCTTTGCATCGGACATTGTTGAATTAGCTGAAATTGGTAAGGAAAAAACATTTGCCTTATTAACTGAATCAGTCGGTTCAAGTCGGGAAGGCTACACAGCACCAAAACATAAAATTTCACATGTCTTAGAAAGTCATATTGATCAAGCACCAGCAAGAATAGTTATTACTTCATATGCTCAAAACATTTATCGAGTAATTGAACTGGCTGAATTATGTCAACGCAATCATAAGAAATTGTTTTTTCATGACAAAAATATGTTAGAAATGATGCATACTTTAAAACGCTTAGACTACTATCATATGCCAGAAGAGGTTGTCGCAACTCTAGATGATGTTAATGATAATGAAACGATCGTTTTAGTTACTGGTGATGGTTCAGAAGTGTTTAATAAAATGTTTGCGATAACTTCAGGTGAAGATAATCGTTTATCACTTAAAAAAGATGATACCGTTATTATTGCTTCACCAATTGTAGCTGGGGTTGAAGTTGAAGCAATTCAACTTGAAAATGAATTATACAAAGATGACCATATGGTTATTACAATTGATAAAGATGAACTTTTAGCAATGCATGCATCCCAAGAAGACTTAAAGATGATGTTGTATTTATTTAAACCAAGATACTATATTCCAGTAAAAGGTAACTATCGTCATTTAGCTGGTAATGCTGACTTAGCAATGGGACTTGGATATACGGCTGATCGCATTGTTATTTTAGACAATGGTCAAGTAGCGACCTTTGAAAAGAATCGTTTAAAGAGTGCTTCAAATATGGTCTCAGCTGAAGATGTTATGGTTGATGGTACTGATAGCCTAGAAGAAGGAAGTCTAGTCCTTAAAGACCGTGAAACACTATCAACAGATGGTGTAATTATCATTGGTGTCTTAATTGACCATAAAACAAAAGAAATTATCGGTGGACCAGATATTCAATCGCGTGGGCTAATTTATGTAAGAGATGCAAATCATATATTAAAAGAAGTAAGCAAGATTATGGTTGACACTTTAAATCAAGCAGTAAAAGACAATCGCTATACTAATATTGACGTAAGAACTGAAGTTAGATCTAAGGCTGGCCGTTATGTTTCTAAAGAAACCGGCAAACGTCCAATGATTTTACCGTCAATCATCGAAATATAAAAAGTAGGGGGATTTGATGGCAAAAAAATCAAAAGATAAACAATCACATCGGCTAGAGATAAGTATCGCTAGCCTTATTGTTATAGCTATAACAATTATAGCTTTTTTTAAGTTGGGCATAGTTGGAATCTTAATTGATAAATCATTTAGATTTTTATTTGGTGAATACCACTTTGTAACTTATCTACTTTTAATCTTAACTAGTTTAATGGTCCTTTTAGCCTATGGAAAAATAAAATTGTCAAAACCAAACATTCTTGGTTATTCAATTTTGTTTTTAGGCTTTTTACTGTTTTCAGCTTTAGTTAATAATCATGACTATGTTGGTGGCAAAGCAATTAGTTTCTTTTTCGCCAACAGTACCAACATCTTTAACTATCGGATGAATGCTAGTGGTGGGATGCTAGGGATTTTAGTTTATGGTTTTTTTACAATGCTATTTGACTATGTTGGCACAATAATTGTTTTATTGATTATTGTTTTAATTGGAATCTTATTAACCGTTGACATTAGAAAATGGATTGATAAACTTAATGCTTCAATTGAAGCCTCAAAACTTAAAAGAAAGAAAAAAGTTGCAAAAAAGAAACACCAAGATGAATATCAAATTGGTGATGAATACTTAGCTGAACATAATAAAACTGAGGTAGTTAAAGCTAAAAAAAGTGCATTTATAACGCTTAAGGATGACCCAAAGGGCATTGATCAAATTACCTTACCCTTAGATGAAGATAAAGTCGTTACAAGCAAAGGCTATAAATTGCCAAGATTAACATTATTAGACACCCAAGTTGTAAGTCAGATTTCTTCTAAAAATAAAAATGCAGCTGAAGTCAAAGGAAAAAAACTTGTCGAAGTTTTAAGTGAATTTAACATTACAGCAGAACTTGTTGACACCCATATTGGACCTTCTGTAACAAAATTTGAATTAAGGCCAGACTCATCAGTTAAGGTAAGTCGCATTAGTGCGATTCAAGATAACATTAAAATGGAGTTAGCGGCAAAAAATATTCGGATTGAAGCACCAATTCCAGGTAAGAATACCGTTGGAGTTGAAATTCCAAACATTGAAAACACAACTGTAAAACTTTATGAACTCTTAAGAGGGATGCCTCAAGAATATGTTGATAATCCACTTCTGTTTGCCTTAGGTAAAGACTTGATGGGAAATACCCAGTACTGTGATTTAACAAAAATGCCCCATCTATTAATTGCGGGCGCAACCGGAGCTGGAAAATCAGTCGCGATGAATGCGATTATTACAACAATTTTAATTAGGACTACACCCGATCAAGTTAGGTTACTTTTAATTGACCCTAAAAAGGTTGAGTTTACAAGTTTTAGTCATGTGCCACACTTGTTAACTGATATTATATCAGAGCCACAAAAGGCCAACAATGCCTTAGCCAAGGTAGTTGAGATAATGGATGATCGCTATCGGGCCTTTGCTGAAATAGGTGTTAAAAATATTACCGCTTATAATGAATATAAAATCGTTAACCCGGATGAAGACTTAAAAAGCTTAGAATTAATAGTAGTTATTATTGATGAATTAGCTGACTTAATGATCGTTGCCGGAAAAGAAGTTGAACAGAGTATTCAAAGAATCACGCAACTCGCAAGAGCGGCTGGTATTCATTTAATTGTAGCAACCCAAAGACCATCGACCGATGTTATTACCGGAATTATCAAGGCAAATATTCCATCAAGAATCTCTTTTGCTGTATCCAGTGGAATTGACTCAAGGACGATTCTTGATGCAGTTGGTGCCGAAAGACTTTTAGGTAATGGGGACATGTTGTACTATCCTGTTACATATTCAGCCCCATCAAGACTTCAAGGTGTTTATGTATCTGATGATGAGGTCAGTCGCATCGCAGAATTTGTAAGTAAACAGCCAAGTCCAGATCATTTAGACGTTTTTGAAAACCTAGATGAAGAAGAAAACACTTCTCTAATGCCAATGGCTTTTGATGATCCTTTATATGAAGATGTTAAGCAGTTTGTTGTAAAAGAGAAAAAAGCGAGTACCTCTTTAATCCAAAGAAGTTTTGGAATAGGTTATAACCGAGCGGCTAGAATTATTGATGCCTTAGAGGCAAAAGATGTAATTGGACCTATGCAAGGTAGTAAACCACGTGATGTCTACTTAGATGAAGAAGATTTATAATAATATTAGATAAGATAACTACATTAAATTGTAGTTATTTTTTTAAATATTAATAAAATAGAGCTTTAAAGGTTGGTCTTGGCCACTTTAAAGCTGTAAGCGATTTCAATTGTTAAAAATAAAACTTCTGAATTAGCAGAAATGTGTTAGTTCTGTGAACGTTTTGTTTGACAAAGACTGAGAATCAAGGTAGTATTTATGTATAGGGAAACCTAGAAAGATGGAGGAAAAAAATAATGAAAAAAACATTTAAGTTATTATTCGCGACATTATTAGCTGTTGCGTTACTTGTAGCTTGTGGAGGCACAGGAAACGGAGACACTAATGGTGACGATGAAACTAAATTTAAAGTTGTAGCTGTATTTGACTCAGGTGGACAAGATGATAAATCATTTAACCAATCTACTTGGGAAGGTATCCAAAGATTTTTAAAAGATAACAATCTAAGTGATGCCCATGCAGTTAACTTGAGCTCAAAAGATGACGGTAGTGACTATGTATCAAATTTAGATAGAGCAGCTACTGAAGGTGCTGACATGGTTATTGCAATCGGATTCTTATTTGAAAATGCATTAGCTGAAGTAGCCCCAAAACATCCTGACGTTCACTTCTTATTTATAGATGGTATTATTCCAGATGTTGCTAATATTCACAGTACATCATTTGCTGAGCATGAAGGTTCATACTTAGTAGGATATGTTGCTGGTGAAAGAGCAAAAGCAGACGGATCTAACCGTGTTGGATTTGTTGGCGGATTCCCAGGACCAGTTATTGGTAGATTCCAAGCTGGATTTGAACAAGGTGTTTGGGCAGCAAACCCTGATGCAGTAATTGATGTTCAATATGCAATGAGCTTTGATGACACAGCAATGGGTTCATCATTAGCAACTAAACTTTATGATGCAGGATCAAATATTGTATTCCATGCAGCTGGTAACGTTGGAAATGGTGTTATTAGTGAAGCTTTAAACCGTGAAAACGTGTGGGTAATTGGTGTAGATAGAGACCAATACTTAGATGGTATGGATGAAAAAGATCACTCAGTAGTTCTTACTTCAATGCTTAAGCGTGTAGACGTTGCAGCTTATGACTTCATTAAAGAATACTTTGAAAATGATGGAAAAGTATCAACTGAATTATATACATTCAATATGAAAAACGAAGGTATTACAGCTGAAACAACTGAAGATAGAAACTTAACATCTGAAGAAATCGCAACAATTAAAGATTTGGAAGAAAAAATTAAAGCTGGAACAATTACAGTTACAGAAGATCCAGTAATTCCTGATCAAACTGCTTGGAAATTGTCAGACGTAGAATAATAATTTTCTAAAATTATGGAGGAGAAATTCGAAGTTTCACGACTCCAGTAAATCGTAAGATTTATTTAGTAACGTAGTTATTAATAAAAGGCTTCTTGTTTTTACAAGAAGCCTTTCTTTATATATTAGGACCTTTTAAAATTATGATATAATAAATACAATGAAGTAAAGAGGGAAGGGGTTGAATTTATGACTTATGAAGTTGAAATGCTTAATATAACTAAGGAGTTTCCTGGTATTAAGGCTAATGACAATGTTAGTTTAAGAGTAAAAAAGGGAAGCATTCATGCACTATTAGGTGAAAATGGGGCAGGTAAATCAACATTAATGTCAATTCTTTTTGGTTTATATAAAGCAGATTCGGGAGTCATTAAAGTAAGAGGAAAAGAAGTCACAATCAATGATCCAAATGATGCAGCAGACTTAGGAATTGGTATGGTTCACCAACACTTTAAATTAGTTGATGATTTCACAGTAACTCAAAACATTATTTTGGGTAGTGAACCAACGACAAAGATGCGGACAATTAACTACAAGGAAGTTAATAAAGAGATTAAAAAAATATCTAACGATTACAAGTTAGCGGTTGATCCAACAGCTAAAATCCAGGATATCTCGGTTGGGGCCCAACAACGAGTAGAAATACTTAAAATGCTTTATCGAGATGCTGAAATTTTAATATTTGATGAGCCTACGGCAGTACTAACACCACAAGAGATTGAAGAATTAATCGCAACCATGCGTGAGTTAGTAGATAGTGGTAAAACGATTTTGTTAATTACACATAAGCTAAAAGAAATAATGCAAGTTGCCGATGAATGTAGTATTTTAAGAAGAGGAAAATATGTTGGCACGGTCAATGTTAGTGAGACAAGTGAGAGAGAGCTTGCCGAACTAATGGTTGGTCGGGAAGTCGATTTTAATGTATATAAACCTGATAAAGAAGCTGGAAAGCCAGTCTTAGAAATAGAGCATTTAAATGTTATGAGCAATCGTGGTTTAAAAGCTGTTAAGGACTTAAGCTTAACCGTTCATGCCGGTGAAATCCTTGGCATCGCTGGAATTGATGGTAATGGTCAGGATGAGTTTATTTATGCCTTATCTGGTTTAACAAACATTGAGTCAGGTACAATAAAATTAAATGGTGAAGAAATATCAAAACTTGATATTCGCACAAGAACTGATCGTGGCTTGGGCCATATTCCATCAGACCGTCACCGCCATGGACTTATTTTAGATTTCTTTTTAGAAGAAAACTTTATTATCCATGATTATAACAAAAGAAGTTTTAGCCATTATGGAATTCTTGATTTTCCTAAAATAACAAGTCATGCAGTTGAACTAATTGATGAATTTGACGTTAGAGTTGGGGCAGGTCCAAAGACTTTAACCCGTTCAATGTCAGGGGGAAACCAGCAAAAAGCAATTATTGCACGTGAGTTATATAAATCTCCAGACTGCTTACTAGTTGTCCAGCCAACAAGAGGCTTGGATGTCGGGGCAATCGAATATATTCATTCAAGAATTATTGAAGAGAGAAATAATGGAAAAGCAATCCTACTTGTTTCATTTGAATTAGATGAAATAATGGCTATGTCAGATAGAATCGCCGTCATTAGTGGTGGAGAAATAACGGGAATTGTAAAACCACAAGATACTAATGAAAATGATTTAGGGTTAATGATGACTGGAGTATTTATGGAGGAGTTAGGCAATGATTAGTGAAAAACACAAATCTTTAGTACCGTTTTTAGCTATTTTAGCTGGAGTATTAATCGGTTGTATTTTATTAATTCTAACTAATAAAAACCCGATTATACTTTTCCAAGAATTATTAAAAGGCTTAATTGGCTTTGATATGGCACGTGGTAAAATAATTCAACTACGCTATATTGGAGAGCTACTTGTAGCAACAATGCCAATGGTCTTAACAGGTTTAGCAGTTGCCTTTGCTTATCGTACCGGTTTATTTAATATTGGGGCTGAAGGCCAGGTAATTATGGGAAGCTTACTTACCTTGTTTGTAGCAACTCAAATAAAACTACCGACTTTATTACATATACCTTTAGCACTTGTTGCAGGAGCGATAGGTGGTGCCTTATGGGGCTTAATTCCAGGACTATTAAAAGCCTACTTTAATATTTTAGAAGTAGTTGTAGGGATTATGCTCAACTATGTTGCCCTTTATGTCAGTAATTATTTTGTTGTAAATATGGAAGGTTATAAAAACTTAACCTCACCTAATGTTTTACAAACAGCATCATTAAGAGTTCCATGGTTAAGTAAACTATTTGGTGGCTCAAGAATGCACTTAGGTATTTTTGTAGTTATTTTAGCAGTAATTGCCTATTGGTTTATTATTGAAAAAACTACATATGGTTACAATTTACGCGCCACTGGTCACAATAAAGATGGATCTGAATATGCAGGATTAAAAGTAAACCGTAATATTGTTTCTTCAATGATGATTTCCGGAGCTTTTGCTGGACTTGCGGGTTCAATGTTAACACTTGGAACCTTTGGAAATGTATTAACTCTAACAAGTTTTGGAAACGTTGGCTATGACGGAATTGCCGTTGCCTTAGTTGGTAACTTAACTGGCCTTGGTGTTGCCTTAGCTGGTCTCTTATTTGGACTTTTAGGAGTTACAAAACCAATGCTTCAAATGCGTGGAATTCCAGAAGAAATTGGTAGTATTATTGCAGCTTTAATTGTCTTTTTCGTAGCTTCTCAAAAAATGTTACCAATGATAATTAATTGGTATAATCGGCGTAAAGAACAAAAACTTGTAGTTGAAACAAAAGGGGGCGATTCTTAATGGAATGGATTTTACTAATTGAACAAATGATTCCACAAATGTTAATGATTGCTGCACCAATAATGATTGCAGGACTTGGTGGAATAATGTCAGAGAGATCTGGAATAGTTAATATTGCCCTTGAAGGTATAATGTTATTTGGTGCTTTTGCAGCTGGTGCCATCGTAATTTTATTTGAAAGCTTTGGCTGGTTTAGTCAAGCACCTTGGTTATCATTAATAGTTGCGGCAATTGCAGGTGGGATATTTTCTTTAATCTTAGCAGTTTCAACAATTACGTTTAGCGCAGACCACACGATTGCGGGTACTGCTGTTAACTTAATTGCAGCTGGTATTACAATATATTTTACCCAAATAATCTTTAACCAACAACGAACAGTAGCTTATAAAAGGGGATTTAGAAAAATGGTCGTCCCATATTTAAGTGAAATTCCCCTCATCGGTGGATTCTTTAGGGGAGTTTATCCAACCATTTTTGTAGCGGTGTTATTAGTGTTATTTATTTGGTTTGTTTTATTCAAAACTCCATTTGGACTAAGACTAAGATCTTGTGGAGAAAATCCACATGCCTCAGCATCAATGGGAATAGACGTAATTAAAACACGTTACCTTGCAGTTTTTATTTCAGGACTGCTTGCAGGATTAGCTGGCGGCATGATTGTTTTAACAGTTGATACTCAGTTTACGATAAGTTCAATTCACGGGCTTGGCTTTATATCTGTAGCTGCCGTTATCTTTGGTAAATGGAATCCATTTGGATTACTTGGTGCCTCATTATTCTTTGGACTATCGCAAACAATTGGTATTTATGCCAACCGAATTCCTTTAATTCAAAGTTTGCCTACCCAACTATTTTCAGCCTTGCCGTATGCTTTAACCGTTATTGCCTTACTTGTATTTAGTGGCAAGAGTGTTGGACCAAAAGCAGCTGGTGAAATTTATGATGTTAGTAAACGTTAAATAATATTTAAGATCAAATAAAAAAGGATGTGGCCTGATAATAATTTATCAATTCACATCCTTTTATTATATTTAATTCTTTACAATATTAAGATTACCAGTTAGAAGTATCTAGTTTTACTTCATTAACGCCAGCAACTTCTTCCATAAGTAATGATTGAATACCATAGAAAACAGTTTGATCAACCGCGGCACAGCCAACACATGCACCAAGCATCTTAACTGTTACTACACCATTATCTTCATCAAATCCAACAAATTCAACATCCCCACCATCGCGGTTGATGTAAGGACGGATCTTTTCAATAGTTTGCTTTATTTCATTTATTTTTTCCATATTACCACTCCTATTAATATTTAAACACAAAGTATGACAAACCTGCAATCAATAAGCCCAAAAGGGCCCCAGAGAACACTTCAAACCATTTATGACCCAAAATTTCTTTAATTCGCATATCATATATTGGATCATCAAGGTCTTGTATATATGATTCAGAGGCTTTTAAATCAGTAATTAGTTTTCTTGTAAGTTGAATATTTTTACCCGCATAATATCTGACGTTTGCCGCATCATACATTGTGATAAAAGCAAAGACGACGGTTACGGCAAAAATTGTCGAAGAAAAATCTTCTAAAAGCCCAACTGATAAAACTAATGATGTAACCATACTACTATGTGAACTTGGAAGTCCACCACTATCAAACAAAAGTCTTAAATTCCACTTTTTATGTAATAGATAAAATAGGATCGGCTTAAGTACTTGAGTAATAGCCATTGCAGCCATCGAGACCCAAATCGGATATAATTGTCTCATTTTCCACCTCTTTTATTATTATAACATATTTGAATCCTCATTAATTGATTTACTATAGTTTTTGCTTAAAAATACTAAGTAAAGATGTTATAATATTAAATGATTGGGGATGATTCTTTGAACTATAAAATTAATGATATTGTTGATGTTACAGTTACTGGAATTCAACCTTATGGTGTGTTTGTAAAACTTGATGATACCGTTAGCGGTCTTTTGCATATTTCAGAAATATCGAGTGGCTTTGTTGCGGATATAAGTGACTATGTAAATGTAAACTCTATTATTAAAGTTAAAATAATAGATATTATTGATCCTTTTAAAGTCAGAGTTTCACTGAAAGCCTTAGAGAAGGTTAGTGGCAGAAAAAGACGGAGAATACCAATTCGGCAATTGCCAGAATTTGAATTAGGTTTTAGCACTTTAGAAGAAAAACTAGAAATATGGATAAAACAATTGGAGGAAGAAGATGTACATTAATTTTGATGAGAAAAAAGGCTATTTGAGTTCTAAAATATTAGAATACCAAGAAGTTGTCGATAGTGCTCATGAGGCTCTACATGCAAAAACCGGCAAAGGTAATGATTTTTTAGGTTGGATTGATTGGCCAGAAAAATATGATAAAGAAGAGTTTGTTGAAATATTAAAACATGCAAAAAAAGTTAAGGCAGATGCAGATGTCTTAGTTGTTTGTGGAATTGGCGGATCTTATTTAGGTGCTCGAGCAGCTATTGAAATGATAAATGGCTTATATCCTAAAGGTCAAGTAGAAATAATGTATCTTGGCAATACCCTATCTTCAACCTACATTGTGCAAGCCTTAGATTATCTTGCTGACAAAAACTTTTATGTAAATGTAATTTCAAAAAGTGGTCAAACTACAGAAACAGCAATGGCATTTAGATTATTAAAGCAATTGTTAAAAAGTAAACACCAAGAAAACTATAAAGATTATATCATCGCAACAACTGATCCTAAAAATGGAACACTAAGAGCTGAAGTGAATGATGTTGGTTATAAGTCATTTTCAATACCAGCTGATATTGGTGGTCGTTTTTCAGTAACGACAGCCGTTGGACTCTTTCCTTTAGCTGTAGCTGGAATTAGTATTGAAGAAGTAATGCGGGGAGCCCTAACAGCATATAAAGAATTAGACAATCCCGATTTAAATGTAAATCCAGCTTATCAATATGCGGTAGCTAGAAGAATTATGGAAAAACAAGGCAAGTCTGTTGAAATGTTAGTTAGCTATGAATTTCAAATGACAATGTTTGCTGAATGGTGGAAACAACTTTTTGGTGAATCAGAAGGAAAAGAAGGGCGTGGGATTTTACCGACCAGTGTTAACTTTTCAACTGACCTTCATTCAATGGGACAATTTATCCAAGAAGGCAGCAAAAATCTTTTTGAAACTTTAATAGCGGTAGAAGAGCCAATGGAAGATATGATTTTTCCAATTGATGAAGAAGATAAAGATAATATGAATTATCTAAGTGGTAAATCACTAGACTATGTTAATACACAAGCAAGACTTGGAACTTTAGCCGCCCACTATGATGAAGGTAGTGTTCCAAATTTGATTATTACCATACCCGACACTAGCGCTTATACTTTTGGTTATTTAACTTATTTTTTCTTTAAGTCAATTGCCATGTCGGCCTATTTAATTAATGTAAATCCATTTAACCAACCAGGGGTTGAAGTTTATAAGCGTAACATGTTTAAATTGTTAGGCAAAATTTAATTAAGATATTTAAAAAGGCAGAATGATCTGCCTTTTTAAGTGTTTTATTAAACTTATTTTTTATAAATATTTGCTTCAATAACTTCATTGTAGTAAATATATTTACCATCTACTACCATATATTTATAGTCTTCGTTTTCTTGTTTTTCATCAAAGATCCAAACTAGACCTAAGTCTTCGATATTAAGTTTTTGAGTAAATTCTTTTGCCTCATCCAAAGTTGTCATTGAATAGGCTGTCGATAATATATCAGCAACTGTCGAATTTTTGGTCGTAATTGTTATTGACCTTGAAATCCTTGCTGGCTGTAAGGTTTTTGAATCAATTAAGTGATGTTGGTGGTTACCATCTTCATCGACAAAATATCTTTCATAGTCACCTGAAGTAACGACAGACATTGAGTCAGCAAAAGCTAAAGAAAGCACCGAACTATCATTAATACGGTCAGGATTTGTAACGCCAACAACCCAGGGGACATTATCTAACTTACTTCCTATTGTTTTAACATTACCACCACCATTAACAACTCCATTGGTTATTCCCTTATCAATTAGTGATTGGGCAACTTTTTCAACGGCATAGCCCTTGGCTATTGCACCAACATCTAAAGCTGCTCGAGCATCTGTTAAATAAACAGTTGATGCTTTTTCATTAATTTCAACAAAGTCCCAGCCTACAAATTCATATGCTTGTTGCAATACTGCTTGTGAGGGAGAAATCCCGGGTTTATTTTGTTGGTTTAAAACAATTCCCTCTTCACGGGCTTGGTGCCATATTTCTAATACGGGCCCTAAGGTTGGATTAAATTTTTCTAAAGTTATATCACTGTATTTTTTTGACTCTAGTAATAAATCAATGATCGCAGCATCGACAACCACCGGTTCGATACCAGCCATATCATTAATAGTTTTAATATTATTTACACCTTCATATGTATTATAAATATCATAAAATTTATGCATAATCCTAATTTCAACTTTCATCTCTTCAAATAGTTTATCAAAAGTTTCTTGTGAGTCAGTAAATGCAATTAAGGTAAAAGGGGTATTAAATCCTACATCAAAGGTAGTTTCTTTAAATTGGGTTAATTTATTATTATTACAGCCACTCAATGATAGTAAAACTACTAAAATTAAAAAGCTTAAAATCTTATTTTTCATCTAATCACCTGATTTATTATAACATAAATTTATAAGCGCACATTACATTTATATATAAGTCATTTGATTGAATTAAAGTGGGGGCTTTAGTATAATAGTTAAGGATAAGAGGTGTATTTGATGGAAAATAAAATATTAGTAGAAATTTCAGCAAGACATGTACACTTGTCAGATGCTGATTTAGAGGTATTGTTTGGAAAAGGACATAAACTTCACAATTTAAAAGAATTATCACAACCTGGTCAATTTGCTACAGAAGAAAGAGTTTCTGTTAAAGGCCCAAAGGGGCAAATGGATCGTGTTATTGTTTTAGGCCCAACTAGACCTGAAACTCAAGTTGAACTTTCGGCAACCGATGCCAGAAGCTTAGGTATAAATACTGAAATTAGAATGTCAGGCGATACTAAAGGTACAGCCGGGGCAACTCTAATTGGACCAGCTGGTAGTGTTGATTTGGATCATGGAGTCATTATTGCTAAAAGGCACATTCATGTTACTCCAGATGAAGCAAAAGGCTATGGTATTGAAGATGGAGAAACAGTCTCATTAAAAATTGATACAGACCAACGTTCACTTATCTTTGGTGATGTAGTTGTAAGAGTTAATGAAAACTTTAGTGCTGCTGTGCATATTGATACTGATGAAGGAAATGCAGCAAGCATTCCAGGCTCTACTATGGGGACTATCATTAAATAACAACTAAACAAATATCGATTACAAAGAATGACTAGCTTTCTATTCATTCTTTTTTTTAACATCCATAAAGATATTTTGGTATAATTGAATATAGTAATATATATACAATTAATAGGTATTGTAATTTAATTTGAAAAGGGAGATTATATGCAACAACTGCGCCATGTATTTATAATAAATCCAATCTCAGGACAAAGGGACTCTAAAAGACTTATTCCTTGGATTGAAGAATATTTTGAGAATGAAGATGATTATGAAATTTTTGTAACTGAATATCCAGGTCATGCAACTGAATTGGCCAATCGCTTTAGTGTTAGAGACCATGTCTGTATTTACTGTGTTGGTGGTGATGGAACTGCCTTTGAGGTATTAAATGGTTTAGCTGATGGAGTCACAATGGCACTAATTCCAAATGGTACTGGTAATGACTTTCATCGATCTATTTATAAACACAAATATGATTTAAAGGAAATGTTGGTCAAAACAATTGAAGGGCAAATTTATAATATCGACTTTGGTGTAGCTAATGAGCACCGTTTTTTAAATATGTTTACAGTTGGTTTTGATGCTTACATTAATAAAGTTACAGTTCAATATAAAGATAGTAAAGTAATTCCAAACTCGCTGGCCTATGTGGCAGGAGTATTTAAGGGATTGAAAGATTTAAGTAAGTTTAATTTAAGGTTTAAATATAATGGCGAAGATATTGTCCAAGATGCAATCGTATTTGCGGTTATGAATGGTCAATACTATGGCGGGGGCTTTAATCCAGCACCAGAGGCAAGTTTAACTGATGGTCTATTTGATGTTTTACTAATTGAGCCGGTTACTAGAGTTACCTTACTTAGATTGATAGGTAAGTATGCCAAAGGCCGCTACAAAGAGCTTAAACAAGTCCAAAGTTTTAAATTAAGAAGTTTTGAATTAAAAGCAGATAAAAAAATGGTTTACACATGTGATGGTGAAATCTTTGAAGATGACTATTTTGTTATCACCATGATGGAAAAGCGTTTGCCATTTAAAATGCCAAAAGGAAGTGTGTACGATGATAGCAATTGAAAATAATAATTATATTGTAGAACTTAATTTACTTGGTGGCCAAATCGCAAGCTTTAAAGATAAAATGTTAGGGCTTGAATATATGTGGGATGCTGATAAGGAGTATTGGGGATATAGTAGTCCAACCTTATTTCCAGTCATTGGCTCATCCCATGATAATCAATACCACTTTAATGGCCAAACGACATCAATGCCAAACCACGGCATTTTAAGAAATGCTGAATTCGATATTTTAAAAAATGATAAAGTTGAAACTGTTTTAAAACTATCAGCCAATTCAGAGACACTTAAACAATATCCATTTTATTTTAAAATGTTGATAACTTATACCTTAGAAAACAATAAGTTATTAATTCAATATGAAATTTTCAATGAAGGGGTCATTGACATGCCTTTTAACTTTGGTTTGCATCCAGCTTTTAACTGTCCAATTGATCCAAGTAAAAACTTTGACGACTATCGTTTAGAGTTTTCTAGTCCGACAAAGCTTTTGGGTTGTGGTCCAATGGTTAATGAAGGCTTAGTCTCACATATTAATTTAAAAAGAGACTTATTTGAAACTTTTCCAACTTTTATCTACCACAATGTCAATAGTGCTTATCTAAGTCTAACTGATGGAAACCATGGTGTAAAAGTTAGTTTAACCGGTTTTCCAATCACCGCTGTTTGGACACCAAATGATAAAAAGGCAAACTTTGTCTGTCTTGAACCCTGGCTAGGGCTTAGTAAAAAAACCGATAAAGATTTAGCATTTGAAAAAAGAGATTCAATTATGACGATTAAACCAGGAAAAAAACGCTTATTTACTTATACAATTACTGTTTATTAATTTGATAAGATACTTAGAAGAGTTATAATATATTATATGGAGGAAGATTATGAAAATTATTAGAGTAAAAGATTACCAAGCAATGAGTGAGGCCGCTGCAAAGATTATTAGTGAAGCCGTAAGAGAAAACCCACAAATTAACTTAGGGTTGGCAACTGGTGGCAGCCCAGTTAAAATGTATAAACTGTTAGTCGCAGATCACCAAGCAAATAAAACTGTTTACAAAGATGTAAAAAGTTTTAATTTGGATGAATACTTAGGCTTGCCACAGGGACATCCACAAACCTACCATACATTTATGCATGAAAACTTATTTAATCATATTGATATTAAAGAGGAAAACATCTTTGTACCAGATGGGGATACTAAAGATCCAAAGGCGACCGCCGCTCAATATGAAGAACTGTTAGAAAAAAATCAAATTGACTTACAACTTTTAGGTATTGGCACTAATGGCCATATTGGCTTTAATGAACCAGGCTCAAGTTTTCAAGGCAAAACGGCAGTTGTTGACTTAACCCCAGAAACAATCACCGCAAATGCTAGATATTTTGAAGGAAACCAAGACTTAGTTCCAACAGAAGCGATATCAATGGGTATCGGCTCGATAATGCGCGCTAAAAAGATTTTACTAATTGCCTCAGGGGCAAATAAGGCAAAAGTAATTAAAGGCTTAGTAGAAGGTGCAATAACTGAGAGTCTACCAGCGAGTGTTTTACAAAATCATCCAGATGTAACCCTAGTAATTGATGAAGCAGCTGCAAGTCTTTTAAGTAAATAGGCATTAATAATGAAATAAAATTATTAAATGATACAATAGTACTACTGAATAAATAGGAGGAAATTATAAATGGTAAAAATTGTAGATTCAAAAAGTTTTGACGAAGCAGTCAAAGAAGGCGTAGTTTTAGTAGACTTTTATGCAGATTGGTGTGGACCTTGTAAAATGTTAGCTCCAGTATTGGATGAGTTAGCTGAAGATTTAGCTGGAAAAGCAACAGTTATTAAAGTAAATGTTGACTCAGAAAATGCCCTAGCTGCAAAATATGGAGTTCAAAGCATCCCATCATTAAAAGTATTTAAAGATGGAGTAGTTGTTGACGAAACAATGGGCTTTCAACCAAAACAAAAATTAGCAGAACTTGTAAACAAGTCTCTGTAATAAATTTAAAACTTAAAACTAGACAGCCTTTTTACAAGGTTGTCTTTTAATTTGTAATTAAAGATTAAATGCATTAAAATAATAAGAGGTGATGGTGTGAAAAAATACGTAAGTAAAAGATCAGTAATATTAATGTTAGGGGCGTTAAGCCTGTTTTTATATTTAATTAATAATTTTTCAATTCTGTTTATCAGACAGATTGATGAAAAAATGATCGATTGGCTTTTAGAACATACTAACTACTTTATGATTTATGTATTTGAAGTAATTACAGTTTTCGCAAATTGGCAAGTTATAATTTTGTTGTCATTTTTACTTATAGCCTTAGTTAGAGATAAGGTGTTGGCAGTCTTGACTTCAATAATAACTGGTTTTGGCTTTTTAATTAATGAAACCTTTAAACAAACTTATGCAAGACCTCGGCCAACGGTAATTCATCTAAGCAATGCTTCAGGCTATAGTATGCCCAGTGGTCACTCATTGACGGCGATGGTGTTTTATGGATTGATTATAATTTTTTTCGCAAGCCAGATCAAAGATAAAAAGTACCGGATTTTAAGTTATGTTCTTTTGTCGATCTTAATAGCTTTAATTGGCTTAAGTCGCATTTATCTAAGAGTTCACTATGTTAGTGACGTCATCGCAGGTTTTTCCTTAGGTATTGGGATTTTAACGATAGTCTATCTTTTAAAAGTAGGAATTTTTGATAATATAAAAACGTATATAGAGGGTGAAGAAGTTGAATAAAAACTTTAAATTAGAAGTAAAACATGTTTGTAAACAATCAGGGGCAAGATATGGAGTCTTACATACTCCACATGGTGAAGTAGAAACGCCAGTCTTTATGCCAGTTGGGACTTTAGCTTCGGTTAAATTTGTTAGTCCAGAAGAATTGTATGATATGAATGCTGAAATCATTTTAGCAAATACTTACCACTTATGGTTAAGACCTGGTGCTGACTTAATAGAAAAAGCTGGGGGCTTACATAAATTTAGTAACTATAAAGGACCAATGCTTACAGACAGTGGTGGTTTTCAAGTATTTTTACTAAGTGAAAATCGGACTATCAAAGAAGAAGGCGTTGAGTTTAAAAACCATATTAATGGGTCAATGGAATTTATGAGTCCAGAAATCTCAATCAAGGCGCAAAATAAAATTGGCGCGGATGTGATTATGAGCTTTGATGAATGTCCACCATATCCGGTTAGTCATGAGTATATGAAAGATAGTGTCGAGCGAACCCTGCGTTGGGCTAAACGCGGCCAGGCTGTCCATAACAATAAAAACCAAGCCTTATTTGGGATTGTTCAAGGTGGAGAATTTGAAGATTTGCGTGAATATTCAGCTAAAGAAACCGTTAAAATGGATTTTTTAGGCTATTCTATTGGTGGTACGAGTGTTGGTGAGAGTAAAGAAGTTATGTATAAAATGGTTGATTATTCAATTAAGCACTTACCAAAAGATAAGCCTCGCTATTTAATGGGCGTCGGCTCAGCTGATGCAATATTAGAAAGTGTTTTACGTGGAGTTGATATGTTTGACTGTGTGCTTCCAACAAGAATCGCAAGACATGGAACTTTAATGACAAGTGAAGGCCGCGTTAACATTAAAAATAAAAAATATGAAGAAGACTTTGGACCATTAGATCCAGCCTGTGATTGTTATTCATGTAAAAACTACACTAGAGCTTATGTCAGACATTTAATTCGTGTTAATGAAGGTTTAGGTTTAAGACTAGCTTCAATTCACAACTTGCACTTTCTAATTAGTTTAATGGAAGATGTTAGACTGGCAATTAGAGAAGACCGCTTTTTAGACTTTAAAAATGACTACTTTGAAAAGTTTGGCTACAACAGTATTGATTCAGTGGGGTTTTAAATGCAAAAACATGATTTTTATTTTGACTTGCCAGAAGAGTTAATTGCTCAAGTACCAATTGAAAATAGAAGTGCTTCAAAGTTAATGGTAATCGACAAAGAAAAACAAACGATTAAGTCAACGGTTTTTACAAAAATAAAAGATCTTTTACAAAAAGGTGATGTTTTAGTTTTAAATGATACCAAAGTAATCTTAGCCAGACTTTTTGGAATTAAAGAGGGTACTGGAGCTAAAATTGAAATATTACTTTTAAAAGAAATTAAAAAAGACAGGTGGCAAGCCCTTGTTGGAAATGCTAAGGCGGTTAAGTTAGATAGCGTTGTAAATATTAGTGATAAGATATGGGCCAAGTGTGTTGAAGTATTAGAAAATGGGCTTAGAGTCTTTGAATTAAGCTATCAAGGCAATTTTTATGAAGTCTTAGATACAGTTGGCAATATTCCTTTACCACCTTATATTCATGCAAAGTTACAGGACAATGATCGCTATCAAACCGTTTATGCAAAAAATAGTGGTAGTGCCGCAGCCCCAACGGCGGGCTTGCACTTTACAAAGGATCTAATCAAAGAGGTTGAAGAAATGGGCGTAATTGTAAAATATATTACTTTACATGTTGGCTTAGGGACTTTTATGCCGGTTAAAGTAGATGATATTTTAGATCATAATATGCATAGTGAACAGTATATAATTACAAAAGATACTGCAAAAGCACTTAATTTAGCCAAGGCTAATGGTAATAAAATCATTGCGGTTGGGAGTACTTCAGTTAGAACTTTAGAGAGTAACTTTAAAAAGTTTAACCAATTTCAAGCTGAAGTCGCTAGTACTAATATTTTTATTTATCCTGGAATTGAATTACAGGCAATTGATGCGATGATCACAAACTTTCACTTACCAGAGTCAACCTTAATAATGTTAGTTAGTGCCTTTTGTGGCTATGATTTGACAATGCGCGCTTATCAAGAAGCAGTCGCACAAAAATATCGATTTTTCTCATTTGGAGATGTGATGTGGATATCATGAAAAATAAAAACTTTTATTTAAATTTATCAAAACAAGAAATTGCCAAGATTAAGCAAACAAACAAAAGACCAAGCTTACTCTTGCATTCTTGTTGTGCACCATGTAACAGTTATGTGATGATTGCCTTAAGTGAGCACTTTGACTTAACCTTACTTTATAATAATTCAAATATATATCCAAAGACAGAATATGATATTAGACTAAATGAACTGTTAGATTATACAAAGGATGTAAACAAAAAATATAATTTAAATGTTAAAGTCTTAGATAGCGACTACAATAGTGCCAGCTTTCATAAAAAGTTGAGTCAACACAATGACCATAGAGAGGGCGGAGAGCGCTGTAAAAAATGTTTTGAGTTAAGAATGGATGAAGCTTACAAAGCCGCCTTAAAACACAGCTTTGACTACTTTACTACAGTAATGACTATATCCCGCCATAAAAATTCAATTGTTTTAAATGAAATTGGTGAAGATCTAAATAAAAAATACAATTCCGACATTTATTTTTTCTCAGATTTTAAAAAAGAAGAAGGACAGTTAAAGAGTAAAGCGATTATTGATGAATATGATATGTATAAACAAGAATACTGTGGTTGTGCATTTTCATATAAAGATTACTTAGATAGGAAGCAAAAAGATGGAAAAAAATAAGGCTAAAGCAAGTAAAAACGGTTATCTAGTTAAGGGTGTTATTGCGACTATGGCCTTTCATCTTGTATATACCTTTGTTTTTGGAATGTTAGTTGGTGGAAAAAATCCTCTAATCTTTTTATATGAAAAGGATTATATAATTTGGTATATGATTTTAACGCCTTTAATCTTTTCACTACCTTATGTAATTGCCGGCTATTTAATTGTTTTGGGCATTAATACTTATGAAAAATTAAAGTCGAAAATACGAAAAATTGCCCTTGTATCATTTAGTGTTATTTTCTTTATTTATGTAGTCAGTTTTGCGATTCAGTTTTTCTTTCCTTACCGGGATATATTTGGTGTTTATATTTTTGTAAATTATCCAGCGGCATCATATTTGATAGTAATGGACTTTATGGAGTATTCACAAAACTTGTTAGTTATACTTAGTGTCTTGTTTCCAGCCATGATGATTTATGTTGGTGGCAAGATAAGAATCAAAGGTTTAGATCAAGGAGCAATCAATGGATAAAATTTTAAGAAGGTATGTTATTCCACTAGGAATCTTAATTGTTGGAAGTTTTTTAATTAATTTTTTTAAAAATCTAATTCCAAATGTTATTAATGCTAATGTTTATTATTTATTAGTCGTCTTAATGCTGTTTGCATTTGGGTTTTCTTTAAATAACCAAAGAAGTCGTTTGAAAAGTTTTTATTGGCGCCACATAATTATTATTTTGTTTTTAGTATTTATGTATCTTTATGATACAAATATTTTAGATGTTCAATTATTTAACTGGTTTAGAAAGTATATAATTGCGGATAATATTATAATAAAAATATTTTACGTATACTTTGGCTGGCTCTTTGTTGAGAAATAAGGAGAGTTTTTATGGGTGACTTGCAACAAACATCAAAGTTAAAATTGAGTTATGAAATTTTAATTTTTTTGTATTCCAAAAACTACTTTACAAAAGCAGAAGAACTTAGCGAAAAATTTAATTTAAGCAACCGCAGTATTAGAAGAATTATTAGTGACTTACGAGACCTTGGTTATGATATTATTTCTCAAAGTGGCCAGTATGGCGGTTATAAATTAAATCGTAGTAATATTATCTTGCCTGTAACAATGACAAACTTGCATAAACAAGCTTGGCTTGATATTGAAACAACAGTCAAAGGCTCTGATCTTGTTAATAAGGATAATGCCCTACAACTATTAGATATTATTGGACTTCAATCCCAACTAAAAACTTCAATTGACACCCAAGTTTTTTCAACTAAAAAACTATTAGATAATGTAAAAGCAAAGATTGAAGCAGTATATGAAACCTTAACTTTTGCGATTAACAATAAACAACGGGTTGAAATTAAATATAAAAGCTTAAATAAAAAGCCTCAAAAAACTACTTGGCAAGAATTTAGACCTGAGAGTTTCCAAGTCTTTAATGGGACAATTTATGTAAAAGGTTACTATGACACTACTAGTGAATCATTTAGAACTCTACGTTTAAGTCGTTTTGAAGCGATTAGACTTATAAACAAGAAATATAGTTTTAATGATAACTTTAATGAAGATAATGATAATAGTGCCTTTTCAAGATCAATTTATAAATTGTATCACGTAGTTTTAAAAATTGATAAAGGCAACCATGATTTAATGGATTTTAAATATGGAGAAAATCAGATTAATCAAGAATTTTTAGATCATTTTATTTTAGAATTTGATTTGGCTGGTGACTTACTAATTAAAGAGCTAGTTTTTTCAATGGGTGCTTACTGTCGATTACTTGAACCAACTTCAATAAGAGAAGATATTAAAAAAGAATTAAAAGCGATGATTTCAAAATATTAAGCAGATAATCAGGGAGGGGTTTAAATGCGGATTTTTCATTTAGCAGACTTACACATTGGAAAAATTGTCAATGGTTTTTCAATGATTAAAGAACAAGAGTACATATTGAACCAAATTATTGGCTTAATTGAAAAACACCAGCCACAAGTAGTGATGATTGCCGGTGATGTATATGACAAAAGAAACCCTAGCAATGAAGCAGTGGTTTTATTTTCAAGCTTTTTAACTAAATTAACAAATTTTGATTTAGATGTTTTAATTGTTAGTGGAAACCATGACTCAGGAGCTAAACTCCAATTTGTCAGTGAAATCTTGCGTAAACAAAGAATTCATATTAGTGGCAGCTTTATTGAAACAATTGATAAAGTCACAATTGATGATGAATTTGGTAAAGTGAACTTTTACTTAATGCCCTTTGTTAGACCATCTGATGTCAGAATGTTTATTTTAGAAGTCGACAGTTACCATAGTGCCCTACAATTGGCTATTGCTAATAGCGATATTGATTATAGCCAAAGAAATATCTTTGTTGGTCACCAGTTTTTTGCTGGCACAACAGTTGAGCAAAGTGATTCAGAAATAGCCTCAGTTGGCGGTATTGATATTGTTGGCTACAGTCTACTTGAAGACTTTGATTATGCAGCCTTAGGCCACCTACACAAGGGCCAAAAATTAAAACACGACCATATTCGCTATAGCGGTTCACCATTAAAATACTCTGACTCTGAAGTTGGCCACCAAAAATCTTTAGTGATGATTGACTTTAAAGAAAAAGCTGACTTAAGTCTAAGTTTATTAGAACTTTCCCCCAAAACACAAATGCGTAAGATTAAAGGTAGAATTAATGATATCTTAGCTCCAGACTTTGATCTTAATCATACTGATGACTTTGTGCATATCACCTTATTAGATGATGAAGAAATAATTGATGCAATTGGAAAACTGCGCAATAAATATCCTAATTTAATGTCTTTACAATTTGATAATAGACGGACCAAACATCAAGGTGATATTGATGTTAGAGATGATGTAAGTGAAAGTGATCCAGTTGAACTGTTTAGTGATTTTTTTGTAAGTCAAAATAACCAAACAATGAACCAACGCCAAATGGCTTTAGTTAAAAGATTAATGGAAGGGGCGAAAAACTAATGCGACCAATCAAATTAACGATAAGCGCCTTTGGTCCTTTTCCAGATAAAACGACAATTGATTTTAGTGAAATAAATCAAGGACTGTTTTTGATTAGTGGGGACACCGGCGCTGGTAAAACTACGATATTTGATGCAATTTCCTTTGCCTTATATGGCGAGCCAAGTGGGATAATGCGAAAAAGTGACATGTTAAGATGTAGTTTTGCAAAAGCTGATACTCCAACTTATGTCGAACTAACCTTTGAATACTTAAACCAAGAATACTTTATTAGAAGAAATCCAAGTTACGAGCGTCCAAAAATTTCAGGCGAAGGCTTTACCCAACAAAATCATGATGCCCAATTGATGCTTTCTAATGGCGAAGTAATTAGTTCACCAACCTTAGTTGATGCTAAAGTAATTGAAATCTTAAAAATTAATCTAAAGCAATTTTCGCAAATTGTCATGATTGCCCAAAATGACTTTTTAAAACTTTTAAAAAGTGGAACCAATGAAAGAAAAGAAATTTTAAGAATGATTTTTTCAACTGAGTTTTACTTATACTTTGAAAATCAACTTGTAATTGAATTAAAAAGTAAAAAGGTTAATTATGACAAATTAGTAGCCGAATATAAATTTAATGTTGATAAGATTGTCTTAGATGAAGAAACAACTTTAGAAGACCTTGATAGTTATCACTTAAACCAAGAAGCAATTAATCAGGCCTTAAAAACAATAATTAAAGATGATCTAGAAAAAAGTAAAAGTATCCTTGAAAAAAATGTGTTTGATATAAAGACTAGTCAAGACTTAAAAAATCAATTAGCCATCGCTCAAACGATTAATGAAAACTTTACAGAACTAAAGACTGTCAAAGAAAAGTTAGCTCAATTAGAGAGTCAAAGACCAGAGATGATAGTTAAAGAAGAAAACTTAAAGTTGGCCAAGATTATTCAAAGCGAGATAATTACAGTTGACAAGGAAAACCAAAGACTCACAACAAGCCTAAAAGCTATCAATCAATCGTTAATAGAAACAACAAATCAATTAGCCACAAAAAATGCTGCATTAATTGAAAGTAGTAAAGACAAGTTAAAGATTGTAGATTATCAAAAAGAAATTGATCAATTGAATAATCAAATATCTATCATTAATAGTCAAATTCCAAGTTATGATAAACTTTCACAAAACTTACTAACTTATAAAGAAAGCCAAGCAATGATTTATCAAATTGATGATCAATTACTAAAGACTATAATAAATTTAAATAATAATTATAAAGAATTAGAAGAAAGACACTTACAAAGATTAAAAACTTATAATGAATTTAAAGCAGAATATTTGGCTTTAAGTGAACGTTATTTAAAAAGTGAAGAAATATATTTTCAAAGTCAAGCTGCAATTTTAGCTGATTCACTCAAATCAAATCTTCCATGTCCAGTCTGTGGTTCTTTAGAGCACCCAAATCCTGCCCAATATACAAGTGAAACCATATCAGAAGCAGATTTTTTGGCTTTAAAAGAGCTTTATGGAAATAGGCATAAAGAATTTGAAGTTTTAAGTCAAACAAATGTTGATAGCCAACAAGCGTTAAATAAACAAAAGATAACTTTAGACCAAAGTATTGTAAGTTTTTTTGAGACACAAGTTGATTTAGAATTTATCTTACAGACAAAGGCAATCAATGATAAAAACTTACAAGCAGTTACTACTTCTGATAGTCTGATTAATCAAGACTTTATAGAACTTTTAGCATTAAAGAAAAGTTTAAATAAAAAACTTTCTGAAACAAAGACGATTATTACAGGTCTTAAATCAGACTTAGTATTTAAAGATTTGGAAAGTGCTAATAAGGAAGTGAAAAGATTAAAAGCAAAGGTTTTAGAACATTTAAGTTTAATTGAAAAGATAACTAAAGATCACAACACCATAATTTCTGATCTTGCGAGTTTAAAAGCCTTAGAGAGTGAACGTAGCCAAAGTTTAATAAGTTTAGATCAAGAAGCAAAAGTGGTTGAAAATAAATTTAATGATTTGATAGCTAAGTATTTTGATTCAAAAGCACAATATGAAAGTAATAAGCAATATGTTAACAAGATTGAAGACTTAGAAAAAGAGTTGGTTAATTACAATCAAGAGATTATTGTTAATTCAAAACTTATAGAGCGATTAAAAGTTTTATTGAAAGATAAAAATCCGGTTGATTTAAAAGGCTTAAATGAAAAAATAACTAGTATTGATATAATCATCAAACAAGCCCAAGAAAAAATTAACTTTTTAGATAATCGCTATAGTAGAAATAACGAAATCTTGACTGAGATAAAGAAACTTGGATTAAAATTACTACAGGCTGAAGAAGATTATGCCGATGTTAAGCAATTATCAGATACAGCACGTGGGCAAATTGTTGGTAAACCAAGAATTCAATTTGAGACATATGCGCAAATGGCCTACTTTAATCAAATTTTGTTTTTTGCTAATAAGCGTTTAGCAATGATGAGTAATAATCAATATGAACTGGTTAGACGCAAAGAATCTTCGATGTCGGGCCAAAGTGGCCTTGATATTGATGTTTTTGACCACCACCATGGTAAAACAAGACCAGTTGCATCTTTATCAGGGGGCGAAAGTTTTAATGCCTCGCTAGCTTTAGCCTTGGGTTTGTCCGATGTTATCCAACATGTAAGTGGGGGAATTCAAATTGATGCCCTGTTTATTGATGAAGGCTTTGGCAGCTTAAGTGATAACCATTTAGATGCGGCGATTGATACTTTATCGCAAATTGCTGATAATAATCGTATGATCGGGGTTATTTCGCATGTCAAAGAATTAAAGGATCGAATTGATCAACAAATTCACATAAGCAAAGACCGTAGTGGTAGTAGTGTTAAAATAATAACACAATAAAACCAATGAGGACAATAAATGACCTAGTTGTGGTTTATGATGTAATCACAAGGAGGAAGACAAATGAAAACAAACAAAGTAATGAGCGTCTTTGACGGTAATCAAATGCAAAAATATTTTCTTTTATTAACAAAGCAAGCTGAGGAAGCTGCTTATCAAGCAATGGTGGAATCAACGGATTTAGATATTGAATTAAATGACTTTCTTCAAGAAATTAAACAAATGCCACTATTAAAACAAATGATTCAAGATATGTTGTTAGTTTCAATAAGTAATGTTGACTGGAATCAAACACTTAAGACAGTTTTAGATAAAAATCAAAGACTAATCTAAACAAGATAAAAAGGAGTGACTAAGTTTACCAAATAAGGTAAATATAATCACTCCTTTACTTTTTATTATCTTTAATCATTTTCATACTCATGACTTTCAATATATTTGACAACCCCGGCAATGTCAGTTGAAATTGAATTAAGTCGCATTTTTAAATCGGCAAAGGTATTGGTTGCTAATTTGTGTCGATATTTGATTACATCAGAATTATCATCATCACACTTTATAACAAATACTTCATAACAGCCAAAGGCAAGTTTATCAGCTATTATTGTATTTAAATGTGAAATGCGGTGGTCAAACACTTCATTATAGCGAAGATTTGAACGATTTACCTTTTCAATTGGATATAAAGTCTCAGTTATGACAAAATGACCATTACGATAGGAACTGCGCATGTGGACTAAAGTTAAGTTTATGCGTCTTTTTAAGTTTTCTTGTGAATATTCATTCATAACATCCCTCTTCCCCATAAAATTATACCTTTAATCAGGCTTTTATTCAATGAATAAAGAAAATATCTGATTATGTGTTATTATTATATATGCAAGTTAGATAGGAAGTTTTAAGATGGAATTAATTACAACATTTAAAGAAGATATAAGTGAAATAGGTAAATATAAAAGTGTCGTAGTAGCTATTAAGCATTTCTCAGTTGGCCAAGACCATATATATTCACCTAGTGAAATAGAAAGCATGATTAAACAAGGAAAGAATCAAGTTAGGATCTACATCTTATTAAATAAGATGATTTTTGATGAAGATGTCGATTTACTTAAAAAGATTTTGCTTTGGTTAAAAAAAATAGCTGTAGCTGGTATTTACTTCTCTGATATGGCTGTTTTTATGTTAGCTAAACAATTAGAGATGCAAGATTTATTAATTTATGCCCCAGGTATGACGATTGTAAATAGCAAAGATGTCAAAGAATACTTAGCTTTAGGTATTGCAGGGGTTGAACTTGCTAATGAAATAACTTTAAGAGAAAAAATTGAAATAGCTAAAAATAATCCAAATAAAGTTGGGATTGTCATTAGTGGTTATATGCTAATGTCTTATAGTAAAAGAAAAGCCTTAAGTAATTACTTTAGGGAAACTGATAAAAGCGTCAATTTAAAAGACAATTATAATTTAAGGCTAAAGGAAGCGACACGCAATGGTTTAATGCCGGTTTATGAAGACAGCCATGGTACTTATATTTATAGTGACTATATTTTAGATAGTTTTGAGTTTATAAGTGATTTGATGCGGGTTGATTTTAAATATTTTAGAATCGATGGAATCTTTTTAACCAAAGCAATGATTAATGAGTTCTATAGCGCCTATACTAAGGCAATATCTGGAATAAAGGATGATTATCAGACAATTATTCAAAGTAAATATCCACAATTAAACTTTGACAACATTTTTTACACAACAGAAACAAGTGAGGTCAAATAATGGAAAAAATTGAACTATTAGCGCCCGCGGGAGACTTAGAAAGACTTAAAATTGCGGTCATGTATGGAGCTGATGCTGTCTTTATTGGTGGCAAGCGATTTTCCTTAAGAAGTCGGGCTTCAAATTTTGAAGTTGAGGATATTGAACAAGGGGTTATATTTGCCAAAAAATATGGGGCAAAAATTCATGTGACAGTTAACATGCTACCTCATGATGATGACTTAGAAGGCTTACAAGAGTATATTAGAGATTTAGATAGAGTTGGTGTTTATGCGGTTATTTGTGCCTCACTCTATATTGCTAAAAAGGTTGTCGCAATGAAGACAAACTTAGAAGTTCATCTCAGCACTCAACAATCTTCACTTAATACCTTAACAACTGATTTTTATAAAGAATTAGGAATAGAACGAGTCGTTTTAGGTCGTGAGTTATCGATAAAACAAATTGAAACAATAAGTAGTAATGCAGAAATTGAAATTGAAGCCTTTATTCATGGGGGCATGTGTTCAAATTATTCTGGCCGTTGTACCTTGAGTAACTATATGACCTTTAGAGATGCTAATCGTGGTGGTTGTGCCCAGTCTTGTCGTTGGAAGTATCATGTCTTAGAAAATGAAAAAGTCATTTCCGATGCAGATGTCTTATTTTCAATGAGTTCTAAAGACTTAATGGCGGCCCAATATCTTCCCCAACTAATCAAAGCTAATGTTGCAAGCCTAAAAATTGAAGGTCGAATGAAGTCCTTGTATTATATTGCAACGGTAGTTAGAGGTTATCGTCATTTAATTGATGGCTTTTATCAAGATCCAAGTCAGCTTGACATTGAATATTATATTGATGAAATCACGCGGGCTGAAAACAGACCAGTTGATACTGGCTTTTATGAGAAGAATCCAGATGAAAGTGGCCACTTATATAGTCAAAAATCTGAAAATGTAACCCATGACTTTTTAGGTCGAGTATTAAAAGTTGATGGTAATAAAGCCTTAATTCAAGTAAGAAACAAATTTGAAGAAAATGATGTTCTAGAATTTTTTGGCCCACAACAAAAAACATTTAAGTTAGATTTTAAGTCGGCTTATAATGAAAAAAAGGCTTTGATGCAAAATATTTGTAATGTCCCAATGGAAGAAGTTTGGATCGACTTACCATTTATAGTAGAAGAAAATTATCTTATCCGAAAAGGTTAAGATTTAGTATATAATAAGTTAGATAAGGTGATAAAGTGGAATATATAGTTGAAGGAACCCTTTCGGCCAAGGCCGTAATTGAGGCAAAGCGCAGACCTGTAAATAAAGTTTTAATTAATAAGGCTAAAAAAAGCCGTGATATAGATTACTTAGTTAGAATCGCAAGGTCTAACAAAATTGAAGTTGTTTTTGTCGATGAAAGTGAAATTGACTTACATGTAGAAGGTAAGACCCATGGTGGAGTAATCGGTTTTGTTGGAGAGCGAAGTTATCAAAGTTTAGAAGACCTATTAAAGACAAACAACCCTTTTATAGCGATTTTAGAGGGGATTGAAGATCCATTTAACTTTGGCTATTGTTTGCGTAGTTTATATGCAGCCGGCTGTGATGGGGTTATTGTTACTAAGCGTAATTGGACAAGTGTTGTTGACATTGTCACAAAAAGTAGTGCTGGAGCCAGTGAATTTATCAATGTTTATGAAAGTGAAGACTTACCTGAAACAATAAGGCAATTAAAAGATCATGGATTAACCATTTATGGTGCTAATCGCAAAGAAGCAGTCAGTCTTTATAAGACAAAGTTTACAGACAAACTAGTCATCGCCATTGGCGGTGAAAAACGTGGTCTTTCAAGTAAGGTTGCTAGTTTGTGTGACCACAATATTTACATACCTTATGCCAATGACTTTAGAAATGCGATTAATGGTAGTAGTGCAACCGCAATTATTAGTTTTGAAATATTTAGACAAAGAGGGGCTTAAAATGAATAAAAGATTTGTAAAACCAGAAAAGCATAATAGAAGGGCAAAAAAACCTGCCTTAATCCTTGCGATATTACTTTTAATAATAACGGTGTTTTTTACTGTAAATTTAATTAGTAAAGGCTTTAATGGCAAAGAAGACTTAGCGTATAAAAACAATAAGGTTTTTATATACAAAGAGCATAAAAACATTGAGTTTGATATTGCCTATACAAATGATAAAAGTTTAAACAAGGCTTTAGAAAAAAATGTAGAAAGTATTTTTAATGCTAATAGTGAAATCTTTTTAAATAAAGATAAAAAAATTAGTGTTAAGCTATCTTTGAACAATGATAAAAATTTAGCTTCATGGCTTTTTATCGAAGAAACAGATAATTTCTCAGAAGTATATGGCAGTTTAGTTTTTAATACTAAAAATGATGAAGTAATTACTTATGAAAAGATCTTGGGTGAAGATTTAAAGGGCTTGTCGATGTTAGTAAGAGAATCTTTAGCAAAAGAAGAAGGCTTATTATATAATCGCAATACTTACACTAAAACTGTTCCCGAACCAGATAATTTTAAATATATTATGTTAGATAAAGATAAATTTTCGATTTTGTTTAAACGTGATACTTTTGATTTAGATAAAGTCTTTGAAGCCAAACTTGATTATGAGGCTGTTATGCCTTATCTATCAGATCAATTTCTTAAGTTTTTTGACAAAGATTATATAAAACCGGATATTGCTAATGTTAGATACATTGATCCACACAAACCAATGGTAGCGATGACTTTTGATGATGGACCTAACTATCCAAAAACAGTTGAATTAGGTGAACACTTTGCAAAACATAATGCCCGTGTTACATATTTTGTTTTAGGCTCAAGAATGGATGCCGACTCTGAGACTGTTTTAGATATGCATAATTTAGGTCATGAAATTGCCAATCATTCATATGACCATCAAAACTACAATAAAATTGACGATGCTGAATTAAAACGCCAAACAACTGATGTTTCAGATAAAATCAAGGCTTTAACGAAACAAGAAGTTGTCTTAATTCGTCCACCTTTTGGTTCTAGTAATGAAAGTGTTAGGGCAAAAATTGAAAGTCCGCTAATTTTGTGGAGAGTTGACCCCTTAGACTGGAAGTTTAGAGACAGTGCTGTCGTTTATGAAAACATAAAAAATGATATTTATGATGGGGCAATTATTTTGTCACATGACTTATATCA
The DNA here is from genome assembly GCA_012512595.1 of Erysipelothrix sp. Classification (GTDB taxonomy): domain Bacteria; phylum Bacillota_I; class Bacilli_A; order Erysipelotrichales; family Erysipelotrichaceae; genus JAAZDN01. The sequence continues at coordinate 46,983 of JAAZDW010000005.1, forward strand.
AACTACTGTTGATGCATCCAAAAAAGTATTGGATAACTTTTCTAATCAATATCAATTTTTGACAGTATCGGAAATGTTTGCATATAAAGGTGTACCACTAAACAATGGAGAATTATATTTTGAAGCGAAAGGAAGATAGATTTGAAAATAACGGTCGGACAATTTAATGTAAAATCTAAAGCTGTTAAGCACAACTTTTTACAGATGCAAAAACAAATCATTTTAGCCAAAGATCAAGGTTATGATTTAATTGTTTTTGGGGAGTATGCCATGACTGGCTATGCCTGTGGCGACTTATTTAAAAATTTTGACTTTATAAAAGAGGTTGAAGATTATCAAAATCAAATTAAGGATTTAGCAAAAGGTATTAAAGTTATTTTTGGAGGACTAGTACTACAAAAAAACCATCTTTACAATGCGGCTATTTTATATAGTGAAGACAAAGTGCATTATTCCTTTAAATCTAATTTAAACAAACGTGAATTCTCTGAACAAGATTACTTTATTAGTGGAGATAACAAAGTCGTAAGTGTCAAACAAAAAAATCTGTTACTAACCTTTTCAAGTGACTTAAAAACACTTTCTGATCAAGACTATGACCTTTTAGTTGTATTAGATAGTAGTGCAGCAAATAATCTTAGTAAAGTAGATGTAGTTCAAGATGTTGTTTATGCAAATACAGTTGGTGTTAGTGGTGTTTGTAAAGTTGTTTGGATTAATGGTGGCAATAGCTATCTTAAACAAAATAATCAATACTATACTTTTAAAGATCCTTTAGCTGTAGGTATTATTGAAGATAAGGGTCAAATTCAAAGTATTTCTAAATTACAGGCCTTAGCTTATGGGATCAAAATTTGGAGTGATCAAACCTTTGGTGAAAATAAAAAATGGATAGTGGGTAGCTCTGGAGGCCTTGATAGTGCGGTTACAACAGCTCTACTAGCGATTGCCTTAGGTAGTGAAAATGTGATTACTTACAATCTTGCTAGCAAGTATAATAAAGAAATTACGATTAATAATGCTAAAAGTATTGCAAGTAAACTAAAAGTTAGACATCTAGAAGGTTCTATTCAAAGTTTAGTTGATCAAGCTTTTACTACCTTAAATAATTTTGGTTACAGTGAAATATCAGAATTTAACCAAGAAAATATTCAAGCTCGAACACGTGGTCACTTACTGTCAGCATTTTCAGCCTTAGAAGATGGCGTAATTTCTAACAATGGAAACAAGCTAGAAATCACCTTAGGCTATGCAACCTTATATGGTGATACAATTGGAGCCCTCTCTTTAATTGGAGATTTAAATAAAGTTGAGGTTTTTGAGTTAGCTTTTGAAATTAATAATTATTTTGACCAAGAAATTATTCCGAAAAATTTACTTCCACAAATAAAAGATTACAATATTGTCTGGGAGATAGCTCCATCAGCTGAACTAAAGGCCGACCAGCTAGATCCTATGAAGTGGTTTTACCATGACTTATTATTAGATATGCTTTTATTAAAGTCATATGAAGAAATCTTAGCTATTTACTTAGAAAATCAATTTGCAGATTTAGAAATCGGCAAGTGGTTAAAGTTTTATGATTTAGAAATAGGCGAAAACTTTATGAGTGATTTCAATTGGTTTACTAAGACAATGCAAATAAATCATTTTAAAAGGTTACAAATGCCGCCAGTCTTAGCTTTTGGTAACCATGTCTTAGGCCAAGATTACAAGGAAAGCCCAAATTTACTACCAAAGTCAAAGCAGTTTTTACACCTTGAAGCAGAAATTATTAAAAAATATTAACGTAATAAAAAGCTAGAATTAATTCTAGCTTTTTGATTGCTTATAATCTTTTTGCCATGGCTCTTTTTTCTGCGATTAGCTTATTTTTTAAATCAAATAATTCTTGGGATAAGTCAACAAAGTATAAGTGGGCTTGATTTAATCTTTTAACTTCAGGCCAGAGTGTTTGCATTTGTTGCTGGTGATAGGTTTTTACTTCTTCGAGGGTTGGAACCTTATACACAAGTTTACCATTTGAAAAAATTGGTACTTGTAACTCTTTATAGTAGTAGTTAGTTAAAATCTTTCTTTTCCATGGTTCAGTTGGACTAAAGATTTCATATTCATCCGCATCTATTGTTTCATGGTGTAAGGCGATTAAATCAGCTACGGCTTTATCGGTGTCTTTATCATAAAAGCGATAAAGTCTTTTAAAGCCAGGATTAGTAATCTTTTCAATGGTGTCACTCAACTTGATAGTTGGCACAACAACGCCATCTTGCATTGAGGCTACAACCTTATAAACACCACCCATAACTGGATGTGATCTTGAAGTGATTAATCTTTCACCAATTCCAAAGACATCAATTGGTGCTCCTTGTAATAAAAGATCGGTAATTGTAAATTCATCTAAGGAGTTACTAGCGATGATTTGGGTATCAGTTAAGCCTGCTTTATCTAACATGATTCGAGCTTGTTTTGATAAGTAGGCTAAGTCACCACTATCTAATCTTATTCCTTTTAATCGATAGCCTTTGGGAATTAAATATTCTTGGGCAACTTTGATTGCGTTGGGTACTCCTGATTTTAGAGTGTCATAAGTATCAACCAAGAAAACACAGTCTTCTGGATGTACTTTAGCAAAGGCCATAAAGGCTGCATATTCATCATCATAAATTTGAATATAACTATGGGCCATTGTACCGGCAACTGGAACCCCATATCTAATGCCAGCCTCGGTACAAGCAGTGGCATCAAAGCCAGCTAAATAAGCAGCTCTTGCACCTTCAATTGAAGCATCTGCTCCATGGGCACGACGGGTTCCAAATTCTAAATAAGACTTACTGCTATCGACTTGAACCATTCGACTAGCCTTTGTGGCAATTAGTGATGAAAAGTTAACACTTTGTAAAAGAAAGGATTCAATTAATTGGGCCTCAATTAAATTTCCAATTATTGTAACAACTGGTTCATTTGCAAAAACTGGGGTTCCTTCTTTAACGGCATAAACACTTAACTTTAAATCAATGTTTCTCAAATAATCAATAAAGTCATCATCATATTGTCCAGTATTTTTTAAATACTCTAATTGGTCTTCATCGAATTTAAAATTTTGGATAAAATCAATAAACTTGTGTAAACCATTAAAAACATAGTATCCACCTGAATCAGGAATAGTTCTTATAAAAACGTCGAAATATCCAATTATGTCTTGCTTATTTTCTTTAAAATAGGCATAAGCCATTGAAAACTCATAAAAATCTGTTACTAAAACTTGTGATGCATTAGTCATAAACACACTCCTTTCATCTATTATACAACATATTAATAATTGGCTTCATTTTTTATACATTTTTATTGCAATAGGTTATAATTAACTCTAGAGAGAAGGTATATAATGAGTAGAATCAGTATAATTTCAACAAAAAAGTTTAAAGATGTTGTCATTACTCTTAGATTTGCAAATCAAGACCAAAGTAAAAAAACCCAAAGAGCACTTTTAGCCTTGATGTTAAGTGATCGGAGTGCTAAATATAATAGTAAAGTAAAAATGAATCAAAAATTAGATAATATGTTTGGGGCAACTTTAACAAGTTCAGTCCATGACTATGGCCAAGCCCATGTTTTAGATCTTTCTTTAGGCGTTTTAAATGAGAAGTTTGTAAAGGCTGACTTATTTGAAGATCAAATTCAATTGTTGCAAGAATTAGTCTACCATCCATTATTAACTAAAGAAGTTTTTAATGAAGCTGTGCAAGTCTTAAAAGATATGTTGTTACGTGAGAGTGATAATCTAAGTTCTTATACTAGTAAACAAGCCTTAAGATTGGCTGGAGAAGGTTTTCCACTAGCTTATGATCGAATTGGAAATTTAAAAGCTTTAGAAACAATTACTTTAGAGGATGTCCAACAAGAAATGAAAAGTTTACTAAAAAATGATGTTTTAAACATTATCGTTGTTGGTGATGTTAATAAAGAAAAAACAACATCTTTATTAAATGCGACATTCACTAATAACAATATCCATGACAGTTTTAAAAGTTCTTATTTACTAACCTCAAATGAAGTTAAAAACAAAGTTGAAAAACGCGAAACTCAACAAGCCTATATGACAATTGTTTATGATACAAATACCCTTAATTATGGTAAAGAATATTGGGTATTACAAATTATGTCAATGATCTTAGGTGGACTGCCAAATAGCTTTTTGTTTCAAGAAGTAAGAGAAAAGCGCAGTCTTTGTTATACAATAAGAGCTAGTGTTAGAGGCTATGATGGGGTGATGTTTATAAGTTCAGGTGTACGTCTTGACAGTGTTGACCAAGCTGTTGACTTAAGTTTACTTCAAGTCGATCGTATAATTGCCAGTGAATTTACAGATGAGCTATTAGAGTCAGCTAAGAGTATGTTAGTAGATAGTATTTACAGGACTGATGACTCTAATCGCCGAATGATCGACAGCCAATATCGTAAAATAATTTTAGATGAAGATGTTGATACAAATGAAATTATTGAAATGGTCAACCAAGTTAGTCGCAAGGAAGTTATTAAAGTAGCTAAAAGATTAAAACTGAATACAATTTATAAATTAGTTGGAAAGGATTTACATGCATAAAATAGAAAATAAAGACTATCAAGAAGTATATTATAAAAAAGTTTTGGATAATGGTTTAAATGTAATTTTATTTTATAAACCTAATTTTCATAATAATTTCTTTTCACTAATGACACCTTATGGTGCGGGAGATTATAAACAAAAAGATGACCAAGGTAATGTTTATCACTTACCACCAGGGGTTGCCCACTTTTTAGAACATCGAATGTTTGATTATAAGGGAATCGATGTCATGGAGAAATTAACAAGTCTTGGTGCTAGTAGTAATGCCTCTACAAGTTATGATATGACTCAATACTATTTTGGAACGACTAAAAATGATTTTAAAAAACCTTTAAAATTACTTTTGGACTTTGTCTTTGATTTAACCATTCCACCAGAAACGGTTGAAAAAGAAAAAGGGATTATCATTGAAGAGTTAATGATGTATGAAAATATGCCAGATTTTAAACTATATTTTAATGCACTTAAAGGCTTATATAAGTATTTGCCATATAACCAAGACTTAGGCGGAAGTGTAGAATCGGTTACTAATACAACCTTAGAAGACTTAGAGTTGGCTTATAAGTTAAACTATCACCCAAGTCAAATGTTTTTAGTAGGTACAGTTAATAGCCAAGTAGAAGAAACATTTGCTTTTATTGAAGATCATTTCAAAGATAAAGACTTTCCTTTTTTTGTAAAACTAAAGCGTGACTTTGAAGATGAACCTGCAACAGTTGCGCTAAAATATGCGGAAACTTACATGGATATAAATATGGCCAAGGTTTCTGTTGGTTATAAGTTTGTCCATCCTTATACTAAACAGCGTGATATTGATAAAGCTGAATGGCTTTTAAAAATCTTTTTTGAACAACTTTTTTCATCAGTCAATGATAACTACCAAACATGGTTAGATGATAAAGTAATCAATGACTACTTTGATATTGATATAAGCTTAGATCCAAAGATTGGTCATTTTATTGCCAGTGGTGAAAATGATCAGGTCAAAGAATTTAGCGAATTTGTCGAAGATGTTGTCAAAAATTACAATAACCATATTAGTGAAGAAAAATTTGAACAAATAAAAAACAAGTATATTGGTAAAGCGATTTTGGCCTTTGAACAACCAAGTACAATGGCGCTAATTTATGGCAGAAATATAGTGACCGGTTCAGACTTATTTGAAGGTTTAGAAGATTTAAAAGCTTTGAAATATACGCAAATGCAAACCTTTGTAGAAAGTCTTGACTTACTCTCAAATAAGTCAGTTTATGTTATCAAGGCAAATAACAAGTAATTTTTATAAGTCCCACAAGTGCTCAGCTTCCTTGTCATTGCATATTTTAAGTGTTATTATTTATTTAACAAGGGGGGAGATTTTTTTGTCAACAAAAATGGTCTTATTGGGAAAAGTAAAAGTTTTACCAGTTGAAGAAATTTTTAATGGAAAACAAGAGTCTAAGTTAGTTGTCGATGTTAGAAGAAATTTTCAAAATTCAAATGGTGATTATGAGAGTGATGTAATGTCAGTCTTTTTATGGAGGGGTATTGCCGAGTACATTAAAGATGTCTTAAAGATTGGCGAAGATATTCATATTATCGGACGCTATGAGGTTCATGATGGTAGGATTATCCTGTTTGGCGAACAAGTTGATTTGATTAGATAAAACTAAGACTAAAACATTTAAATATGTTTAGTCTTTTTTTAGATACTTTGACTTTAAACCAAGGCATAAAAGCTTTGCATCAGTAGTTTAAAGTCATGTTTTATGTTAAAATATACCCACAAGGAAGTGATTACATGAAGCAATACTTAGAGCTAGCACAAACAGTCTTAGACAAGGGTGAAGACCGCCTTGATCGAACCGGGGTTGGAACAAGATCAATCTTTGGCTATCAAAGTCGCTATGACCTTACTGAGGGCTTTCCACTATTAACTACTAAAAAAGTTCATATAAAGTCGGTATTCCATGAGTTATTATGGTTTGTAAGTGGCTCAACTAATATTAGACCACTAGTTTTAAACAACGTTAGAATTTGGAATGAATGGCCTTATAAAAAATATACAAAACATCAAGATTATCAAAATGAAACCTTACAACAATATGTTGATAAAATCGCAGCTGACCAAGATTTTGCAAACAAGCATGGAGACTTAGGTCCGGTTTATGGTCAACAATGGCGTAATTTTAATGGGTCAGACCAATTACTAGATTTAATAACTGGGCTCAAAGAAAATCCATTTTCAAGAAGACATGTTATAAGTGCTTGGAATCCAAGTTTAATCGCAGAGATGGCGCTTCCACCATGTCATGTATTTTTCCAATTTTATGTTTCAGCTGATAAAAAATATTTATCATGTCAATTATATCAGCGCAGTGCCGATATCTTTTTAGGTGTTCCTTTTAATATTGCATCTTATGCGCTTTTATTAGAAATGGTGGCCCATGTTACAGGCTACATAGCTAAGGACTTTGTCCATACTTTGGGTGATGCCCATATTTATTCAAATCACTTTAACCAAGTCAAAACCCAATTAAAAAGAGAGCCAAGAGCTTTGCCAAAATTAAAAATTAAGCGTGATGTCAATGATATCTTAGACTTTAAATTTGAAGACTTTGAGATAGTTGACTATAATCCACATCCAGCTATTAAAGGCAAGGTGGCCGTTTAATGTTTAAAATAATTGTGGCTTTAGATAGTGACCTTGCCATTGGCTACCAGGGTTGGATGCCATGGGATTTACCAGAAGATCTTCAACACTTTAAAGATACAACCGATGGTTCCAATCTTTTAATGGGAAGCACTACTTTTATGGGATTAAAAAGACCCCTACCAAATCGAAAAACTTATGTTGTATCCTCAAAGCCAGTGGCTGAGAGTGAAAATGTTGTTTGGGTTTCTGACTTAACAACTTTTATCAATAAACATAAAAATAGTGATACTGATATTTTTGTTTGTGGTGGAGCTAGTATTTATAAACAACTCTTACCTTATACTAAAGAAATGATTATTTCCTTAGTTAATGGAAAACATAAAAGTGATACTTTATTTCCAAGTTTTGAAGCAGAACTCTTTGATAAACAACTTATAAAAACATATGTAGATTTTAAGGTTTTTAGATATATAAGAAAAGGGGAAATCGCATGAGAATAATTGATATTATTGAAAAAAAGAAAGATGGCTTACAACTTTCAGCTAAGGAAATTGAATATTGGATCAATGGGATTATGGATAAGTCAATTCCTGATTATCAAACAAGTGCCTTGTTGATGGCAATCGTTTTAAAAGGCATGACAGTTGAAGAAACATCAAATTTAACCATGTCAATGTTAAACAGTGGTAATATAATTGATCTATCGTCAGTAAAGGGAATTGTGGTTGATAAACACTCAACCGGTGGCGTTGGAGACAAGTCTACCCTAGTTTTAGGACCCTTAGCCGCTGCTTGTGGTGCTAAGGTTGCAAAGATGTCAGGACGTGGTTTAGGCCACACTGGTGGCACCTTAGACAAACTTGAATCAATTCCAGGCTACAATTTTAATTTAAGTAAAGAAAACTTTATTAAACAAGTCAATGAGATTGGGTTAGCGATTATTGGCCAAACTGATCAAACGGTTCCGGCAGATAAAACAATCTATGCACTACGGGATGTGACCGCTACGGTTCAATCTCTACCTTTAGTTGCGGCCAGTGTTATGTCTAAAAAAATCGCTTCAGGAGCTGATACAATTTTATTAGATGTAAAATATGGTGAAGGTGCCTTTATGGAAACTAAAAAAGATGCCGAATTATTAGCTAAAACAATGATTGATATTGGCGAACACTTAAACAAAAATGTTCGAGCAATGATCACTGATATGAACCAACCTTTAGGTTATGCGATTGGTAATGCCTTAGAAATAAAAGAAGCAATTGACTCACTCAAGGGCCATGGTCCAAAAGACTTAGAAATTTTATGTTATAACAGTGCAGCCATTATGCTAATACAAGCAAACCTTTATTCTGATATGGAATCAGCCCTAAAAGCTGTCCAAGGTGCGGTTGATGATGGTAGTGCCATTAAAAAGTTTGCGGAAATGATTAAAGCTCAAGGTGGAAACGCAGAAGTAGTTAATGATGCAAGTTTACTACCACAAGCAAAACACATAACCGTCATTAAAAGTGAAGGATCAGGCTATATTGAAGATATAATGGCGCACCAACTTGGTGTTTTAGCGATGCAACTTGGAGCTGGCCGCAGTAAGGCTGAAGATGATGTAAATCCAGCCGTTGGCTTAGTTTTAAAACATAAAGTTGGCGAAAGTATAAAAAAAGGCGAGCCTATAGTCGATGTTTACCATGATAATGAATTAAACTTAGAATGGTTAGAAAAATTACGAACAAGTTTTAAAATAAGTCAAAATCCAGTAAAAGTTGAACCAATAATTTATAAAATATTGTAAAGTAGGAAAATAAATGGCATTTGAAGTACAAATTAATCAGTTTGAGGGACCACTTGATTTAATGTTACATCTAATCCGACAGCAAGAGTTAGACTTGTTTGACTTAGATATTTTAGAGTTGGTTGATCAATATATCGCTTATATTAATGCGGCAAAAGAAATTCACTTAGAAATAGCAAGTGAATATTTAACGATGCTTGCAACTTTAATTGAATATAAAAGTAAAAAGTTATTGCCAAAAGATAAAAGTGAACTTGATGATGACTATGAAGAAGATCCTCATGATATTTTAGTTAAAAGATTATTGGAATATCAACAATTTAAAGAAGTCAGCAAGGCTTTAGAACAGCGTTATGAAGATCGTAATAAACAATTTACAACATCCTTAGAACCAGTTGCCGAAGTTTGGTTAAAAGATGTTGAAATAAAAGATCTCCAAGGCAATGTTTCTGACTTACTAAAGGCAATGAATAAGCTTATGCAAAGAGTTTCTTTAGATAATCCTTTTCAAAGTAAAATAACGCATAAAGAAGTTTCAGTAGATGAAAGAATAATTAGTATTCGAAGTCGTTTTAATAATAGTGTTGGGTCATTTAGCTTTAGTGATGTTGTGAGTGATTCAAGTGATATGCATGTCTTTGTTGTAACCTTTTTGGCCATCTTAGATATGATTAGATTAAACCTTTTGACTTTTGTAATAGATGACGAAAGTGAAATTTGGCTTAAATGGAGTGAATTAAATGGATAAAAATAGAAAGTTTAGTATTTTAGAAGGTTTGATATTTATGGTAGGTGATGAAGGGGTTACGCTAGAAAATCTGGTTAGCATCATAGAAATACCAAAAGAAGAAGTTTTAGAGTCTTTAAATGAAATTAGGGATAGTTATCTCAGTAATCGCCATGGAATCGAATTAGTAAATTATGGAGGACTTTATAAGTTTATTTCCAAAGTTGAAATTCATGACTATGCTAAAAAATTATTTACAATTACAAAACAAAATACTCTTTCACCATCAGCTTTGGAAACTTTAGCCATCATTGCCTATAAACAGCCAATTACCAGAGTTGAAATTGAAGAAATTCGTGGTGTTGGAAGTGATACAATGTTAAGAAGACTTGCATCTAGAAATCTAATTCAAGAAGTTGGTCGAGCGCAAGCCCCAGGGTTACCAATTTTATATGGGGTAACAAGTGATTTTTTAGATATATTTAAATTATTAAGTGTTGATGAGCTTCCAGACTTACCAGAATATAGTGGCCAGATGGAGATGGATTTATATGATTAAATTAGAAAGACTTCAAAAAGTTATTGCACAAAGTGGCTATACTTCAAGACGCAAAGCTGAACAGTTAATTGTCGATAAAAGAGTTAAAGTCAACAATCAAATTGTTAGCGAACTTGGAAGTCAAGTTGGTCCTGATGATATTATTTTAATTGATGATAAAGAAATTGTTGCTGAAAGTAAAGTTTATTATATGATTAATAAACCAAAAGATGTTTTATGCTCAGTAAGTGATGACCGCGGGCGCAAAGTCGTTGTTGACTTAATCAAAGAAGAAAAAAGAATTTATCCAGTTGGAAGATTAGACTTTGATACAACCGGCCTTTTAATGCTTACAAATGATGGTGACTTTACAAATGCAATGATTCATCCATCCTTTGAAATTAATAAAACTTATCAAGTTGTTGTTGATAAGTTTATAACTGATACGATGCGATTTAAGCTTGAAAGGGGAGTTCTTTTAGACGGTGAAAAGACATTACCGGCAAAACTTGTGGTTGATCACTTCGATAAAAAAAAGCAATATAGTCAGGTAACTATAACCATTCGTGAAGGAAAAAATCGTCAAGTTAAAAGAATGTTTGAAGCAATTGGTTGTAAAGTAATTAGCCTACACCGTAGTAAGGTTGCCTTTATGACTTTAGAAGGTTTAGCTATTGGTCAATATCGAAAGATGCTGCCAAGTGAAATAAGTCGTTTAATACAATTAGCAAAGTCTGGAGATAGAAAATGAAAGATAAAATAAAACGTTTTTTAAGAAATTCCCATGGTATGGATCGCTTGTCGCAACACTTGTACTACCTTTCGATTGTCTTTTTTGTAATATCACTTTTTACAAAAAGCAATATTTTAAGGATTCTTTCCTTAATTGGATTGTTTATTAGTTTATTTAGAAGTTTGTCACAAAAACATTTCAAAAGAACTAAGGAAGACTTATTGTATACAAAATATTATAATAAAGTTGTCGCTAGAGTCAAAGTTTTTTGGTTAAATATTAAACATTTTAAGACACATAAGTATGTTGTTTGTAAGAGTTGTAACCAACAGTTAAGAATTCCTAAAAAACAAGGTAAGGTAATCGTTACTTGTTCAAGGTGTCGCAATAAATTTGAAGTAAAGTCTTAAAAGACTAAAGAATAGGGTTGAATTATGCTTAAATTATCTAAATTACTAAATAAATATAACAAACAATATTTATACAAAGAAAAAACAAATGTTTGGCAGTTTCGTCGCTACGAAAAAGAATTATCTCGCCAGGATTTGTTTTTTAAGATTAAAAATGATGAAGACTTTATAAGGTTTGAAGTAATCCGCACTAGTTATGATAATATGCGAGAGATTCAAAATAAATTTTTTGACTTAAAGGCTGAGTTTGGAGAAGTATGGGATGTTATTAGTTATCAAGAAAAACACTTTTTACTCTATCAAAAACTAGCCCCTTTTATGGATAGCTTAAAACACTTTATTTACCAAGATAAAAGATACTTTGTGGCCTTTTTTGATGATCTTATTAATGCTTACTATGATCATGATATGTTAATGTTTGAAAATGATGCTTATCGCAAATACTTATATGACTTTAACAAGATTGTCATTGACCCAAGCAAATTTGGAATTTTACCAGTTAAATCAGGTTTTAGTCAAGTTGATTTTATTGTAGGTGATGATGATAATTATGTTTTATATAGTAGTTTAGTTAATCGCTTTTATAAGGACAATAATGCAGGTATTAGTTTTGGAATTTCTAAACCCTTAAATGAAGAACAAGTCCACACAATTGCCAGTTTTATTTATAATAATGAAAAAGAAGCTTTAGTTGATTATTTAATCTTTAACCAATTAGGAAGTAAAAGGCTATTAAAGCGCTTGAAACGCGTTAAAAGGAAGTTGATAAAATGAAATTTTCAGTTATTACTTTAGGCTGTAAGGTTAATGCCTTTGAGTCTGAAAGTTATATTCAAACTTTAATCAACGCAGGTTATATTTATGTTGATAGTAAAGAAGCTGCGGATATATATATTGTTAATTCATGTGCAGTCACTAATATGGCTGCCAATAAAACCAGGCAGCGAATTAATCAAGCCCATCGAAATAATCCCAATGCACTAATAGTAGTGGTTGGCTGTTATGCCCAGGTTGAGACAGATAAATTATTAGAAAATGAAAAGATTGACCTTTTAGTTGGTAGTAATCGTAAAGGTGAACTATTACCCTTAATTGAGCAAGTTTTAAAAGGTAAGTCAATCGTTGCGGTTGATAAAGATCAACGTAACTTTGACTATGAAGACTTAGGAGTCAGTTCTTTTTCAAACCAACACCGTGCTTTTTTAAAAGTGCAAGATGGTTGTGACCAATTTTGTTCTTACTGTATAATTCCTTTTGCAAGAGGCAAAGAGCGCTCGCAAGAATTAACTAAGGTAATTGAAAACGCTCAATACTTAGTTAGAACAGGCCATAAAGAAATTGTCTTATCAGGAATTCATACTGGCCGCTATGGCAGTAATATTAATAGTAGTCTTAAAGAATTAATGGAGACAATATTAAACCAAGTAACCAATTTAGAAAGATTGCGAATCTCTTCAATTGAAATCCTTGAAGTTAGTGATGAAATTATTGATTTAGCTAAATCAAATCATAAGATCGCCAATCACTGGCATATTCCACTTCAATCAGGCACAGATAAAACTCTCAAGGCCATGAACCGTCGTTATACAACTAAAGAATATCAAGAAAAAATCAAACACATTAGAAAACAGTTGCCAAATGTTTCGATTTCGGCTGATGTTATTGTTGGTTTTCCAAATGAAAGTGAAGCCGATTTTCAAGAAACCTATGATTTTATCAAAAACTTAGGCTTTAGCTTTTTACATGTCTTTCCATATTCACCCAAAACAACAACCGTTGCCGAAAAACTAGCTAATCAAGTTGACGGTAATGTTAAAAAAGCTCGAGTTAGTAAACTTTTAGCCCTCTCACAAACAATGAAACATGATTATATAAAAACATTTATAAATAAGCCAGTTTCAGTTTTAGTTGAAGGAAAAGATAAAGAAGGTTACTATAAGGGCTATACAAGTGAATACTTTGAAGTTAGATTTAAATCAAAGGCTGATGTAAAAAACAAATTTATCAATGTTATAGTAAATGAAGTAAGAAAGGATATCGCCTATGGAACAGCAAAATAAACCAGTAACATATCTAAATGAATTATTAAGTGGCCAACCGAAAATTAAAATTGAAGGGCTTTTTACTGATTCTCGAATTAAGCTTGAAAATGGAATGTTTTTCTGTGTAAAAGGTTTAATCAATGATGGTCATACTTATGTAACAGATGCCATCGCCAATGGGGCTGTTTGTATTATCCACTCTGATGACTTAACTTTTTATGATAAAAACATTCATTATATTAAAGTCGAAAGTGTTTTAGATACCCTTAATGATATTGGTGCTAAATTTTATAAGTATCCAAGTAAAAATTTAGAAGTTTTTGGCGTTACTGGAACTAACGGTAAAACAACTGTCGCCTTTTTATTAAAAAGTGTTTTAAATAGGTATAAAAAAACTGGTTATATTGGAACGATAAATATTCAATATGATGATCAAAAAATTGAAGCTCTTCACACAACTCCAGATGTCTTGGACTTACAGAAAGTTTTAGCTGATATGCTTAAAGCTGATGTTAGGGCAGTTGCGATAGAAATTTCAAGCCACAGTCTAGAACAAAAAAGAGTTCAAGCCTTAGAAGTGGACTATGCAATTTTTACAAATTTATCCCATGAACACTTAGACTATCACGGGACTATGGATAATTATTTTAATGCTAAGGCAAAACTATTTGAAGGCTTAACAAAAGAGCAAGTGGCCATTATTAATATTGATGATGAATATGGAAAAACTCTACTTGAAAGAAGTGGAGGAACAAATATTACTTATGGTATTGAAAGCAAAGCTGACTATATGGCAAAAGACATTGACTTTTCAAATCATTTTACAACCTTTAACTTAATTATTAAAGAAAACATCTATCCAATTACGACAAACTTAGTTGCTAAGTTCAATATTTATAATCTTTTGGCAGTCATTGCGGCTTTGTGTGAGAGTGGTTTGGAAATTGAAAAAATCGTTGAATCAGTAAAGACTTTAGATCAAGTCGATGGTCGAGTCGAGCCGATTGTTTTAGGCCAAAATATGCAAATTATTGTTGACTATGCCCATACACCAGATGGCTTTGAAAAAATCTTTAAATATGCCGATGAAATCAAAGGCGATAAAAAAATAATTGGAGTCTTTGGCAGTGCTGGTGAGCGCGATGTTTTAAAACGCCGGATGTTAGGTGAAATCGCAGATAAGTATTGTGATATGATAATCTTAACCGAAGATGATCCACGTAAAGAGTGTGTTACAGCGATTGCCAATAAAATTGCCGAGGGTATTAGTGGCAATTATGTGATTATTGAAAATCGTTATGATGCGATTTATCAAGCAATTGAACTGGCGAATGAAGATGATGTTATCTTGCTTTTAGGCAAAGGCAATGATCAATATATGGCCCGTGTTAATGGCAAAGAGTTTTACTTGGGTGATGTTGAAATATCAAAGAAAATTGTTCAAGAATATTTAATTGATCAAAAAGAGGAGGAGTATTAATGAATAAATATATCGACCATACTTTATTAAAGCCTGAAGCAACAGAGGCCGAGATTAGTGTCTTATGTAAAGAGGCAATCGACTATGACTTTAAAGCAGTTTGTGTAAATCCAGCTTGGATTACTTTTTGTAAAAACCAGCTAAAAGCTAGTGATGTTTTAGTTTGTACCGTGGTTGGCTTTCCACTAGGGGCAAATACAACTGAAACAAAAGTTTTTGAAACAAAGGATGCAATTCTTAAAGGTGCTGATGAAATAGACATGGTTATTAATATTGGTAAACTAAAAGATCAAGATTATGACTATGTTTTAAATGATATTAAGGCGGTTAGAGCGGCTAGTAAAGATAAAACCCTTAAGGTTATTATTGAAACAGCTTTATTATCCGATGCCGAAATTAGAAAAGTTTCCAAGCTATGTGTAGAAGCAAAAGCTGACTTTGTAAAAACATCGACTGGCTTTTCAACAAGTGGAGCTAATATAAGAGTTGTTGAAATCATTAAAAAAACAGTTGGCGATGACGCCCTAATTAAGGCTGCCGGTGGAGTCAGAAGCCAAGCTGACTTAAAGGCGATGATTGCAGCTGGAGCTAATCGAATTGGTACTTCAAGTGGCACAAAACTAATTGAAAAATAATTAATTTTATCTATCAACCAATCGTTTAATAAGTAATAATCTTCTTGATTTATCTAAAATATTTGGTTATAATAGTAAAGAGTTAAATTATAGTAATACTATAATCCCAGAAG
>JAAZDW010000027.1 GCA_012512595.1 Erysipelothrix sp.
GGATTATGAATATGGCAGAAAGAAAGGTTATTTAAATGAAAGCAAAAGCTCGAGCACATGCAAATATTGCGCTAATAAAATATTGGGGAAAAGAAGATGAAGAATTATCAATTCCAAACAATAGCAGCCTCTCTTTAACCTTAGAAGCATTTTATACAGAAACAGAGGTAGAATTTAGTGAGCTTATTAGTGAAGACGAATTTTATCTTGATAATAGAAAAGATGACATTACGCTTTTAAAAGTTAGTAAATTTTTAGATTTATTTAGAGATCGGTTAAATATAAAGACAAGAGCGATTGTCAAAAGTATTAATTATGTACCAACGGCAGCGGGACTTGCCTCATCGGCGTCAGCTTTTGCGGCTTTAGCAGCCGCAGCCAATAAGGCTAGTGGACTTAACTTAAATGACAAAGCGTTATCAACTTTCGCCAGAAAAGGCTCAGGCAGCGCAACCAGAAGTATTTATGGTGGAATTGTTGAATGGCAAAAGGGTGATAGTGATCAGACCTCTTATGCAATTGAGATTGATGATGCTAATTGGGATATCGGTATGGTTGTCGTACTTGTTAATAGTAATGAAAAGAAAATATCAAGTACAAAAGCAATGAAACAAACGGTTTTGACCTCACCTTATTATCCTAGTTGGGTCAAAGACAGTGAAAAAGATTTAATTGATATCAAAGCAGCGATTAAAGATCGAGATATAAGAAAAATTGGAGAAATTAGTGAAAGAAATGCCCTAAAAATGCATGCAACAATGTTAGCGGCTAAGCCTCCAATAATGTACTTTGAACCTAACAGTATCTTAGTTATACAAATAGTCCAGCAACTTAGAGAAAAAGGGATAGCTGCCTACTTTACGATGGATGCGGGTCCAAATGTAAAAATATTATGTAAACTCTCAGATGCAAATACAATTAAAGAAGATCTTTTAAAAAGTTTTGACAAAAAAGATATCATAGTCACAAAAGTTGGACCGAAAGTTCAAATTATTTAAAAAGGAGCGATAAAATGATTGTCAGTAAATCACCTGGAAAACTATACATTGCGGGCGAATATGCAGTTGTTGAAAAAGGCTATCCTGCAATAATTATTGCCGTTGATCAATTTATTGAGGTTTCATTAAAACCAAGTAAAGACAAAGGTAGTATCCATGCTTATGATAACATCCCAATATCTTTTATTAGACAAAAAGACAGACTAGTTTTAGACTATCGTGATGACCGACTTTCTTATGTTGTCAACTGTATTAAGGTAGTTGAACAATTAGCTGTTCAACTTAATATGGATTTAAATTATTTTGATTTAAGTATCAAAAGTTCACTTGAAGATGAGCAAGGCAAAAAATATGGTCTAGGCTCAAGTGCGGCAGTAACAGTAAGCACGATAAAAGTTTTGAGTAAATTTTATAAGATTGACTTAACTAAAGAACAATTATTTAAATTAGCAGCGATTGTCCATTTAAACATTAATAGCAATGGCTCTGGTGGTGATTTAGCCGCTAGCATTTATGGCGGTTGGATTGTTTATAAGAGCTTTGATAAAAACTGGTTGAGTAAAAAATTAAAAGTTTTATCAGTCAAAGAACTTTTACAAGTAAAGTGGCCTTATTTAGAAATTAAGTCACTAAAAGCTCCAAAGGATTTAACCCTGGTAATTGGTTGGACTGAAACACCAGCTAGTACGACAGTCCTTGTTGATAAAATCAACCAAGGTAAAAAAGAACAAAAAATCTATTACTTAGACTTTTTACAAAAAAGTAAAGACTGTGTTGAAAAAATGGTTCTCGCTTTTGAAGATAACGATACCTTAAAAATCCAAAACCAAATTAACATTAATAAACAACTATTAAAAGATCTTGGTGATAAATTTAAGGTTGAAATTGAAACAGCCCAGTTATCTAAATTAATTGAAATAGCCAATAACTTTAAAGGCTCGGCAAAGTCTTCAGGGGCCGGTGGTGGTGACTGTGGAATCGCAATCTTTAAAGATGATGTTGATCAAATTGAATTAATTAATCAATGGCAAAACAATGGAATTGTATATTTACCTTTAAAAGTGTATCAAGAGGAGTGTGAAAATGAATAATCGTAAAGATGAACATGTTGAGTTGGCAAAAAAAATGTATGAAGATAACTCAAAATCTGACTTTGATAATTTAAAATTTGTTTATAATTCACTGTCACAAATTAGTTTAGCTGATGTTGATTTAAAAACAATGGTCGCAAACCTAGAAATGGACTATCCTTTTTTTATAAATGCAATGACCGGTGGCAGTGAAAAAACTAAACTTATTAATGAACAGTTAGCTTATATTGCGAAAGAAACAAATATTGCGATGGCTTCAGGCTCATTAAGTGCTGCTTTAAAAGATGAGGGTGTTAAAGATAGTTTTAAAGTCATTAGAGATATTAATAAAGAAGGTTTAATTTTTGCCAACATTGGAGCTGAGTATTCAAAAGCAAAGGCGAATAAAGCAACTGACATTTTAGATGCCGATGCGCTTCAAATTCATCTAAATGTGATTCAAGAGTTAATTATGCCAGAAGGAGATCGTGACTTTTCAAACTGGCTTAATAATATTGAAGAAATAATTAAAGAAGTCAGTATTCCGGTGATAGTTAAAGAAGTTGGCTTTGGCATGAGTCGTGAAACAATTAAACAATTGGTAGATGTTGGTGTAAAGAGTGTTGATATCAGTGGCTTTGGTGGAACAAATTTTGCCTCAATTGAAAATTCCCGTCGAAAAAAGGCCGAGTTTGATTATCTAAAAAACTTTGGTCAATCAACAGTAATCTCGCTATTGGAGGCCCAAGGTTTTGTTGAAAAGATAGATATCATCGCATCAGGTGGAATTAGAAATCCCTTAGACATAATTAAATCATTGGCAATGGGGGCTAAGGCGGTCGGAATTTCAGCCTTCTTTTTAACCTATCTTTTAGATCACGGAGTTGAAGAAACAATTGAATTAATTAATAGTTGGAAACAAGAGTTAAAAGTAATCATGACTATTTTGGGCAAAACAAATATCGACCAACTTAAAGACTTAGACATAATAGTCTTAAAAGAGGCGAAAGATTGGTGTATAGCCCGTGATATTGACTATAAAAAGTTTGCGAATAGAAGTAGTAAGCAATAACTTAAAGATGACTTTCTAATAAGTTAAAATATGGTATAATTTATAAAGAGTAAAAAATAATAAACTACAAAATGTAGTAATTCTGATTTAAAGATAACTTTATCAGATTAAAAGGAGATAAAATGGATAAAACAAATAACCCAATAGTTACAATTACAATGGAAAACAAAGACGTTATTGTCGCAGAACTTTTTCCAGAAATAGCCCCTAATACAGTTAATAACTTCATTGACTTAGCTAGTAAAGGCTTTTATAATTCAACAATTTTTCATCGTGTAATTCCAGGTTTTATGATTCAAGGTGGAGACCCGGATGGTACTGGAATGGGAGGACCAGGCTATAGAATTAAAGGTGAATTTTCTAGCAATAAATTTGGGAATGATTTAAAGCATCATCGTGGCGTCTTATCAATGGCTAGATCTGGTCATCCAGATAGTGCAGGCTCACAATTTTTTATTATGACCGCCGACTCACCACACTTAGATGGCGCTTATGCTGGTTTTGGCAAAGTCATTGAAGGAATTGAAAATGTTGACAAAATTGTTTCACTAAAACGTGATCACCGCGATCGACCAGTCTCAGGAACTGAACATGTAATTAAAGAAATTACTGTTGATTTAAAAGGGAAAGAGTATCCAAAACCAGAAACTAAATAATTATATAAAAAACCCATAAGTAAATAAAGGAGGTCACAATGTTTAAGTTTTTAAAGAAAAAAGGAGTAGATAATGATTTTTACGCTTTTGCAAAAGGGACTGTTGTTACATTGGATAAGGTTCCAGATCAAGTTTTTGCCCAAAAATTAATGGGCGATGGTTTTGCAATAGAACTTATTGAAGGTAAGATTTATGCACCAGTTAGTGGCGAGCTAAAAGTCGTTTTTCCAACAGGGCATGCCTATGGCATCGAAACAAAAGCCGGGCTTAGTATTTTAATTCATATTGGAATTGATACAGTTGAATTAGATGGAAAAGGATTTTTGATTAAAGTGAAGCAGGGAGACACAGTTAAACGTGGTGATCTATTGGCAGAGGTTGACCTTGATTATCTAAAAGATAAAAACAAACCAACAATAACTCCTCTTATATTTACGTCAGGCGAAAAGATTAAATTGTTGTCAGAAAATAAAACAGTTACAAAAGATGATAAAAATCTATTTGAGTTTATTTAAATTAAAGTAGTAAAAACCCAAAGTTATCGGCTTTGGGTTTTTAAATGGCCCGCAAACTTTTAATTTATGTTATAGTCAAAACCTTCTTCTTGCTATAATTCTAAAAGCACAATAATCAAGATCAATAATGTAGTATAATAATATCAATATTTAATTACAATGTAATCGTAATAATTGATAAAATAAAACTTAAAGTGGAAGGAGAATTTTAATTGGATAAATATGTCGAAAAAGGATACAAGCTAGTAAGCAATGAGAATGGACCGACTTTAGGTTATACTAAGGCGAAAATCTTGGAAGTTGATGGTCTGTATTTTAAAGACTTAAACAATAATGGATTTTTAGATGCCTATGAAGATTGGCGGTTGCCAATCGAAGTAAGAATTAAAGACTTAGTTAAAAAGATGTCGATTAGACAGATGGCAGGTTTGATGCTTTATAGTAAGCACCAGACAATTTCATCAAGTGATGATTTATTCTCTAAAATGTTTGCCGGTAAATATGATGGTAAACTTCTATTAGAAAGTGGTAAAACTATTTCTGATTTAACGGATCAACAAAAAGATTTTTTGATCAAAGATGAGTTAAGACATGTTTTAATTACTAATGTAGATAGTGCCAAAGTTGCAGCAAAGTGGAGCAATAACATTCAAACTTTAGCAGAAAGTTTAGGGCTTGGAATTCCAGTAAATGTTAGTTCTGATCCAAGACATTCACCAATTGCCGACTCAGAATTTAATGCCGGAGCTGGTGGGATGATTTCATTTTGGCCAGAAACCTTAGGTTTAGCGGCAACTTTTGATCCCAAAATAGCGAAAAGATTTGGAGAAGTGGCAGCCAAAGAATACCGTGCTATGGGCATTACAACAGCCTTATCTCCCCAAGTCGATTTAGCAACTGATCCAAGGTGGATGCGATTTAATGGTACTTTTGGAGAAGATACAAATTTGACGATAGATTTTACAAAAGCCTATATTGATGGCTTTCAGACAAGTAATACAGAAAATGGTTGGGGTTTTGATAGTGTCAATGCGATGGTAAAACATTGGCCAGGAGGCGGCAGTGGTGAAGCTGGTCGTGATGCTCATTATCGCTATGGCAAGTTTGCAGTATATCCTGGAGATAACTTTGAAGAACACTTACTACCTTTTACTAAAGGTGCTTTTAACTTAAAAGGTAAAACAAAGCAAGCTTCAGCAATTATGCCATATTATACAATCTCTTATGACCAAGATAAAAAGTATGGTGAAAATGTTGGCAATGCTTATAGTAAATATTTAATAAAAGATTTATTAAGAGGTAATTATAAATATGATGGAGTTGTTTGTACCGATTGGTTGATAACTCAGGATAATCAAGACTTTGCATCATTTTTGTCAGGAAAAAGTTGGGGTGTTGAAGATCTAAGTGAAGCCCAACGTCACTATAAACTACTAGTTGCAGGTGTTGATCAGTTTGGTGGCAATAATGAAATCCAACCAGTTTTAGATGCCTTTGATATTGGTGTAAAAAATGATGGACAAATTTATATGCGAAAGAGATTTGAAAAGAGCGCTTCACGTTTATTAAGAAATATCTTTCAAACAGGACTTTTTGAAAATCCATACTTAGATGAAAATAGATCGCAAGCAGTGGTCGCTAATCCAAAGTTTATGGAAGAAGGCTTTATAGCTCAAATAAAATCAGTTGTCATGTTAAAGAATGATAACAAGACACTTCCAATTCAAAAAGG
The DNA here is from genome assembly GCA_012512595.1 of Erysipelothrix sp. GTDB lineage: Bacteria > Bacillota_I > Bacilli_A > Erysipelotrichales > Erysipelotrichaceae > JAAZDN01. The sequence goes on from JAAZDW010000027.1 coordinate 6,044, forward strand.
TAAAAAAGTTTATATTCCCAAAAGAATTATTGATGAGAATGTTGACTGGTTTGGCAATGTAATACCAGCCCACAGCAAATTTCCGGTCAGTGTTGATATAGTGAATAAGTATTATGAGGTTGTCACAAATCCAAAAGCTGCTGACTTTGCCTTAATCTTTATTGAGTCACCAGCAACACTGCCGTATACTAAAGAAGCAGGGTTTTTACCAATAAGTTTACAATATCAACCCTATACTGCATTAAAGGCAAGAACAAAAGCTCTTGCAAATGAAGAAAGTGAAGATCGTAGTTACTTAAATAAAAGTAATACCCCTAGTAATAGTAAAGATTTAGATATAATTTTAGAAACAAGAAAAATGATGCCTGATAAAGATATTATTGTTGTAAAAAGAACAGCCAACCCAACGATTGTTGCTGAGTTTGAACCATACATTAATGGTTTATTATTAGATTTTAATGTCCAAACTCAAGCAATCCTAGAAGTTATTAGTGGAAATTTTGAACCTCAAGCAATGTTACCTTTTCAAATGCCTAAAGATATGGAAACAGTTGAAAAACAAATGGAAGATGTTGGCCACGATATGGACTGTTATGTGGATAGTAACGACAATACTTATGACTTTGGCTTTGGACTAAATTATAAAGGTCAAATAAAAGATGAAAGATATAAAAAATATGTTAAATACAAATATAATAAATAAAATATTTTGTATATGATGTTTACTTATATTCAACACCTGGCCTGTATGTGGCCGCAACATGCTATATGATAGTAAGAGTAAGGATCGACACTTTCCTAACAACTGAGTGTTATGATAATGTAAAATAATTTTAAAAGGCGGGGTCTATGAATAGTAATGATGTAAACATAAGGAATGAAGATTCAAACGATATAATGACTCATATTCTTGAAATTTGGTTTAATGCAGACTATGTAAATAAACGTGGTATAAAAAGTTTAGTAGCGGGGCTGTTTGATTTTGAACTTATCGAAGTTAAGGCAAACAAAGTATTGCTTATAGCGAATTTATATCAATCAGATAAAGCAATCGACTTAATGATGATGATGGCTTTTGGTCCAGATGAAGTTGATGACTATGAATATCAAGTTATTGAAATGAAAGATTTTCGTCAATAAATTGAAATAATAGTCTAAGGTAGGATAAAAGAAATTAATAGGGGGAGAAAATAATGTCAAAAATTAACACTAAAATTTACAATACAATGAAAGATAATTATGGAATTTGTTCAAGTTGGGCCGTATGGAATGACTCAGAAGATGGAAGTCATCGCTTTGATCTTAATGACAAAGGCTATAAAATCAATACAATCGTAAAAACTTTCAATGAAAAAATGAATGACAAGATAATAAATAAGCTTGGTCTTCATAATGATGTTGTTATTGTGGCACTTAACTTTGGTTTAAGAGATGAAAATAGGGTTTCTCAGTTTAAAGGAATAAACTCTGTGCTCCCAAACTATGATTTCTTAATCTTTCATGAAGAACTAGATGTTACAAAAGGTCTTCATCGATTCTCAGGTGATTCAAGACAAAAACTAGCTTATAAGAATACTCCACTGTGGGGAGCATATATGACAGATCTTATAAAATTTAATAGAGATGGTAAAGTAGAACCTGTAGCTGACAGTGATTCAGATTCAAATAATTTAAATGATTTGATGAGTGATGTAGACTTTATGAATATTCAAGTCAAAGGACTAATTAATGAGTTAAAGTTATTAGAAAGTATTAATCCGACTATTGTTGCGGTAGGTGGTGCAGCCTTTTCTCAACTAAACAAAAAAGTTGTCAAAGACAAACTTAAAAAAGAACTTGGGCCAAATACAAATATATTAAAAATTGACCATTATTCGCGAAGCAACACGGTTAGTGATGCAGTATATGTTGAAAAAATAAAAGCTGTTACTAATTTAATTAAATAACTTATAAATATTATATTTAAAAAAGGTTTGCTATGAATTTATAGCAAACCCTTTAAACTAATAATTTTATTTTCTTCCTTAAGTTTGAGACAGTTAAATTTTTATAAGCTCCACCAAATTCTCCATCTGTGTTCCAATTGATATTATTTTTAGATTGAATTTTTATTTTATTAGTAGTAAAGATCGTAAACATTTCATTAGTATATTTATTTTGAATCAATCCAGTAATTATTAAACGAAGTTCTTTAACTGTAGTTGGTTTTGAGATTAATAAAACTTCAAATTTTCCATCACAAAGGGATATTTCATTTTCATCATAGTGGACAATATTTCCGATACTTTTTGAATTACTAATGGCGCCAAAGACGTAATTTCCACTAATATTTATATTATTGGTTTTTATTTTTAAACGATAGCTTTTAACTTTTCTAAAAGTCAAAAATCCATAAAGTAAATAAGCACGGTATCCCAACCAATTCTTCATTTGTTGCGGTGTTTTATAAGTAACTTCTGTAAAATTACCAAAAGTTAAGGCATACGTAAAAGTGTTGTTTTCATTAATTAGGCCATAGTCAAGTGTTGAAATTTCATTTTGAAGTAGGCGGTTTAAGACGATATCGATACTTTCATCTTTTAAGCCTAAGTTTTGAGCAATTTCATTGCTTGTCCCAGTTGGGACAATTAAAAGAGGACAATCATATTTATACTTATGCATGCCATTAATAGTTTCGCTAACCGTCCCATCGCCACCACAAGCGACAATAGCTTTATAATCTTTATTTTGCTTAGACAAGATAACAGAGGGACCATTTTCGATTGTTGTTTTTTCTAAATCGAAAGTTAAATTATTGTTGGTTAAAAAAGCTTCTATTGTTTCAAGCTCATTACTCTTGGTTATTCCTGCGACAGGATTATAGATTACTAAAATTTTCATATTTTCCCCAATTTCTAAATTAATGAATAGGTATTATCTAACTTAATCTAATCAATTATATCATAATCATCAAAAAGAGTTGTAAAAGACAAAATCACTAATCATTTTATAATAGTTGATTATAAACTTGTTAATTGATGTTAGAAATATGGTTATTTATTTCTCCTCTGCTTAAATTGCACTTAATAATAACTGGCAAAATTGCACTATCATTTTTTTTACAATACCTTATATCGATTAAGATTATCTATTTGGTAAATAATGTTAGATATGGTATTATTTGATTGGTGATTTTATGCAACGATATCTAAAATTATTAATAAAGAAAGTGTTTTTGTTTATAGGTGTTTTAGTAGTGTCCAGTACTAATTGGTTTATCACAACCTTTGATGAATTATCACTTGACGAAATTATTTTCCATCTCAAAGTACCGATGACAGGAAGTAATTCGGATTTTTTATTAAGTTATATTAAAGGACCATTACTGAACTCTTTACTGATTTTTTTACTCATCACTTCTTTTTACTATATTATTTTAAGGTTTTTAAAATATTTTGAAATTAAATTTACAGCAAAAAAACTATTAACAACAATCGCAATAACCATTTTGTTATTATACTCCTTTAATTATTCCTATCAAGCCCTAGGCTTTCAAGACTATATCAAAAACAATCTAGTAACTTCTACAATTTATGAAGAACACTACGTTAAACCTAGCGAAGACTTAATAACTTTTCCTAAAAATAAACGAAATTTAGTATATATCTTTGTTGAATCCTATGAATCAACCTTTACTTCTAAAGACTTAGGTGGAGCACTATCATTCAACACCTTAGATAAAATAGCCGACTTAGCTAAAGAGTATGACCATTTTTCCAATACCGATAAATTGGGTGGAGCTGCGGCTGCTAGTGGTACAAGTTGGACAGTGGCCGGCATGGTTGCTCAGACTAGTGGTATCAATCTAAGGCTTCCAATTAACGGCAACTCCTATGGTCAGTTTGAACACTTTTTACCAGGGGCTATTTCAATTGGTGACTTGTTAGAGAAAGCAGGCTATAACCAAACACTTTTTATTGGTTCAGATGCTGACTTTGGCGGGAGAAAGAGCTTTTTTACCCAACATGGTAATTATACGATTAAAGATTATAATTACGCTATCGATCAAAAGCTAATCCCAGAAGACTACTTAGAGTGGTGGGGTTATGAAGATGAAAAACTCTATGAATTTGCAAAAGATGAACTACTTGATTTAGCAAATCTTGATCAACCTTTTAATTTTACAATGTTAACCGCAGATACCCACCATGTAGATGGCTATCTTACGGATGGCGCAAAAACTCCTTATGAGGAACAATATAAAAATGTTATCTTAAATTCTAGCCAGCAGTTATATGAATTTATCACATGGATTCAAGCCCAGGATTTTTATGAGAATACTACAATAGTAATTGCGGGTGATCACCA
>JAAZDW010000006.1 GCA_012512595.1 Erysipelothrix sp.
ATTGCTACTAACAAAATAACAAAGGGTATTGCTCTAAAGAAATTAACTACTCCATCAATACTTGAAAATAAAACTTTGTTTGGCATTAAACCTTTATTTCTAAATAAGACTAAACCAATCGCTAAAATTAAACCGATAATAAAGGCAATGGCACCGGCCACAATAACCATGTTTATTGTAGCTATAGTTTCAGTAATAATTAAATCCTTTAAGGAATACAAATTTGGAAATATTTTCTCTAAATTAAACATTGGTTATCAACTCATTTACTATGACCCCTTGGTCAGCTAGAAAGTCTAGTCCATTTTCGATCATCTTTTCACTCCCTTTAATAACAACAACTAAGTGGCCAAAGGATTGAAAAGATATTATTTCTATTGATCCAGCAATAATATTTACTTCTAAATTATAATTTTTAATTAGACTTGTAATTAAGGCCTTACTTGAAGATTGTTGTCCATATATTAATTCAAACAAACCTTCTCCTTGGTCAATATTATTCTTTTTAACTAAGGTTGCAATATCATCTAAATTAAAGCTTTCCCTAACAAAACTTTTGGTGACTTCACTTTTTGGTTTGGTAAAAATATTTATAACCTCATCAACTTCAACTACTCTTCCTTGATCCATAATCGCAACTCGATCACAAATACTCTTAATTACATCCATTTCGTGAGTTATAATAACTATGGTTAAATTTAAACTTTTATTTAACTCTTTTAAAAGGGATAGGATTGAGTCAGTTGTTTGGGGATCAAGGGCACTGGTCGCTTCATCACATAAGAGCACATCTGGATCATTGGCCAGCGCTCGCGCGATTGCGACTCGTTGTTTTTGACCACCTGATAGTTGGTTAGGATAACTAAAGGCCTTATCACTAATACCAACAATTTCCAACAAAATATTTACCTTTTTTTCTACTTCTTTTTTGTTTTTATTATTGATTGGAAAAGCGACATTATCAAAAACATTTCTTGAGGCCAGTAAATTAAAGTTTTGAAAGACCATTCCAAGTTTTTTTCGAGTTTGACGGATTTCTTTTTTAGACAAAGTTAATAAATCCTTATCTTTAAAGAAAACTTGACCACTCTCTGGATATTCTAGTAAGTTTAAAGTGCGTATTAAAGTTGACTTGCCAGCCCCACTAGCACCAATAATGCCAAAGATTTCTTGTTCTCTAATTTTTAAGCTAACATCTTTAACAGCTTCTACTCTACTGTCTTCACTGATAAACGTTTTGGTAACATTTTTTAGATTAAACATAAAAAAACTTCCTCCTAATCGTATAGGACGAAGTTTCGTGGTACCACCTAATTTTGTGAATACTTCACAGTATCCACCTCTTTAAGTACGCTTTATAATTTATAAAGTTATACTCTAGTATTTTAACGGGTACATCCGGCATAGCCTAATAAATATTTCGGTATGCAACTCATGGGCCATTTTCAGTAAGTTATAATTTATCTATTTTCACCAAATATAGATTCTCTAAGAAATTTAACGTACTTACTTTTCCAATCACAGTCTTTATTAATAAATCCAATTATACATAGTTATGTTAGTCTTGTCAAATATCTTTTATTGATCTTTTAGTGGTTGACGTGACACTTCTTTTGCAATTACTACTAATCTTCTTTCATCTGTAGCGTTTAAACATGTTTGAAGTGAAATAATATTATCATCTGCATTAAAATTTACACCAGTATCATAAAACTGTTTAGCTTTGGCATTACTGATAAAGCTAGAAAATTCTGATTCACTAAATGAACCCATCCAATAAGGAATACTATAATAGTCATCAATCGAGTGCGCATATAATACTACGCCAACTTCAAATTCATAGATAAAGTCTTTATCAACAAAATAGAAAGTTTTGTACTTATCATAATCACTAGCCTTTTTTAGTTTGTGTAAATTAGAAAACTTTAAAGTTGAAACGGTTGTTCCATGTCCATATAAAGTTGTATTTTGTTCATCCATGTCTTGGCTTGCCTCAACAAAGACTGTTCCTAATGATAAATAATCACCATAAAAAGTATGATCTAAATAATAGTCATTATTACTACCTTGAACTACCTGTTCATTTATTTGTAGGCTTGGATAATAAATATAACCTTTAAAATCATTGTTGATTGCATATAATTCTTGAAAACTTTTTTTGGTTAAAAAGCCAACACTGCCATCTTCTTCTTTGCCGATAATCTCGACTACTTCTTTATTAATTGTCTTAGAGGTGTCTTTTTCCTCCTTTATTTGAAGCAATTGATAACCACTAAATAAAATCGCAATGACTGCCACTACCATTAAAAATTTTCTTAAATATTCTTTATATTTATTTGGCATTTTTATCACTCAATTCTTATTTAAATTCTCGTTGACGGATAAATGAAGGAATTTGTGAATCATCATCTAAGTCTTCAACTTCAATTTTACTATCTAAATTGTTTGTATCAGTGTTTAGTCTTTCTCTTTTTAATTCTACCTTAGGTTTTTGACGATAGTCTTTTGGTTGGGATACTTTAACATCAAAATCAAAACCGGTTGCTATCACTGTAACAATAATCGAATCGCCGACATCTTCATTAATCGCAACCCCAAAGATAATATCAACATCTCCACCAGCTGCTTCACGAATAAATTCGACGGCTTCGTTTGCATCATAAATTGTAATATCATTACCACCGGTTATATTAACTATGGCATTAGTTGCCCCATCAATTTTAGCTTCTAAAAGTGGTGATTGAATTGCCCGCTGGGCAGCTTCAATTGCCTTGTTTTCACCTTGGGCCATCCCAATCCCAATTAGGGCACTACCTTGGCCTTGCATTGTTGTTCTAACATCCGCAAAGTCTAAATTGATTAAGGCAGGAATTGCAATTAGGTCTGTAATTGTTTGAACCCCTTGGCGAAGTACATTGTCAGCTTCCTTAAAAGCATCAAGTAAAGGAATTTTTCCAATTACTTCTAAAAGTTGATTGTTTGAAACAACAATCATTGAGTCAACATATTCCTTAAGTTCAGTTAAACCTTCTTCTGCAAACCTAATACTTTTTGGACCTTCAAAGGTAAATGGCTTAGTAACGATACCAACTGTTAATGCTCCAACTTCTTTTGCTATTTTCGCAAATAATGGTGCCGCTCCAGTTCCGGTTCCGCCACCCATTCCAGCTGTAATAAAGACCATATCGGTATCTTGCATTAATTCTCTAATTTCACTCTCATTTTCCTGGGCAGCCTTAAAGCCCATTTCTGGGTTTCTTCCAGCCCCAAGTCCCTTAGTAGTTTCTTTACCTAAGGCTATTTTGTTTGGAATTGGTGAAATATGTAAACTTTGAAGATCAGTATTAGCGACATAAAATTCAACACCTTCTAATCCTTCTTCAACCATTCTATTGACTGCATTGGTGCCAGCTCCACCGATTCCAAATACTTTGATTTTTGCAACTTGATTTAAATCTAATTTTGCCATTATATTTCCTCCTAATTATCCTTATTGATTTTAAATAATTCTTTAAAGCGGTTTGCCATTGAATCTTCACTCTGACTAAATTCTTTTAATTTAATTTCTTTATCATACATTTGCTTATTTAAACTATTCTCATTGATGCTATTTAAAACTGATATATCTTTGTAAGCATAAATTGATCCTAAACAAGCTGTTAAACTACCTTTTCTTGCCCCAAGAATTGCTGGAGAGTAAACTTTTGTTGGTGACTTTAAAATTTCTCGACAAATTTCACTCAAAGAAACAATCGAAGCACCCTTGCCAGTAATATAAACTTCACTTTCTTTATCTTCTAAAATTGGCGCAATCATTTGACTAATTTCATTAAATTGATCACAGAGGATTGGCATTAATAAATTGTTTAAATATTTATCATCGATAGATTTAGTTTCACTACCTTCTGAATAAAGAAAAACTGGGGCCACTTGATTGTCCGCAATCGTTAAATAATCATTTGTCAAAATAAGCTTTTCTGCGTTATTTCTGGAAATATTATTGTCTTTTACAATTGAATCAACTAAGTCAGCATAACCAACATCCATCATTAAGCTGTTAATAATTCTACCATTATGTAACAGTGACATTGTTAAATTAGAACGTTCATATCTAATAATTATAATGTTTTTATTTCGGGATGGTTCTAATAGCGCCATTTCTGTTGCCATGGCATAACTGTCTAAAAATATATCCAAAACGGCAAATCCAGCTTTTTCAATTACACTAATGTAATCAAAAATTAAGGCTTTGGGACCTGTATATAGATCAACATCAACATATAGGCGAGAAATCTTTTTATCTAATTTTAATTTTTTTGACGAAACTCCATCAATTATATAACGATTGAAAACTTGATTTATCAATATCTCATTATCAGCATATTCTAAGTCTAGGGCTTGCGTTATCGCATCATTTACATCTTTTTTAGAAAAATAATCGCTTTCTTCAAAGTTTACAATTTTAACTCTTTTTGAATAACGTTTAATTGAATAACTCGGAATCAATAATATAATTTTATCGATCGTAAAACCCATTTTGTCTGACACATCGGTAATAATTTCTTGAATGTTTTCTACCAATTTATTTGTATCAACAATTTCAATTTTATCAATTGCATCTGTATAAAGTGACTCTGTCTTTAATATATTCAGTTGATTGTTATGAAACTCGCCCAAAATGAAACGAACTTCATGGTCAACAAACTCAATAGCTCCATAAATTTCCTTTTGGTTCACACACTCAGCCTCCTGCATCTATAAATGACAATAATTTATATTACTAGTATACTACAATAAACAAAACAATTAAACATTCAACCTTAAAATCCCCCTAAAGTAAAGTAAAATATATTTATCCTAATTAAGTCGGTTAAAGCTAGCTTTTTCTTGATTTATTATATGTGATGTGATATTATATCTAAGCAGTAATTAAGAAAGGGGGTTTACGGTATGTCAAATGATAAAATATCCGTAACCGGAACTAGAAAACCGCTATTTGGTAACAAACGTTCACACTCATTACGCTCTTCTAGACGTAAATGGAATGTTAATACACAAAATGCTACGATTATGGTTGATGGGAAACCAACAAAAGTCCGTATATCTGCCCGAGAACTTAAAGTTTTAAAAGCACAAGGTAGAATATAAAATCATAATTGATTTAGTAAAAAGCTCTTTTATAAGAGCTTTTTTTATTGGTCTGAGCTTAAGACAACAGTTACATTACCACTCACTACCTCAATTTGGGCAAAATCATCTATAATCTCATTGGCACTTGTATAAGTGTCATAGTAGGCTATCTTTTGATTATCTAATTCATACTTGGTACCACTTAGAGTAACAATCGCCTCATCATTTGTAAAAAGTGATAAGAATTGGAATTCTTTTTTTATCCGGTGATGGCCCTTTTTAAAATTAAATATTTTGCTGTTTTCTAAAAGATAAGTGACATTATACTTTTCAGTCAAACGATAGTTAACTAGTAAGTGATCTAATCTAAGGCCAACATCTCCAATTAAAGTTATATCCTTATATCCTAGACTTAAAACATATAAAATTGCAGCTTCACTATCCGTTTCATTTTTTATAATTGAAAGCTTAACTTGTTTTTTACTCATTTTTTTAACAAGTGCTAACTCTTTTTCATTGATTGAATCAAAATCACCTATAGCCACATCCATTTGGATGTCTTTTTTAGCTAACATAAAAGCGCCACAGTCTACCCCGACAATAAAATCACAGTCATAACTAGGATTGAAAGTATGGGGCAAGTAAATATTTACCTTCATCTTAGTGACTTGATATTTTCAACAATATTACCATTGAAAACATAAGAACCTGCAACTAAAATATCTACTCCTGCAGCTTTAGCAAGCTTGCCAGTATCTTTATCAATTCCGCCATCAATTTCAATTAAGTAGTTATAATCTAAAGATTCTCTTAATTTAACTAACTCTTTTACTTTAATAAGTGAGTCATGCATAAATGTTTGACCACCAAAGCCTGGCTCAACGGACATAACTAAGACTATATCGACAGCTTTTAACAATGGTTGGATTTCCTGAATCGTTGTTTTTGGTTTTACAACTATCCCCGTTTTAACACCTCTACTTTTTATATACTCAATAATTTCTAAGGCTTCAAAATGATTTTCAACCGCTTCAATATGAAAAGTAATTGAATCTGCGCCTGCATCAATAAACCATTTGGCGACATCTTTAGGATTTGATACCATAATATGGACATCACAAAATAAAGTTGTTAATTTTTTTACTTCTTCTAAAACCTTTGGTCCATAACTGATGTTTGGAACAAAATGTCCATCCATAACATCAAAATGAATCCAATCTGCATGATTATTTAAAACTTCTATTTGTTCACTAAACTTGCTAAAATCTAATGAAAGAACAGATGGTGCAATTTTTATCATTAATACAGTCTCCTTACATCGGCTATTTCTTCGTTAAACTTTAAGTAGTTTTCATAACGTTCTTTAGGAATTAGTCCAGCTTCAACTGCTTTTATTACTCCACAACCTGGCTCTTTAATATGAAAGCAATCACTAAAGCGACATAAAGCTGAATACTCTTCAAATTCAAACATGGCATCTCTTAGATCTTCTATCGTTAAAACAGTTAAGTCAATCTTAGAAAAGCCTGGCGTATCTGCCACCCACCCACTACCAACTGGTAGGTATTGAACATGTCTTGTCGTATGTTTACCACGGCCTAAGGACTGACTTATTTCTTGAGTCTTAATTTCAAAGTCAGGATTAATCCGATTTAATAAAGTTGATTTCCCAACCCCACTTTGGCCACTTAAAACTGAAAACTTATTGGCAACAATCTTTTCGATTTCGCCAGTATCCTTGTCTTTTCCACTTTTAATAACTCGATAACCACTTTTAACATAATTATCTATTAAAAGATTAATTTTGTCATCTTTATCTAAAAGATCCATTTTGCTAATAATTAATACTGGTTTAACCCGGTGAAAATTTGACATCACTAACATTTGATCAACTAAAGAAACTGAAAAGTCTGGATCTTTAGCTGATACAACAATTAACATTTGATCAATGTTTGCGATTGGCGGTCGCCTTAAATCATTAAAACGATCTAAGATATCGACAATCATATACTTTTCTTCTCTTATTTCAAGTTTTACAATGTCTCCAGTTTTTGGAGCCATTTTTAATCTTAATTTACCACTAGCAATAGTATCAACTATTTCCTTACTATCTAACAATACTTGGTAACGATTTGAAATTAATCTAATTATTCTACCTTTTATCATGCGCCATCTCCTGGTTCTGGTTCAGGATCTGGTTCTGGATCTGGTACAACCGGTCCTGTATCTTCGTAATATTTAATAATAACTGAACTATTTTCAGTTTGAACATAGATTGAATTTCGAGCTGGAAGCGTTGAATGAACCTTGTTTTTTTCTTGAGCCGCTAAAAATTCTGGGCTACCTTCAGTAATAGGTTCTAAGATTACCTTTGCGCCTAAGTCTTCTAAAATCTTTTGAGCTTGGTAGATATCCATTCCATATAAATTACTTGGGATTGTAATTTCTTGTTCTTTAGCAACAACAAACTTTACTTCAACTGTATTGTTTGGGTTTAGTTTACTGCCGGCAACAATACTTTGAGAAAATATTTCACCCGCTGCTACATTTGGAATTGTCGAATATTCAGTTCTAATTACAATCTTTAAGGCGTTTTCTAATTCATACCTTACAACATCATAGTCGCGACCTACATAGTCTCCAAAGACAAAATACTTTCCTAAAGAGACGACAATATTTATTTGACTCCCCTTTTCAACTTGACTATTAGAACGTGGAGTTTGTTTAATAACATTATTTACATCTAGCTCATCATCTAAGTCACGGTCTATGGTACCAATTATTAAGCCATAGTCTAATAATCTATTTCTCGCATCATCTAAGCTTAGCCCGACAACATCGGGCACAACTACTTCTTCGATTTGTTTTGGAAGCATTGAAATATATATAGCTCCAAAAAGTAAGACTACGGCCAACACTGAGGCTATAATCACATTTCTTTTACGCATTTTATTTCTTTTTGGATTTTTTTGTGTTTCTTCAACTGTTTGAAGTTTTGAAATAACTTTTGTTTTATCATCTGAGACTAATAGTGGATCAGTTGCTAGTTTTTTAACATCCTTTTTATCTTCATCAAAAACACTTTCAAGCTCGCGTAACATTTCTAAGGCACTTTTATATCTTTGTTGCTTATTTTTAAAGGTAGCCTTAATTATTACATTTTCAACTGTTTGGGCAATCGTTGGATTAAATTCTCTAATACTTGGAATTGGTTTATTAATGTGCTGCATTGCGATTTGAATTGCGGTTTCACCTGAAAATGGTACTGATCCTGCCAACAGTTCATAGAAAACAATTCCTAAAGCATAAATATCACTTTGATAAGTAGCCTTTTCACCACGCGCAAGTTCTGGAGCTAGGTAGTGAACACTACCCATAACCGTTTCTTTTTGGGTCAAATGTAAGGCATTTTGGGCTAAGGCAATCCCAAAATCAGTAATTATAACACTACCATCACTTTTTACTAAGACATTTTGGGGTTTAATATCACGGTGAATAATTTCATTATTGTGAGCTTCACTAATCGCACTAGTTAACTGCCTCATAATATAAATTGCTTCTTCTTGATATAAGCCACCACGATCACTGACTAATTGTTTTAAGGTTTTACCATCAACATATTCCATTACGATATATTGACGCGAATCATGTTCACCAATATCAAAGATTTCAATAATATTTGGATGCGATAATTTACTAACCGCCACCGCCTCATGTTTAAATCTTAAAAGTGAAACTGCATCACTAGCGATTTCATTGCGTAAGATTTTAATCGCAACATCACGTTCTAAAAGAATATCATAGGCTAAGTAAACGTCAGCCATTCCACCTTGGCCAATTATTTTTACAATCTTATAGCGTTTTGCTAAAATATCGCCTTTATTCATGGAAAAAACCTCCTAAGTCCGCGAGAATAATTGTGACATTGTCATAGCCGCCAACACTGTTGGCCTTGGTAATTAGAGCTTCTAATGTTTGATCCATTTGTATTTCATTATTATTAATAATTTTAAAGAGATCCGCATGTTTTACATAACCTGACAAGCCATCAGTACAAAGCAAAAGTTTTTCACCTTTAGCTACAATAAAAGTATCAACCCTTAAAGACCCGACAACCCCTAAGGCATTAGTTAAGACATTTCTTTGGGGATGATTTTCGATTTCATCAACTGTAATTTTACCAGAGGCCGCAAGTTCATAAACTAAACTGTGATCTATTGTCACCTGTTTTAGGTGGTCTTTTTCTAAAACATAGGCCCGACTATCGCCAACATTGGCGACAATAATCTCATTATTGATAAATAAAGCCCCGACAAAGGTTGTACCCATTCCTGCATAGTCATCGGTTGTGGCAGTAGTTGAATAAATTAAATCATTAGTCTCGTTTAAAACTTTCTTTAACCAAGTTTCACCTTCACTAAGGTCTAAAAACCCATCAATTTGAGAAAAACTTTCACCAATATTTTTAGTGGCGATTAAACTTGCGACATCGCCAGCTTTGGCTCCACCAATACCATCACACACAAGCGCTAAAATGTCACCCTTATTATTTTTTGTGATTAAATAATTGTCTTGGTTGTTTGCTCTAACTAAACCAATGTCACTTCTTCCTGCAATTTTCATTATAAATTCCTTTCACTTTGTGCTCTAAGTTGACCACATGCTGCTTCTATTTCATCACCATGTTTGGCTCTTAAAGTTGCCTTTACACCTAGCTTCATCAACATATCATAAAATTTTAATGATTCTTTATCTGAAGTAGAACTAAAACCTGACTCATCAACTGAATTATATGGAATTAAATTTACATAGGCATTTCTATTTCTTACAATTTCAGCAAGTTGATTTGCACACTCTTGGGTATCATTTAAGCCTTTCAATAAAATATATTCAAAAGTAATACGTCGATTGCTTTTTGAAGAATAATAATCTAAAGATGAAAGTAATTCTTTTAATGGATAAGCATGATTGATCGGCATAATTTTACTTCTTAGGTCATCATTTGGGGCGTGGAGCGAAATCGCAATGTTAAATTGATAGTCTCCATCCGCAAATTGTCTAATCTTTGGTGCAATTCCACATGTACTAACCGTAATTTTGCGGGCTCCAACTTCTAGTCCATGATCTGAGTTTATCGTCTTCATAAATTGTATTGTATTATCATAGTTATCAAAAGGCTCGCCAATACCCATTATTACAACATTACTAACACGATCTTGACTTTTATCTAATTGTTTTTGAACAAATAAAACCTGACTTACCATTTCTGATACAGTTAGATTTCTTTTTTTCTTTAATAAGCCGCTAGCACAAAATTTACAGCCCATATTGCAGCCGACTTGAGAAGTAACACAAACACTTTTTCCATAATCATTGTACATTAAGACTGTTTCAATTAAGTGGCCATCCGCTAGTTTAAATAAATACTTTGTTGTGCCATCTTTAGCTGTTTGTTGATTCACAACTTCAAGGGAGCTAAAAGTAAAGTCTTTTTCCAACATTGTCCTAAAGTCTTTTGCTAAATCAGTCATTTCATCAAAACCATTAACGCGCTTTTTATATAACCAAGTAAAAAGTTGTTGCGCTCTAAATTTGCGCATCCCTTTTTCTAAAATATATTCTTCCATTTCTTTATAACTATAATCGTATATGTCTCTCATAATTTCACCATCTCTATTTTACCATATTTAAATTTTTCTTTTTAGCTTTGCAATATAGAAGCTATCGCTATTATTTTGATGTCCAAAGATTGTTTCTTCAATAATTAATTCAAATTCTTGGTGGTTTTTTAAAATTCTTTGAACTTGTCTTTCATTTTCTTTTTTATTTAAGGTACAAGTTGAATAAATCAGTTCGCCACCAGGTTTTACCATCTTAATTGCTGAATCTAAAAGTTGTGCTTGGAGATCAACTAAGTCATCGAGGTTGTTTGGGGTTGTAAAGATCTTTATTTCTGGTTTACCCCGCATTACACCAAAGCCTGAGCATGGGGCATCGACTAAAACCTTATCATAACTTAATCTTTCTAAGTAGTCTTCAAGTTTTGTCGCATCATTGACCCAAATGTTGACAGAATTTAGTCCTAAACGTTTTTTATCATCCAAGATAAGTTTAGCTCGGTTTTCATGGAGTTCAACTGCATCAATCTCACCGCTATCGCCTCTTAGCGATGCAATGTGGAAGGCCTTGGTGCCAGGAGCACTACAAGTGTCCAAAACTTTATCTAAGGGCTGGGCGTTGACTGTGTGGGCAACAAGTTGACTAGCACTATCTTGAATTGAAACACTTCCATCTTGGAAATATTTACTCTTAAAAATATTACCATCATAGTAAACTGCTTCTGGAGCCAGTTGAGCCTTAGTAAATAGTGGGTCTTTTAATATCGCTTCTAAGCTTGTTTTATGTAAGTTAACCCGTAAAGTTAAATTTGATTGACTGTTATTATGTTTTAAAAAGGCTAGTGTGTTTTCTAAACCATAGTGGGCCGTCCACATTGAAATTAGCCACAACGGATGACTATACTTAATTGCTAAATCTTCTAAAGATTTCTCATTAAAGTCTGGCATTCCTTCTTTAATGAATTTCTTTAAGACAGCATTTGTTAATTTGGTATATTTGCTATGTTCAATATCTTTACTAATTTCAACTAAGTTATTAACAATTGCATAATCTGGTGTGTTATCGAGTTCACTTAACATATAAACACCTAAATCTAAAAGGACACTAATCTTTATTTCTAAGTCATCTTTTACAAACCGACTCCAGCCAAAACGAACTTTTTTATAATTTCTCAAAGTGCCATAGACAAGGTGGGTAATAAAATTGGCATTATAACTGTCATCAAGGCCTTGAAGTAGTAAGTTTGAATAAGCCTTATCTTTTCTTACTGCGTATATGATTTCATAAGCTTTTTTAGTGTTTTCCATTTATTCCATCTCCATCGGGTTTACATCTATTAGTATATTAACACTTGCCAAGCGTTTTGTAAGTTTACTGTTTACTTCACTTAAGGTTTTAGTCATTAAGTCTAAATCTTTACCTTTTAAAATAAACTGAAAGCGGTGCTGACGTTTAATTTTCGTCATTAAACTGGGACCCAGTGTTGTCCAAACATTTTCTTGGTTTAAAAGTTCTTTTACCATCGCCGTTTTTTCTTCTAACAGTTGTTCATTATGATGGCTTAAGACAATTTTAATTAAGTATGAATAAGGTGGATAGTTAGCTAAATGGCGGTATTGCATTTCTTGGTTAAAAAATCTAATATAGTCATTTTGACAAGCTAAGACAATTGCATAGTGTTTGGCATCAAAGGATTGAACAATTAATTCACTTTTAAGTTGACCCCTACCACCACGACCACTTACTTGGGTAATTAAATTAAAAGTATCTTCAACACTACGATAACTATTACGTGCTAGCATTGCATCAGCACTTAAAACTCCAACTAAGGTAACACGGTGATAGTCTAAACCTTTAGCGATCATTTGTGTCCCAAGTAAAATATCCCCTTTATTTTCAAACTCATTTAATAAGCGTTCATGACTACCCTTTTTTCCAACTTGATCAGCATCCATTCTTACAACATGGGCCTTTGGAAAAAGCTTGTTTAGTTCAACTTCAACCCTCTGTGTGCCAAAACCACGATAAGTAAAACGATTATTACCACATTCATCACAAGTAACTGGAAGCTTTTGAATTAAGCCGCAGACATGACAAACCATAATGTTGTCATCGCGATGATAGCTCATCGCAACATCACAATCTTTACACATCTTAACACTTAAACATTTAGTACATGTAAAAACAGGAGTATAACCGCGCCGGTTTAAAAGGATTACACTTTGTTGATTATTATCTAAACGCTCTTGAATTGCCGCAATTAACTCGTTAGTTAAAATATTTGACTGGCCCTTGTATAAGGCTTTTTGGGTATCAATAATTCGGTAAGGAATACGCTGGTGAACACCAATTTTATTAGGAAGTTCTAAAAGATGATAAACTCCTTTAGCAGCTCTTGCATAAGACTCTAAAGATGGCGTAGCGCTGCCTAAAATTACCTTGGCTTGATGATTTAAAGCGCGCTCGATCGCCACATCGCGAGCGTGGTAGCGTGGCATTGAACCTTGTTTATAAGACCCATCATGTTCCTCATCTAAAATTATAAAACCAATATTGTCAAATGGCATAAAGATACTGCTTCGAGTACCAACGACAAGTTTTACCTCGCCTTTAACAACTCGTTGATATTGTTCATATTTTTCTTGGTCATTAAGATAAGAATGATAAATAGCGACCTTGTCACCAAAACGACTTCTAACATGGTTTATCATTTGTGGAGTTAGTGATATCTCAGGAACTAAAATTAAAACTGACTGACCTTTTTCTAAAGCCTGTCTTGCCAATTGTAAATAAATTTCAGTTTTGCCCGAACCGGTGACCCCATGCAGTAAGTAAACTTGGTCATCTGTTGCTAAGATTTCTTTGTAAACTGACTCTTGGTCTGGCGTTAATTTATGAAAGGGTTTTGTTTCTACTTTTTGTTCATAATAACGGCTTTCCTTTTTAAACTTAACTACTAAGCCTTTATCTTCCATTCGATTTAAAAGGCTTCCATTAAAAGCCTTATTAAAATCTGTTTGTGTTTGTGGCTGATTATTTTTAATATAATTATAAGCTTCCGTTTGAAGCGGTGTTAATTTAATATCTTTACTATCTACAACTTCAACAAAAGTTGTAAACTTCTTTTTGCCAAAAGAACTAGATGGTTTTAATTTTGAAGGTAGCATTACTGATAAACAAGCGATTAAAGGTGATATCGTTTTTTCTTGTAAAAAATAAGCCAATTCTAACAATTCTTTATTTAAAATCACAAAGTCATCAACAACTGAGATAATAGGATTAAGTTTAAATCCAAACTCCTCTTCATATTTTTCCATACTGCCGGCGTACTCTTCTACTTCCATCACAATTCCAACTGTTTTACGGTTATTAAAAAGTACAAAAACTCTTAGCCCAGGTTTAACCGCTATGTCATTTATAAGATAGGAGTAAGTTTGATCAACTTGAAAAACTGAATATTCGACTAATACTTTTGCAATAAGCATAAAACACCTCTTTTTATATTATACTACATCCTAGCCTATCAAGACAAAAAGCACTAGTAAAACAATTTTTATCCAAAATAGTTTAAAACCAATTTTTCTTTTTAAAATATCTCAAGAGCACTAATATAATTATTGTTGAAATAATCCAAAAACTAAGATAGCCATACTTCCAATTTAGTTCAGGTAAATACTTAAAGTTCATCCCATAAACACCGGCCAAAAAAGTCAGTGGAATAAATATGGAAGAGAAAATCGTTAAAACTTTCATAATTTCATTTGTCTTATTACTAATGCTAGATAAGTAAGTGTCTAACATTCCTGAACAAATATCCCGATAAGTTTCAATAATATCAATTAATTGTATGACATGGTCATAAACATCCCGAAAATAATATAGTGTTTTTTCATCAATGAGGTCATAGTCATTTTTGGAGATACCACTAATGGCATTACGCATTGGCCACAAAGCTTTTCTTATATATATTAAATCGCGTTTTATTCTATATATTTCCTGAAGTGACTCTTTTTTAGGATTTAATAATACTTGGTCTTCTACTTCATCAATATACTCACCAATTTCTTCAACTACTTCAAAATAATCATCAACAATTGCATCAACCAGAGCATATAAAAGATCATCGGCTCCATTTTTTCTTATATTAGAGCCCTCTTTAATTCTGGTGATAATTGAATCGAATACCTTGGTTTCAGATTGTTGAAAAGATATAATTAAATTTTTAAATAAAATGAAACTATATTGTTCGATCTTGATTTTTTTGTTTTCATCCATAACCATCCCATCGATAATAAGATATAAATACTCATTGTAATCTTGTAATTTAGACATGTGGTCTAAATCTAAAATATCCTCAACAACTAATGGATGTAAGTTAAACTTATTTGCAATATCATTGATTAAATCAAGGTCAGCTAAAGATGTGATTTCAAGCCATTTAACATCTTCACTTTCTTCTAAGACTAAATCATTAAAACTAAAAAATTCTTTTCGTTCAAAATTGTCACTATTATAATTTGTATACCAGTGCGATACCTTTTTCATAAGACCCTCCAGACATGTTAATGCTACTTGATACTAATTAAGACTCATCAAAACTCCCATAAACAGTGGTAATTCTTGTTGTAAATCAATTATCATATACACAAACGGTCGATTTAAAATAACTTCTTTGCGGTCAATAATAACACTAGTTGTATCCATTACAACCGCAGTAACAGCTCCTGCCTTACTTCCTTTTTCATCAACAACTAGTTTTGTTTTATGCACTATTTGGCTTATAAAAATATTTTCACCTTCAAATTTGCCTAATCTACTAAAGTCTGCCTGACTAGCCTCAAAGGCATCTGAAATTCCTAAGTTTTGTAATGGCTCATTTAAGAGCGTGCTGTATTCAATTGACATTTTAGGAAGCTGAAATAAAACCTCAGCTTCTTGTTTGTTTTCAAATAAATCAAGTACCATCTGATAATCAAGCGATAATAAAAGTTTTTGAATTGAAAGATTATCTTTTGGCAAAAAAGCTACAAGGGCATACTTACTATCTTTGTAAGGTTTAATTACACCTGTTGCCAGATCATTTTCTAAATATATAGACTCAGATGAAGTCATAAATTCAACACTCTGACTGCCACCTGTTTCTAAGAAAAAATCTCCCTGAATAACTTGGTCCACACGATAAATTTTCTCCCACTCTGCTTCAAAAGACAGGGCATTAATAAGATACATAATTGTCTGTGGTGATGGTGCTTGTTTTAGTAGTTCTGTGATTAAATTATTAGTCTTAGCCTTGACCCAATTATTTATATCGACTTTAGTAGTATTGTCAAAGGCGGACTTGTAAATACTTGCATCGTAGTAGTCTTTATTAATTTGTAAAAAACTATTTTCGATTACTAGTTTTGGATCATCTTTAAACCAAATCGAATTTGCAAGACTAACTTGATACTTTTGACTTGTTGGCAAATATTCACTATATGCCTTTAAGTAGTCATTAAGTCCTTGAATGTCTGAATTTAAAACCGCTTCTATTTCTAAAAGAGTCTGATTTTTGGCGCCATTGCCAGTCATAGCTAGCGCATAAACTATTGACAGTGGTGAAAGCAAAATATTTTCTGCTTCAAAACTCTCTAAAAAAAGTTTTAGTGAAAAATCTAAAATTTCATTTTTACGACTTAAGAATTTGTCACCCTGACTTGAAATGTCAATTAAATCAACTTTACTTTCTTTGTAACCTGACATAAGGTTAGAAGACTTAATTGATATTGGTGATGCACATCCTGATAAAACAAGTCCTAATAATAGCAAAACTTTTATAATTGATTTTTTCATAGTCACACTCCTTGCTGTTAGCTATCTTTATTATATATTAATATCATTATATTTACGCTTAGAGTTATTATTTACTATCAATACTTAGGTTAGCTTATAAATTAAAAATGCACCCAGTTTATAGATTTGTTTGGATGCATCTTTAGTTTTGATTATTTGATTAATTTATTTTGATCATTTGGATTAATAGTTATAATTGCTTGTTGTAAATTAACCGGCAATTTTTTAGCCTTCATTATTTTCTTAAAAGTATCATATTCAAGAAGATTTCCAATAAATCTTCGGCTAACCATAATATCTTGATAACAGTAACTAGCTAAATCTAAATTAATTTGACTATTTTCTGGAAATCTCTCAACTATTTCAAAGTGGTGATTATTGCCAATATAGTGGTAGCCATCATAAGCATTAAAGTATAGGCGATTATTTTTGATGGCGTATTGTTTTGGACTGGCGACACAGTAGCCAAAAGTTGGATAAAAGATAAGTTCGTATTTGAGTTTTCCTTCTGGCTGATTATTATCTATAACTATTTTTGTCTCAAGTTCACTATAGTAGTTATAAGCTGTTTGATTAAATAAGATATGATCACTAATTGTGGCAGCACCATAGGCAGTAATGTCAATATCGATTGTAACCTTTTTGGTTTCAAAGCCAATTTCTTCAAAAGTTTGATCGGTTTTATTCCATTTTAATAATTCGGTAGCGGTAATTAAACCTCCACTAATGATGAGTGCCATACTAATCCCAAATATTATAAGTGCTTTTTTCATTTAGTCTTACCTCCACTGACAAAATTGATTCCAACGGTTAAAAGATAGAAATACATTAAAAACACACCACTTAAAATTAAAGATATTCCAATACTGCCATAGCCAATAATTGTATTGTAGACAACAATCACAAAGGCAATTCCTAAAAAGACACCGACTACAATCATTGGAATTAAGATTAGTAAGACAATCATCTTAATTACAAATAAATTTCCTTTAAAAAGTTTTTGTGAAAATGATTCCTTACTAGCTTGAACTTTTAAATCTTCCAGTGCAGCCTCTGGCCTGATAGTTTTACTCAAAATGATCTCATCTGTCTGATAATCACTAGCTGTTTCTTTAACAATATTTATGTCATCACTAGGCTCAAATAAATCTTTTTGTTTTTGAGCTAATTCTTTTTTATTTTTCGCTTTCAAACTAGTTTTAATATATGTGTCGCTGGTTTCAAACTTTATTACTCGCTCTGTCGCAAACCAATATAAGATTGATAAACTAATTGTTAAGTTAAAGAGTAAACTTAAACCTCTAACTAAAAACCTTATGATGCGACCAATAAAATATGGGCTGTAGTAAAATATCCGCATTACATTTGTCGAAACGATATCAATGACTAATGACACTACCCATAATAAGACTAAGACTAAGACAAATTCAACCACTAAGGTGACCATTTCAGTGCCGGAACGTTTAAAGATTGAATTAGTAATTTTATTTATAAAGTCTAAACCAGTATTCAACCATTTCTTTATATTATTACTAAAGTTTTCAAATTGATCTTTTGAGGTGTCAATTTTATAAGCATCTAAGATTTCATCAACCAAATCATCTAAGTCTCCAAAATCTTTAATTGCGGCTTCTTCACTAACACCATCCGCTTTACGCATATCTATGTGTTGTAAGTACTCATTGATAATTTCATCAATTTCACTTTGCTTTAGTATCGAAAGCTTTTCCCTTAAATATGTTTCAAATTTTAATTTATTCAACTTCAATCTCCTCCTTAATGAAATCATCCACTTGTTTTACAAAATTTTTCCATTCTTCTAATAGCTGGTTTGTATAATTTATTCCAATTGCTGTTAAGCGATAATACTTACGTGGTGGCCCTTCATTTGACTCCTTTAAGTAAGTATCAAAGTATTTTTCATTTGTCAGTCGTCTTAATAAAGGGTAAATTGTTCCTTCATTGACATCAATTACCTTACTAACCTTATTTACAAGTTGATAGCCATACATATCTTCTTTAGTTAGTGTTAATAAGACCACAAGTTCTAAAACTCCTCTTTTAAATTGAGTATTCATCCAGCACCTCCACTTCACTACTATCATACACCTACTACTGGGTGTCGTCAAGTACTAAATATATAAAGTAGTCAAACAAATAAAAAGACCTAGTATTTCTACTTAGTCTTAACCCAAATACTATTTAAGTCCTTAAAGAAATTAGGATATGATTTATTAACGGCCAAAGCTCCATTAATAATTAGTGGCTTTTTTAAGACAGTCGCTAGTACTGCCATCGCCATTACGATTCGATGATCATTACTCCCATCAACTTCAATTTCTTTATCTATAAAATCTTCTAGTTTATAAACAGTAATACTATTTTCTTCTAAAATAACTTTTGCCCCAATTTTTTCAAGTTGATTTTTCATTGTCAAAAGCCGATCTGATTCTTTAATCCGTAAACGTCTCACATTGTCCAGCCTTAAATAGTCATCACTAAACAAACCTAACACACAAAGAATTGGACCTAAATCAGGCATATTAGCTAAATCTATACTGGCACTTTTAAGTTTACTTTTAAAGACTTTAACACTGTTTGCTTTAAACTCAACCCTTACATTTAACTTTTGTAAAATATTAAAGATTTCGAGGTCACCTTGAACACTGTCTAAATTAATGTTTTCTAAAACCAAGTCATTATTAATCGCAGCTAAAACCGCAAAAAAAGCCGCTTGCGAAAGATCACCTTCAGCCTTGAGATTATATGGCTGATACTTTTGATTACCTTTTATATAAAACTTATTGTTAGAAGTTTTAATTTTAATTCCATATTTTTCTAAAATGGAAATTGTTAAATAAACATATGGCTTAGATTCAAACGGTTTGATTACTTCAATAATTGAATCAGCTTTTAATAAAGGTAACAGAAACATTAACCCACTTATAAACTGCGAACTGACATTACCTTGCACTTGATAAGTTTTTGGTTTTAATTTACCTTTAATTATTTTTCTACACTTATTATCTGCAAACATTAAACCTTGCTCTAAGTACAAGTCTTTATAAACATTTAAAGGTCTTTCCATTAATCTTTGACTGCCTACAAATTTAACCTCTTGGGCAACACTGGTCGCAATTGGAATCAAAAATCTTAAAGTTGAGCCGGATTCATTGGCATCTATTTCTACTTTATCAATGTTTTGATTAACATCAAAGCCATTAATACAAATAGTACTGCCCTTTATTAAAATTTTAGCTCCAAGTTTTTCTAGGCCATTGATTGTTGCAAAAATATCTTCATTAAAATCAACATCATCGATTTCATTGTAGCCATTACTAAGAGCACTGGCAATTAAAGCCCGATGGACAACACTTTTACTTGCAGGAACTTTTATAGTGCCAAAAACTTTACTAGGAAAAACTTTTACTTGCATTATATTTCACGCTCAATTGCTTTAGCCATTTTACGGCACTCAACCATCAACTTATCAAAGTTTTCTAAGGTTAATGATTGGGCACCATCTGACAGAGCCATTTCAGGGTTATCATGCACTTCTATCATTAAACCATCCGCACCAGCAACGATTGCCGCCATCGCCATTTTCTCGACTAAGCGCCAATCACCCGTTGCATGGGAGGGGTCTACAATAATTGGCAAATTAGATTTTTGTTTAATAATCGGTATAACACTTAAATCTAAGGTATTTCTTGTATAGGTTTCAAAAGTTCTAATCCCACGCTCACATAAAATAACATTTGGATTTCCAGCACTAACTATATATTCGGCTGACATTAACCATTCTTCGATTGTATTGGCAAAGCCACGTTTTAATAAGATTGGCTTAGATGTTTTACCTAAGGCTTTTAAAAGTTCAAAGTTTTGCATATTACGAGCTCCAACTTGTAAGATATCAACATTAGCTTCAAATAGTTCTATTTGGCTTGCGGCTGAAATTTCACTAACAATTGGTAAATTATATTTTTGATTAGCCTTTTTTAATAAGTCAATCCCAGCTACACCTAAACCTTGAAAGGCATAAGGTGAAGTTCTTGGTTTAAACGCTCCTCCGCGTAAAAGTTTAGCTCCACTTTTTTTAATCGAGGCGGCAATCATATTCAAACTTTCTTCACTTTCGACAGAACATGGCCCGGCAATTATTGCAATTGGCTGTTTATTTCCAATCAAAATTCCATTAACATTTACAATGACATCCTCTTTAAAAATATCACGGTTAACTCGCTTATAAGGGGCACTGATTCTTGTCACTGACTCAACAAATAAAAACGCTAAAATGGCGTTATCATCAATGGTGGTTGTGTCACCAAAAACATTTACCATAACTTTATTAGCGTGATCATTTTTTGTAATATTAAAACCTAAACCTTCAAGTTTTATAATTAGTTTTTTTAATTCTGATTTAGGTGTTTTAGCTTTGATTGTTATAATCATTTAAGTCTCTTTTCTAAAATCTTAATGGCCTTAATATAGCCTTCGATTCCTTCATTTGTAACACTGGCTATACAAGCCTTTTTAATATAATTTGTTTGTCTAAATGCTTCTCGATTTTCAATATCGGAAAGATGGACTTCTACACATGGAATATTAATCGCCAAAAGCGTGTCATATAAGGCAATGCTCGTATGGGTAAAGGCGCCCGGATTAAAAACAATCCCATCATATTTATTAATTCCACCTTGTAAGGTATCTATCAAAACTCCCTCATGATTGCTCTGAATTAAATGAATAATATGATTTTGTTTTAAGCTATAGTCAATGATTAACTTTCTTAAGTCATTATATGTAGCGGTGCCATATATTTCTGGTTCGCGTTTTCCTAATAGATTAAGATTAGGACCATTCAATACTAGTATGCGCATTTTATAGCCTCTAAGATCTCATTAACTACTTGATCTAAAGACTCATCATTAACTACAACAACATCACTAACATCCTTATATGTTTGGTAGCGATCTTTATAAATTTTTTCTAAGTTATCATCACTGGCAGTTAAAGGACGACTTTGTTCAGCATATAAAAGTTCTAATGGCCGGTCTACAAAAACTAAAAGGCCATTACCTTTAAGCCAGTCAACATTTTCACTATCTAAAATACTGCCGCCACCACTTGCGATTATTGTATTTGTTAAGTGGCTAAGTTCTTTAATAATTGTCGACTCTAGCATTCTAAAGAAGTCTTCACCATCATGAGTAAATATTTCTCGGATTGTTTTACCTTGACGCTCAACTATAATATGGTCAACATCTTTAAAATCTTTGTTGAGTTTTTTTGCAAGTTCTCTTGCGATTGTCGTTTTACCAGCTGTTGGCATACCAATTAAAACAACGTTCATTTTTTTCATTACCATTTTCTGATAGGCCTTATCAATATCTTCATTATTAAAATCTTCATCAAAAAATAAACGTGCTGATTCAAAGGCTTGAGCCACTAACATTTCTAAGCCGCCAACGGCCTTAATATTTAATTTTAAAGCATCAATCACAAGTTTTGTTTTAAGCGGATTATAAATAACATCTACTACTGCTTCAAGTTTAGTAAAAAGACTTAAGTCAATTAAGCTTTCACCTGAATCTGGAAACATTCCTGACGGTGTCGTATTAACGATTATATCAAAATCTTTTACTGAATCTAAGTCATCATATGTAATCGAATTTTTAGTAAATGTTCTCGAAACTTTGACAATTTCATTAGCCTTTAAGTCTCTAAAGACGGCGGCTGCGGTTTTCGAAGTCGCACCTGTCCCCAAAATAAGCACATTTTTATTTAAAACTTCGATTTCGTTTTTTTCAATTAAGTATTTTAATCCAAAATAATCTGTATTATAACCAATTAGCTGATTATCTTTTTTCAAAACTGTATTAACAACCCCAATTCTTGAGGCTATCTCATCTTCAATGTCTAAATGTTTTCTAACCAATTCTTTATAAGGAATAGTTATATTGATTCCCTTGAAAACTCTATTTCGCATAAAATTTTCAAATTTATCTTCTCTTAAATCCAAAATCCCATAATCATAACCCAACTCTTCATAAATCTCCTGGGAATAACTATGACTAATACTTTCTCCAATTAATCGATACATTATTTTCCACCTCTTTGCCACATATATCCATATCTAACACAGTACGCATCTACTAGCGCTAGCGCTAATAGACTATCTACAATAACCGGTATTCTTGTAAAGATCGAAGAATCATGCCGGCCTTTTATATTTATTATTGTTTCTTCATGACTTTCTTTTCTAATTGTTTTAATCGGCTGATTAATAGATGATGCCGGTTTAACCACACTATTTATAATAATTGGCATTCCACTACTTACTCCTCCAATAATTCCCCCATTATGGTTACTCTTTGTTTTAACTGTTTTGTCATAGTAGTATTCATCAACTACTTCACTGCCTACGGCTTTTGAATAATCAAAACCTTTTCCAAACGATACACCCTTAATCGCTGGAATTGACATTAAATAATAAGCTATGCTTGCATCTAATTTATTGAAAAACGGTTCGCCAAGACCAGGTTCTATGCCAATTATAGCACTCTCTAAACTAGCCCCCAGTGAATCATTTGCTAAACTTGTAGTTTCAATCAAATCTAAGACAGCTTTTTCAAAAGTATGATCAATTACTGGCAAGTTATTTTTACTAATCGTTTGAATTTGTTGTAAGATTATTTTTTCATCAAAGCTTTTATCCAAAAGATCACTAACACTTTTAATATGCGTTTTTATATAAATATTATTTTTATTTAATATTTGTAAAGCAATACTGCCCGCAATAACTAATGGTGTAGTTAAGCGACCTGAGTAGTGGCCAGCTCCCCGATAATCTTCATAACCAAGCGCTTTTTTAGAGGCTGGATAGTCAACATGACTTGGTCTAAAAACATCTTTTAAACTATCATAGTCATCACTTCTAACATCTTGGTTAAAGACTAAGATTGTAAGTGGCGCTCCAGTTGTATAGCCATTAAAATAACCACTCACAATTTCAAAATTATCTACTTCAATTCTTTTTGTTTCAGAAATTCTTTTAGGACGGCGCAAAAGTAAATTAGCTTTTATTAAATCTGAGTCAACTTTAAGCCCCGGTGCTAAATTATCAATGGTCACACCAATAATCTTGTTATGTGATTCTCCAAATAGGCTAATTTTAAATATTTTTCCAATCTCATTTGCCATTAAGTATCTCCCACAAATATTCTTTAGGATATTTTTTTAGATAACCCTTGCCAATTTCATCAACTTGAACTAGTTCTATATAATTATCATTCATCTTTTTATCTAAAATCATCAAGTCATATAAGTCTTCAGTTAACTCTAATTGATAATATAAATCAAACTTTTGAGCAATTTCTATCAACTTTTGTTTAATATCTAAATTATCTACTGTATAAATCATTCCTAACATGACACTTTGACCATGACTAAATCCATACTTTGTTTCTAAGGCATGACCTAGGGTATGGCCAAAATTTAATAGTTTTCGCTCTTTTAAGTCTTTTTCATCTAAACTAACAAGCTCACTTTTATTTATAATTGACCTTTTAATAATCTCAATAATATGACTTTTAATATTCTCTTGTAAAAAGATTTCAAATAATGTTGGATCAAAAAGTAGTCCCATCTTAACAGCCTCTACTAAGCCACTGTTGTATTCTTTGTTTGATAAAGTCAATATAACATTTGGGTCAATAATTACCTTTGTAGGTTGATAAAAGCTGCCTACAACATTTTTTACACCATTTAAATTGATTGCGACCTTACCACCAACACTACTGTCAATTTGCGCCAGAGTCGTAGTTGGAATTGCTAAATAGTCAACACCACGTAAGTATAAAGCTGCCACTAATCCGGCCAAATCACCTACTACCCCTCCACCTAATCCAATCACAATAATATTACGATTAAGTTTTAGTGTTTGCATTTTTGCTAAGATTTTTTCTAAATAGTTAAATGACTTACTATTTTCACCGGGCTTAATTGTAAAACTATCACTTGAAACAAACTGTTCTTTGACTGTTTGTAAGTACAACTTTTCAACATTTGAATCTGTCACAATAAAAGCATGTCTTGAAACATCTGTATACTTGTATAAATTTAAAATAGCTTCTGCCTTAATCTCAACTGCATAGGACTTAGAATTTAAATTAACGATTATTGTTTCACTCATATGGCCTCCTAGTAATTATGACCTTAACGATAGCTTTTTTGGCTTATTGTCTATCTAAATAATACTATACTAACCTAGCACTTGCAACAAAGAGAAAGATGGCTCTTGGTTTTTTATCTAATAAAAAAGATAGAAAAATGCCACTAAGGCATACTTCTATTGTATGATTGACTTATAAATTAAATGTTTTAAATTATATTAGGAGGATAAAATGCAAAGATACCGTAATCTCTTAGATGAGATAGATGCGCATATGCTAGATTTATTTTTGGAAAGACTAAAGTTAATTGAAGAAATTGGCGAATATAAAAAAATAAACAATATTCCAATTTTAGATGCTTATCGGGAAGATGAAATTATAGCCGTTGGCGTTAGTAAAATTACTAATGAAAACTACAAAGATTTTTATCGCGAGTTTATCAAGGTCCAATTGAAAATTAGTAAAGAATTGCAAAAAAAGATTATCGATAAATAAAAAACATTGAAAGTTTAGAAATTATAACTAAACTTTCAATGTTTTTATTAGGCCTTTTTTACAAATTCAGTTTTTAAACTCATTTGCCCAATTCCATCAATTCGACAATCAATGTCATGGTCACTATCGACAAGTTTAATATTTTTTACCTTTGTCCCTTGTTTTACAGTACTAGAACTACCCTTAACTTTTAGATCTTTAATAACGATGATATCATCGCCATCAAATAGTTGGGTGCCATTAGCATCATGGTAAAGCTTTTCTAACGATACTTTTTCTTTTTCAACGACTTGGCTTGACCATTCATGGGCACACTCTGGACAAACATATAAGTTTCGATCTTCATATACATACTGTGAATTACACTGTGGACATTTTGGCATCTTACTCACATTATCACTCCTTTTGCCCTATCATTATACTATTATCCCAACTTAATACAAACTAGCTAAGATTGTAAATTAAGATAAATAAATATTAATGAAAAAATCATTTATCATTTAATGCCCTTATACTTGTTAAAAATTTAACTTGTTGTGGTCACTTATAAATAACAAGCTTATATAGTATGATGTCATTACGAGAAAAAAAGAGAGGTAGATATTATGCAAGTTATTAAAAGAGATGGATCAACAGTCAATTTTAACTTAAATAAAATTGGGACAGCAGTGTCAAAAGCTTTTTATGCTTTAAACAAACCAGTTA
Organism: Erysipelothrix sp.; assembly: GCA_012512595.1. Classification (GTDB taxonomy): domain Bacteria; phylum Bacillota_I; class Bacilli_A; order Erysipelotrichales; family Erysipelotrichaceae; genus JAAZDN01. Next base: position 25,956 of record JAAZDW010000006.1, read on the forward strand.
GAAAAGAAGAAATCGAAAATATTCAAAGTATTGTTGAAAGTAAAATAAAAAAGGATGTTATCAGTATTGAAGAAATTCAAGACTTAGTTGAAGATACCCTATTAGAATTAGACTATGAAGATGTTTTTAAAGAATATGTAACCTATCGTAGAAAAAGAACCCTTTCTAGGGAGTTTTTATCTAATAATCAACATTCTTTCTTAAAGAAATTAGAAAATATTGGCATTGACACTACTAAAAATCATGACTTTAAACGAGAAAATGCCAATGTTGATGGAAATAGTGCGATGGGTGTGATGTTACAGTATGGAAGTACTCTCTCAAAAGAATTTGCGACCGCCTACCTTTTAGATAATAAAACAAATAATGCCCACCAAGCTGGTGATATTCATGTCCATGACTTAGATTTTTATCCAATGGGTACAACCACTTGCCTTCAACTTGATTTAAATAAACTTTTCAAAGATGGCTTTAATACTGGTCATGGCCATTTGCGTGAACCAAACCATATAACATCTTATGCAGCCTTGGCTGCAATTGCGATTCAATCAAATCAAAACGATCAACATGGAGGTCAATCAATACCAATGCTTGATTATTATATGGCCAAGGGTGTTATTAAATCTTTTAGAAAACATTATAGAAATATTTTAAAAGATGACACAAATTTAAATAAAAACTTAAGTCCACAGCAATTAGAAAGTGCTTTAAACAAGATTGAACTTTTAGATGATCTTGTAAAAATAAAAGTTAAAGATGACGTTTATGATCAGCAAGTATATGATTTAGCTTTAGAAAAGAGTGACCATGAAACTTATAAAGCAATGGTTGGTTTTATTCATAACTTAAACACAATGCATTCAAGAGCTGGCGCCCAAGTACCATTTAGTTCAGTTAACTTTGGAACTGACACTTCAGCAGCTGGTCGTATGGTAACGAAAAATTATCTATTATCACTTGAAAGTGGTCTTGGAAATCATGATACACCAATCTTTCCAATCTCAATATTTAAAGTTAAGGAAGGTGTTAACTTTAATGAAGATGATATAAACTATGATTTATTTGAACTAGCTTGTAGAGTCTCTGCAAAAAGAATGTTTCCAAACTTCTCTTTTATTGATGCTCCCTTCAATCTTGAACTTTATAAAAAAGGCAAACCTGAAACAGAAGTTGCTTATATGGGCTGTCGAACAAGAGTTTTAGCCGATGTCACTGACTTAGAGAACCAAGAGGTTGTTTCAAGAGGAAACCTAAGTTTTACAACCGTAAACCTACCTCGGCTTGGAATTAAACATGGTTTAGTTAATAATGAAAAAATGAATGAAGAAGCCTTCTTTATCGATTTGAAATTTCAAATGGATTTAATTAAGGACCAACTTCTAAAACGATTTGACTACCAATCAAATAAAAGTATCGCTAACTTTCCATTCTTACTTGGAGAAGGTAATTGGAAAAACAGTGATAAATTAAATGTAACCGACAATTTACGTGATGTCTTAAAACATGGATCACTATCAATCGGTTTTATTGGCCTTGCTGAAACCTTAAAAGCCTTAACTGGATTTCACCATGGTGAAAACAAAAAAACCCAAAAACTTGGAATTAAAATAATTACTTTTATGCGCCAGACAGTTGATGACTATGCAAAAGCAGAGACTTTAAACTTTACTCTACTTGCAACTCCAGCTGAAGGTTTGTCAGGCCGTTTTGTCAAATTAGATAAAAACCTTTTTGGTGAACTAGAAGGAATTACTGACCGTGATTATTATACTAACTCCTTCCATATCCCAGTTTACTATCAAACTAATGCAAAGCATAAAATCGAAACTGAAGCACCATATCACGCTTTAACAAATGCCGGTCATATTTCATATATTGAACTTGACGGTGACTTGATTACAAATCAACAAGCCTTTATCAATGTCATTAAAATGATGAAAAAAGCTGGAATTGGCTATGGTGCCATTAATCATCCCTTAGACCGGGATCCAATTTGTGGTTTTTCGGGAGTGATTGGTAATGTTTGTCCAGGCTGTAATCGTCGTGAAAATGATGTTCCTTTTGAAAGAATAAGAAGAATTACTGGTTATTTAGTTGGGACCTTAGATCGCTTTAATAATGCAAAACAGGCCGAAGAGGCAGACCGTGTCAAACATAAGTAGTCTTCGCTTGGCAAGTCAACTTGAATTTGACTCAGTGTCAAATGGCCAAGGCTTAAGAATGGTCTTATGGTTTCAAGGTTGTTTTTATGAATGCAAAGGTTGTCATAACCAAGAGTCCTGGGACTTAGATGGTGGTAACATTTATTTAATTGATGATATAATCAAAGTCTTAAAAAATAATCTTCACTATGATGGAATCACTTTGTCAGGTGGAGATCCCTTACTTCAAGCTGAAGCTTTAAAGGTTTTGTTGCCAAAAATAAAACACTTAGGATTAAATGTTTGGCTCTATAGTGGTGATGTTTATGAAAACTTAAGTAAAAAGACTTATTTTAAAGATATTGAAGCTTACATCGATGTGCTTGTAGATGGTCCTTTTATCTTAAGCCAACTTGACTTAAACTTAAAATTTAAAGGTTCAAAAAATCAGCGTATAATTGATATTAATAAAACAATAAATAATAACCAAGTCACATTATTAGATTTAAACTAAAGAAAAAAGCATTACTTCATATTTACTTTGAAGCAATGCTTTTTGTTTAGCTAATTAAAATTCTATTTCTTTGTTTTCAATCATTTCTAATAATTGATTGAAGTCATCAATGACCAGATCACTAATAGCAGTGATTTCTTCTAAGTCATCAATAAACCTTTCTTCTTTCACTGCAATTGTTTTAAATCCGGCTTTCTTCGATGTTTCTATGGCATATAAGGCATCTTCAAAGACAATTGTATTAGAAGTATCCGCACCCATTTTCGCAGCTGCCTGCAGGTATATATCAGGGAAGTCCTTAGTGATCCCAACTCTTCCTTCTGTAATAATAAATTCAATTCTATCCATCAAATCAAAGCGCTCAAATACATCTAATGCACCCTTCATTCTTGTTGCGGTCGCAATCGCATACTTAATATCTTTTTTATCTAAATAGTCTAAAAAATCTAAAAAACCTGGAATTAGTTCATAACCATTTTGATATCCTGCATAATGTGTTTCCCAGATACCATCTAAAAAAGCTTTTTCACTAAAGTTTGTCCCTTTAGTTTTATTAATATGTGAATATGTTTCATGCCAGCCGACATTTTTTAAATCTTCAATTTCCTCATTATTTAAATCTACACCTAAAGATTGAATATATTCCACCCTATTTTCAACACTTTTATTCATTGAATCCAAAACGGTACCATCCATATCAAAAATTACTGCTTTTATCATTATCTATTCTCCTACCTTTAATACTTGATTCATTATTTCTTTTAATTTTTCTTCACTTACTCCATCATAGGAATAATCATCTTTATTTTCACTAAGACCCATTACATAGGTTGACTCATCAAAAATTCTTTCTCTTCCTGAAAAGTGGACTTGTTTAATGCCCGTTTTCGTTAGGACTTCTTTAACATTGTGGGGCCTAATTCCACCACCTACAATTATTTCAATTTGATCTCCATAATTATCTTGGAGATATTTTAGTAAATCTAAATTATCTAAAATGTCTTTTTGGCCCCCACTTGTCAAAACCCGATCAACTTTTAAATCGATTAACTGTTTTAATGAAGCTTCTAAGTCCTTTGTAAAATCTAGGGCCCGGTGAAAAATAACATCTTTGTCACCAATTACATCTACCATTTCCTTAGTTCGTTCTACATTAATACTGGCATCTGCATTTAAAAAACCAAAAACAATTCCATCAGCACCATGTTTTATGAGATTTTTAGCATCATATAGCATTGCCTGAAATTCTTCTTCTATGTAATTAAAACCTTGCGGACGTGCCCTTACCATTGGATATATTGGCATATCAGTTAACTTTTTAGCCATAACTAAAGTACCAACTGAAGGTGTCATTCCATCAATTTCTAAGCCAGAGTTAAGCTCAATTTGGTCAAAGCCAAGCTGATCGGCAATAATTACATCCCTAACACTTCCACAACAAGCTTCCATTTTAATTTTATTCATAATTACCTCCATAAATATTTAGATATCTAAGTCATATAGATATTGCCTTCTTCCATTATATCATTTAAGCCTTTTATTGCATGTTTGATGAAAAGCGCAATAAAAAATTGGCTTTCACCAATTTTAAATTATTATAATTATTTATTATGAATCAGTTTATACACTTCAATCATTTCTTTAGTTACAATTTTAATTGTATCAGTTGCCATTAACTGATCCTCAGCATGGGCGATTAATAAATTAATCGCGGTTTCTTCACCTTGGGTACTTTGAATCATTTGCATGTGAGCACGATGCCCCTCAATAAAGTGACCTTCACCCTCTTTTATAAGATCTGTTGCCTCATCAAATTTACCAACTCTTGCCACCTGCATTGCTTTTACAAAACAATCTTTAGCCAAACCAACATTTGATAACATTTCAAAGCTTAATTGTTGTAAACCTTCCATCAGTTATTCCTCCTATTGTTTAATTTATATTAAATAGCAAGTACCCTTTATATAATTATACAGTTATCTATAAAAATTGTAAAAATTAACGATAAATTACTGTATTAACAAATAGTAATTGAATATTGTTAAAAAATCCCTAATTAATTTGCTTTTCATTTTTATTATCATCAATCACAATTTTGATAAGAGTACTAATAACAACTACAATGATCAAACTTATCATAACAATTAGGCCTTTGCGACTTTTTAAATAGACAGATAAATAACCTAAGTAAGGCAGACTATATTTAACTACTCCTAAGACATTATTAAAATGGACTGGCTTTCCATCAACTGAGTTATTAGCGTCACCTTTAGTCTTGAAGAGTTTTGCCTCTTTGTCAATATCAACTACTCGATGGGTTGCAACGACAAGATCTTCATTTAACACAAAGGTAATCGGGGTATTGACTTCTATTTCCTCAACATCAACTTTTTGGACATAGACAAGTGATCCAACTGGATAAGCGGGTTCCATACTTCCGCTAATAATTGCATAAGGAGTATATCCTAAAAACCTAACACCAACTAAAAGAAAGGCAAATATCAAAAGTCCTACAGTTAATAAGGTTGTAAAATAGTTCCATGTTTTATTAAGCATATTTTTTTTCATTGAAAATCCCCTTTGCTTGGTATGTTTAAATAGTATTCACTTATCTATTATATTGTACTACCTTTTTTGAAATAAATGAAATATTAGTCTATCATAAAAATATACGATTTATACATGAATATCCTAACACATAGGGGATGTTAACTGGCACAATTTTTTCTTGATTATAAATTTCAAATTATAAAGATTTTTGGCCATTTATCTTTAAGACTATCTTATTAAAAAATCTCCACTTTAGTAGAGGTTTTAAATTTATAAATGGTGCCACAGGTGAGAATCGAACTCACGACCCCTTCCTTACCATGGAAGTGCAATACCCCTATGCCACTGCGGCCTATAATTATTCTAAACTAAATTAGATTTAAGGTCAAATAATATTATAGATTTTAGTGCTTAAGTTAATCAAATCATGGCCTTATAATTATATTGTATTTTGGATCTCTTAAGTTTTAACTTAAATAATGATAAAGTAAACACTTTCTTGGCCAAATTAGATTGTGTACTATTCTTCTATTAGTATGGTGAATTATCCTTTATTTAAAAGTTGTGAATAGACATTAAAATCATCTCTTAAAACACTGTAGATTTCAGCAACTGGAAAACCAACAACTGCATAATAGTCACCCTCAACTTTATAAATAAACTTTGACATTAAACCTTGAATTGCATAAGCGCCAGCCTTATCTCTGTACTCATCACTTTTTAAATATTCATTTATTTCTTGATGACTTATTTCATTAAAATAAACCTTACACTTTGTTATAAAATTGACAGTTTGACTCTTATCGATAATACTAACTGCTGTTAATACTAAGTGATGGTTATTTGAAAAGGCTTTAATCATTTGATAAGCATCTTCTTTATCTTTGGGTTTATTAAATATAACATCATTTTGAAAAACAATACTATCGGCCCCAATTACGATACTGTCACGATAATCTTTAAAAACTGCCTTTGCCTTTTTATTGGCTAATTTAATTAAAGCTTTTTCAATTGGTAAAGTCTTATCTAAACTTTCATCGACATTGGCCACAATAACCTCAAAATCAACATCTAATCTTTCCATTAATTCTTTTCTTCGAGGTGAGCCACTTGCCAAGATAATATTTTTCATAAAGTATTCCTTTCTTGATTTAACAGCTAGTTTATGATATTTATAACAAAAAGATGATTTGAGATTTCAAACCATCTTTTATTATTAAATTTTTATTGTTTTAGATTAAGCTTTATCAACTGATCCAAACATTTCCATTTTTTCTTTAACTGCTAATTTCATTGCTTCATAACCTGGGGCTAATAATTTACGTGGATCATAGTTCTTTCCTTCTAAATCTTTACCTTCTTCAATGAATTTACGTGTAGCTGCTGCAAACATTAATTGTAATTCTGTATTAACGTTAATTTTCGCTACTCCTAAGTTAATTGCTTTATCAATTTGTTCTACTGGAATTCCAGTTCCACCGTGTAATACTAGTGGGATGTTTCCTGTTGCTGCTTTAATGTCTGTTAATGTTTCAAAGCTTAAGCCAGCCCAGTTTTCTGGGTATGGACCATGAATGTTTCCAATTCCTGCTGCCAAGAAATCAATTCCTGTTGCAGTAATATCGATACATTCTTGAATGTCCGCTAATTCTCCAGTACCAACGATACCATCTTCTTCTCCACCAATTGATCCAACTTCGGCTTCAACTGATACGCCAGCTGCATGAGCCAATTTTACGATTTCTTTTGTTTGAGCTAGGTTTTCATCAAATGGTAAAGCTGAACCATCAAACATAACTGAAGTAAAGCCAGCTGCGATTGCTTCTTTTGCACCTTCAAAGCTACCATGGTCTAAGTGTAGAGCTACTGGTACTGTGATGTTTAATTCTTCCATCATCCCATTAACCATTCCTACTACTGTTTTAAATCCTGTCATATACTTAGCTGCACCTTCGGATACTCCTAATAATATTGGTGAATTAAGTTCTTGAGCAGTTGTTAAAGCCGCCTTTGTCCATTCTAAATTATTAATGTTAATTGCAGGTACTGCGTAATGTCCATCACGAGCTGCATCTAAAATTCCTTTTGCTGATACTAATGCCATAAATTAAAATCCTCCTCTATTAAGTCTTCTTCTCTATTCTACTATATTTATACTCATTTGCAAAGTTTATCACCAATTACAAGCCTTATTTAGAAGGTTATTGTGATTTATATGATTTCAACGCTTTGGTAGGGTTTTCATTTTAAATTTCAAAATAAAAACTAGGTTTACCTAGTCATTAAATAATATGGTGCACCTGGCGAGACTTGAACTCGCACGATAAATATCACACGCCCCTCAAGCGTGCGCGTCTACCAATTCCGCCACAGGTGCAATAAATAGGTTAGATGCTTTTAACCTTAACCATTATAGCAAGTCTTTTATAATTTGTTAAATTATTTAATTAATTCGCTTATTTCATATTGATACATTGGCACAAAATTATCACTCATATCTTCTTCAATGCTTTCTCCAATTTTTTCAAAGCCTAATTTCTCTACTAGTTTTATTGAGGCTTGATTATTAGTTTCCACATAGGCATTAATAGCCTTAATTTTTGTTTTGGATAAGGCAAAGTTTACAACTAATTTTAAAGTTTTTGACATATAACCGTTTCTAGTATAATCACTGCCGATAAAATAACCTAATTCCCCAGTTTGCTTTATATAATCTAATCCCAACAAGGACACAACCCCAACTAATGTTTCTTCAACAAAGATTCCCCAATAATAATAGACTCTACTCTTTACTTTTTTCTGATTATCCAAAATAAAGGTGTACGTTTGAGAAATGTGAGTTTGTGGTGTTAATCCCGATTTTCTACAAAGTTCTTTATCACTAAACATTAAAAAGAGTGCTTCTGTGTTAGAAGGGTTAAGAGCTTTTAAATATACAACATCATCTTTTAATTCTGGTTGTTTAATAATCATAAAATCATCCTTTAAATTTGAATGTTTAGCCATTTACCCGAGCTAAAACGTTTTTGACTCGCAATTGATCTGATTGCTTGATCTAAAAGAATTGATATCCAAGCAGCTAAAAGTCCGCCTGAAAAAGTAATTGCAAATAAATAACTAGTAACTGGGCGAACAATCCCAATACTAATCATCATTAAAAAGGCTGTAAATTTAAGGTCGCCACCACCTCTAAGGGTACCAATTGTAATTACGCCTAATATTTGAAAGGCAACTGTTATTCCAACGATAAACATAATGGGCTCACCTAACGTAAGGACCACTTCATTACCTTGCGAAAACAAGGATAATATTTGAATTCTAAATATCACTAACAAAGAACCTAAGATAACTGAAGTTACAAGCCCTATTCGCTGTAATACCTTACTATATAACATCGCCAAATCTTGACGCTTTTTTCCTAAGTTTTGACCAACTAAGGTACTAGCTGCAATTGACAAACCTTCTCCAACTGCAAAAGATAAACTTAAAATGTTCATTGTCACTTGATGAGCGGCAAAGGCTTGGGTTCCAAGTTTTGCGATAACTATTGCGAAAAGAAAAAACCCACCTCTAATAAAGATTTGTTCTACAAAGGCTGATGAACTAACTCTTGTTAATTCCATCCAGCGTGACATTTCAAGTTTTAAATCCTTACTAAAGCTTAAAGAAACAAAACCGGTCTTTCTTGTGATTGAATATAAGGCAATTGCAAAGGAGACTACATTACCAATTAAGGTTGCATAACCAGCCCCTTTAATCCCAAGTTCAGGAAAAGGACCAATTCCGTAAATAAGGAAGTAGTTGAAAACAATATTTACCATGTTTGCGGTTAAATTGGTAACCATTGATATCTTTGTATTTCCAGCACCACGTTGGGCTGAAGTTAGGGTATTGGCAACAGAAGTAAAAAAGTTTCCAACGACAATAATTCTAAAGTAACTAATCGCTATTTCTAAGTAGTCAGCACTAGCCCCGGCCATAGTTAAAATCGGTCTTGCAAATACAAAACCTAAAACTGACATCGATGTCGCAATCAAAAGACTCATAAAAAACGCATTTTTTAATATCTTGTTTGCTTCTGCTTGACGATTTTGCCCTTTTCTTCGTGAGACAATAACCGTGACGCCAGTATTTAATGCTAATACCATTGCCAGTAATATGAATTTTGGTTGAGTTGTAATACCGGTTGCTGCAATTGCATTAGAACCTAAGTGACTTACCATTATTAAGTCTGCAGAACCAATCAACCCAATCAACACCATTTCCACGGATGACGGCCAAGCCATCTGAAATGCTGTAGAGTACGCTTCTTTGTTTGAAGGTAGTGGGCCCTTTTTAAACTTGTCAGCTATTAAATTCTCCACTGATAAAAACCTTCGCAATATGTTCATAGAATTCTCCTAACTAGAATATTATACCACTAATTTATAAATTAAGTTATCCATTACTACTAATTTACTGGAGTTAAAAAGGTGATAATTTGTTATAATCAAAGTAGGAGGAAGTTATGAAAACAAACAAAGATAAATTAATTACTCATGCCATTGTAGGTGAAATCTCTCATCCTACTATAAATAAGTCATACTGGACTGGCTATGATGGTGTTGCACGAACTCTACCTAGTGTTGGCTCTATCACCTATGACATTGAAGTTGGTGATGTTTGTATTGGCTTAGTTGGTGACCACATTGAACCTGGAGTCAGCATTAAAAATAAAGATGCAAAAGCAAATATGACTTTAAATCAGCTAGCCTGTATTGGTAATACTGCCACCATTGTAAGTGGTGATGCTAAAGGTGAAACTGGAATTGTAACTGGAAAACATGGGGGAATTGATCATGTCATTATTTACTTTAAACAAAAGATTTTAAATAAACTAGTTATTGGCGATAAAATTCAAATAAAAAGCTTAGGCCTTGGTTTAGAACTAAGTGATTATCCTAAGGTTGCGGTAATGAATATTGATCCTACATTATTAGACAAACTCTCGCTTGAAGAAGTAGATGAAAAATTAGTCGTCCCAGTGGCTAAAGTAATCCCAGCCTATTTAATGGGAGCTGGCATTGGCTCAGATAACAGCCGCGCAGGAGACTATGATATTATGCTCCATGATCAAGATAAAAATTTAAAGTTTGATTTAAATGATTTACGTTTTGGAGATGTAGTAGCCATCCGTGATCACTATGCCAATTATGGACCCCACTATAAACAAGGTGCACTAACCATTGGGGTAATTGTCCACAGTGATAGTTATTCTGCTGGGCATGGACCTGGTGTTGTTGTCATTTTAACGAGTGATAGTGACCAGTTAGAATATAAACTACAAAAAAATGCCAACATCGCAAAACTAATTAAGTAATAAATGTTTAAAACCCTTGTTGATAATTTTTATAACAGGGGTTTTTTAATTATAATCGTCTTAATTCTTCCATCATTGCTCGTCTTTTTTTATACTTTATTTGCCATTCTTGAACTATGTCTAAAACCATTTCCTGACCGCCAGGATAATTTTGCATTCTTCTTAAAACTGTAACTATTTCTCGATAATAAGACCTATTCTGGGTATTTTTCGCCATATTTTCAACAACGCTTACATATTTCGCTAATAATTCTTGTGGGTACAAATGTTTTAAATGTTTTTCATATTTAAAGAGTTTAGATAAGTGCGGATAATTTACTACTACATCTAATAAGCGGTCATATAATTTTTCTAAAAGATATAAGTCTTCAATTGTATTTGAATCAGAAAGTTGTCTAAAGATTGTTTCGCGTTTGTCGCGCCACTTGGCTTTAGGATACATCAACTTTAATTCTTTATAAGTTTCAATATCGCCTGGATTATATCTTGTAACTAGACTATAAAGTTCTTTAACATATGCTTCTTTGTCGCCAAGCTCTTTATATAAGTCTTTTAACAACAAACTATATTCCTTAACTATCCCTATAAACTCTCTATTGACATTTTTTCCTTCTATCAACATTTCAATCGCCGTTTTAAAATCTTGGTTTTCAATACAGATATTTATATAATAACTTCTAACCGCATTAAGCTTGCGATTTTTTCTAGCGTAGGCAATAATTTCTTCTTTATCAAAATTAAGAGCTTCAAGTATCTTAATATATCGCAAAAACCAGACTTCTGCTTGATAGTTTACATAATTTCTGTTTGAAAAGTTTTTTAGCGACTTTAATTTTCTGTCAGCCAATACTAGTTTTTCGTTTAAATACGCCTTTTCTAAATAGTTTTCAAATAAAAAGTTTTCTATCTCTTCAATAAAATAGTCAGGCAAATCAGACTCAATTTGTGATTTAAACCAAATAAACATTGATTCTTTAAAATCATCAGTACTTTTAGCTAAGATATCAGTCCAAATAACCTTACAGTCAGCAAAAAAAGCATCCAACTCGCCAAAAGAACTATCGATATCTTGATTAGATATTTCAAGATACAGATAATTAACTAATTCAAAAGCTTTATTATGCTGGCCTTTATCGATCATCTCTTGAATTGTTGATGACATAAAATCATTCACCATAAAAAAGCTGTAGTTATCATCATTCTCCTCATCACCAAATTCATAGCTGTATCCATAGTTGTAACGAGAGTAAGTGTTTGGCCTGATATCGCCTATTATTTTATCAATTTCTTTTTTTAATTTACTTATATCATATGATATTATCTCACACACAAACAAATCTTTGAATTGTTTAAACAAAGAATCATTAGTTTCAAAGTTTTTACTTAAAAATTCTTTAAGAGCTTTAGTATCAACAATATCTAAAAGTTGATTTATTTCCCTTTGTCTTATTTGTATTTGCTTATTTGCTGATTCCTTAATGACTTCACTACTGTGACTGTAGATTTTTTTATTTACTTCTTCTTGATATTTAAATAAAACAGCTGCCATGTGTTTACAATTTTCGCCACTGTCCGCATGAGGGCATGAACATTCCATTAGTGAAACACTATTTTCAAATACTTCAATATATACGATGTAATCTTTGCTCCCAAAAACCCGAGCATTTACAAAGTCATTATTCAACTTGAGATTAGATACTAAACCCTGTTTGTAATAATTAAAACCTCGCTCTAAAATATGTGGCCAAAATTCTTGATTCCAGTCCATGGCTACCTCCAATTAGTAATAGTTAATTTCATTGCGTTTACACCAAGCAATCGCTAGCTCTCTATAAGCTGCTCTTTGATATTTATACCATCCATCAGCAAGTGCATAATGATAAATTAAATCTTTAAAATTTCTAAAAGCTCCCTTACGATTAATTGCCGACCATAAAATATCCGCAACCTCTTCATCTGTAATTGTTTTTATGAAGTTTTGCATAAGCTTATGATCATGTCTTTCATACTGGTCAGGGATCATTAAATAGTCATCAGAGTATTCTATTTCCTCAATCAATTCTTTATCTAAATCAGAACTAAATTCAAATGAAACAAAAGAAATCTCTCCAGTTTTTTTATTATAGTAAAAACTAACCTCTTGCATTGTTTGTTCAATGGCATCTACAATTTTTTCTAATTCGACTTTCACATTAGCCTCCTTTTACCTATGCCTAGTTTTTCTAATTTGCAATTATTATATCCTTATAATTTATTTTAACATGTTTTTATGTAATAAAAAAATATCCTAAATTTAATTAGTAATACTTTTAAAGATATTTATTTTATTATAACTTGATCGATGTCATCTGTTTCAAGTAAATTAACTTTTACATTTTCATTTTTTGCAGTTGGAATGTTTTTTCCAACATAGTCAGCACGAATTGGAAATTCGCGGTGGCCACGATCAATTAAAACTGCTAATTGAATGGTTTGAGGCCTGCCATGAGAAATAATCCCATCCATGGCAGCTCTTATCGTACGACCACTAAATAAGACATCATCAATTAGAATGACTTGTTTATTGGAAAAATCATAATTAACATCAGGCTTAATAGAACTCTTTTTAGAATCATCACGCCAAAAACTAATATTAAAGGCCACTGTGTCAACTTTAACTTTTTCAAAATTTAAAATATTTAAAGCGATTCGCTCCATTAAAAACTCGCCCCGAGTTTTAATCCCAACTAAGACCAAATTATTGATGTCTTGGCTGTTTTCCAGGATTTCATGAGTTATTCTTGTAAGCGATCTTTTAATGTCATCTTTGTCTAATAAAATTTTCATATTCTCACCTTTGTCATGTATGTGTATTTTACCACACTTTATCTTTCCATTAAATTTAATTTCTTTAATCGACTATGGATAAGTGGAACTAAAACCATCGAAGTTAGAAGGGTTGGGATCATATAGGTTGAGTTATATGCCATTGATCCAATTAAACCAGTTTTATAAAACAGCATCCCCGATATTGTCGAAAGAATAAATCGCAGTAAGTTGGCCATAAAGACACCAGTATAAACAAACTTATAGTTTGGAAATAAAACAGCAAGACCATAGACTCCATAACCTAAAACGTAGTCTAAAACAAAACCAAATATTCCAGTCGCTAAATACATATCTCCTGATAAAAACTGTAAGACAACACTAATCAGTGATATATATACACCCTTTTTCCATCCTAAATGATAGGATGCTAACATCAAAATTACGACTGATATACTCCAGCTTCCTCCATTTGCCATTTTAAAAAAGGCAAATTGATTTTGAATTAATTCAAGGGCTAAAAATAAGGCAGCATATACCGCCAACAAAACAATTTCTCTAGTTGTTAATTTTTTGTTTTTCATAAAAAAACACCTCCATGAGGCGCAGAAATTCAAAAATAGAACTCCCTACGCTAGTATTAACTAGATCAGGTATAAAGGGATTGTGAATTCACATCTCAGCTAACAGCACCCCTGTCTGAACTTATATATCATACCATATAAAAAGGTTAGGCTTAATTTATTTGCCCAACCTGATAATTTATTATTTACTCAAGCCAGTTTAATGATCTTGAGACAGCCTTATGCCATTGTTTCAAGTATTGTTTTCGGTCACCTTTTTGCATTTGTGGATAATATACTTTTGTAACTGTTGACATTTTTTCTAAACTTTCCTTAGAATCAAAAAACTTGGTATATAAACCCGCTAAAAAACAAGCGCCTAAGGCAGAGGATTCTAAAACCTTTGCCTTGTGGATTTCTGTATTCAAGATGTCAGCTTGAAACTGCATTAAGAAATTGTTGGCACTAGCCCCACCATCAACTTTAATTGAACTGATCTTAAGTTTTGAATCATTTTCCATGGCTTTTAAAATATCATAGCTTTGATAAGCGATTGATTCTAAACCGGCTCTAATCAAGTGATTTTTATTGCTGCCACGGGTTAAGCCAACAATTGTACCTCTGGCATCCATATCCCAATATGGCGCCCCAAGGCCGGTAAAAGCAGGAACTAAATAGACTCCTCCATTGTCACTAACCTTTGAAGAAAAGTACTCAGTATCATCGGCTTCACTAAATAATCTAAGTTCATCGCGCAACCATTGAATCGTTGAGCCGGCGTTAAAGATTGAACCTTCAATTGCATATTCAACTTTATCATCTATGGAAACACTTATTGTAGATAAAAGCCCATGTTTACTTTTTACTAATTTGTCTTTTGTATTCATAAGTAAAAACCCACCAGTACCATAAGTACTCTTAACACTACCGGCTTTAAAGCATGTGTGTCCAAATAATGCAGCTTGTTGGTCACCAATCACAGCACAAATTGGAATTAGTTGTCCAGAAATATTAACTTCTCCATAAAAATCACTACTATTTAAGACTTTAGGCAACATCGATTGTGGTATATTAAAAATATCTAAAAGCTTTTTATCCCAACGTAAATTTTTAATATCAAATAACATGGTTCGACTAGCATTAGTATAGTCTGTCGCAAAAACTTTACCACCAGTTAATTTATAAATAAGCCATGTATCAACGGTTCCAAACATTAGCTCACCCTTGTCGGCTTTTGCTTGAGCACCTTCAACATTATCTAAAATCCATTTAATTTTGGTAGCAGAAAAATAAGCGTCGACAACAAGACCGGTTGCTTCTTTTATATAGTCACCATGACCCGCTTCAATTAATTCTTGACACAGTGCTTGGGTTCTACGACACTGCCATACAATCGCATTATAAATTGGCTTGCCAGTGATTTTATCCCAAACAATTGTTGTCTCTCTTTGATTAGTAATTGCGATTGAATCTATTTCTTTTGGACTAATGCCCGCTTTCGCAATAACTTCATTTAAGACCCCACTTTGACTGGCCCAAAGATCACTTGGGTCATGTTCAACCCAACCTGGTTTTGGATAAATTTGTAAAAACTCACTGTGGGCACTCGCAACAACTTCATGTTTTTTATTAAAGACAATTGCTCTTGAACTTGTCGTACCTTGATCTAAGGCAATAATATAATTTTTCATATTAACCCTTTCTTTATTAAAAAAAGAAGACTAGGCTTCTTCTAATGCTTTCATTCTAGCCTTGGCTGCTTGAGTATCTTCTTTTAATTCGTGTTCCATTTCCTTTTGATTTACAAAGACAATTACAATTCTAATAACTAAAATTATCGCTAAAGCATATAAATCTGATGGAGCATGCGAAATAACAGAACGCAAAACTTCACCAACCATTAAATACCTTAATCCTAACTCAAGACTTTGACCAAGCACATAGCCAGGATTTGTTGGTTTTCTATCAAGTAAATATATGATTGACTTTATAACTCCATATAAAATTATGATAACTGAGAGAATATCAATTATAAATATAAAGCCTTCAACAAAAACATTAAATAATTCTTGCATTATATACCTTCTTTCCTTGTATATTATAATCTTTTTCTATTTTTTTTCATAGGGCTTTGTGAAAGTTTTACTAATATCTGAAGATGGTCTATAATAAAATTAGAAGTTTCACTCTTGGAGGTCAAGAAAATGAAATTAAATAAACGCCTAGTAAAATCAATAATCGTCCTTTGTTTAAGTGTTACAAGCATTCTTGTAATGACTGCTTTTGGAATACATAAAAATTTAGTCGCAAAAACAACTATTGAGCCCACAGAAAGCTTAATTGAAGTTCAAAATAGAATTGATCAAGAAATTGATAGTAGTGGATATACAATTGAAAATCCCCTCATAATTATTAATCCTTACAAAATATCTCCCCTAACCGCTCTAATTGTTTTTGAGACAAAAACAGAAACAGCTCCTAAAGTTATTATTAGAGGTAAAGATGGCGGCAAGGATATTAGCCATACTTTTGACTTTGATACAAAACATTATCTACCTATCTATGGCTTGTATGCAAACTATAATAATACTGTCATTGTTGGTTTTGAAAATAACGATTACACTTTTACTATTAAGACCGATGCTTTGCCAGCTGACTTAAAACTACCAATCAACAAACCTTTTATTGATGAAAATAATAAAGATAATATTGAAGGTTTTTTATACTTTGTAACGCCAGCTTCGAATGGATATACAAGTGCTTATGACATTAATGGTGAAGTTAGGTGGTATTTGACTGAAAATATGGCTTGGGAAATCTCACGCTTAGCAAATGGAAACTTAATTTTAAGTAATGAGCGAGTAATAAATCCACCTTACTATACCACCGGCTTATATGAAGTCTCACTTTTAGGTAAAATCTATAATGAATATAATTTACCAGGCGGGTATCATCATGATGTCTTTGAAAAAGAAAATGGCAATCTAATTGTCCTGAGTAATAATTTTGAACATAATACGGTTGAAGATATTATTGTTGAAATTGATCGAAGTGATGGAAGTATTATTAAAGAGATCGACCTTAAAGAAATTTTAAATACAAGTGATGGTAAAAGTGAAAACTGGGTTGACTATGACTGGTTTCATAATAATTCTGTTTGGTATGATAAAGATACAAACTCGCTTATTCTTTCAGGACGCCACCAAGATATAGTTTTAAATATTAACTATGATAGTTTAGAAATTAACTATATTCTTGGCGATCCGCAAGGCTTTTCAGATGAATATCAAAAATATTTTTTAAAACCACTTGGAGATTTAGAATGGCAATATGCTCAACATGCTGCCAAGATTATTCCAAATGGAGATTTAATTCTTTTTGACAATGGAATCAACCGCTCTAAAGATCCAAACAACTATCTTTTGGCCAAGGATAATTATAGCCGAGGCGTTGTCTATAATATAAACCAAAAAGATATGACAGTTTCGCAAGTTTATCAATATGGGAAACAACGTGGCAGTGATTACTACTCTTCTTACATTTCTGATATTGACTACTTAAATAAAGAACACTACCTAATTCATTCAGGCGGAGTGGCCTTTAAAGATGGTGAAGTTTTAAATCGGCCACCAGGCTTATTAAAAGCTGATGCACTTAGAAGTTATACAACTGAAATCTTTAATGACAAAAAGATTTTTGAACTAGTTTTGCCTAATAATAATTATCGAGCCCAAAAGATGACCGCGTATGTTAGTAATGATAAGTTTAATAAAACAGTGGGAAAAAGTCTTGGCAATTTAGGCCAAAGTTCAATTGATAAAAATCAGCGTGGGCTTATATTTAAAACAGTCACTGACCAAGCTTTTTTAGATGATTATGATATTACATTTACAAAAGAGAGCGATCGCTTAGTTATCAGTGGCGACTTTAAACCTGAAGATAATGTTAAGATTATTTTATATAATAACTTTACAATTAAAATGTATCAGCTGAGGGTCAGTAAAAGACCATATACAGCTATGTGTCTTGATATCTTTAATGAAGATGATAAGGTAAGTGTCAGCAAATATATTAATGACCAAGGATTAGATAAGCGCCAAACGATCTTGATTGAAATCAATAATGTCGTCTATAAAACAGGCTTAGCCGTTGATTTTAGATAATAAAAAAGCAAGAACTTTAACTTTACAGTTTAAATTCTTGCTTTTTACTTTAGTCAAAGACAATTGTTTTGGCTTCAATTTGATCCATTAAATCATCATAGTCTTCAATAAAATAATCAGCTGTCGCAATTATTTTATCGCGATCTTTTTCAAAATACTTATCAGCGATTCCCACTACTTTAAAGCCACCTCTTTTGGCAGACTCAACTGCATAAAGAGCATCCTCAAAAACAAACGTTTCGCTTATTTTAGAGCCTAGCATAATCGCAGCTTCTTTATAAACGCTTGGATATCTTTTTGAGCGATCAACATCTCCTGTGGTGATGATAAATTCAAACCTATCCATCATATCAAGATGAGTAAAAGCTGAGATTGCATTAATATTTTTTGATGCTGTTGCAATACAGTATTTAATCCCTTTTTCATCCATATAGTCTAAAAATCTTTCAACACCCTTTTTTAAAGGAAAACCAATTCGATAACTATTTCTTACCCTAGTATTTACGATGTGGAAAAATTCTGATTCATCTAGTTTTTCTTCTCTTAGCGTATTAAAGACATTTGGAAATTCCCAATGTGAAACAGAACTTAAAACTTCCAGTTCTGATTCAGATAAGGTTATCCCCATATCTTCAACTACTTCATATTTAACCGTTTCATAAACACCCATCGAATCGATGACTGTTCCATCCATATCAAAAATGACTGCACTTTTCATATATACCACTCCTTCTAAAATAATACTTTATTAAAATTAATTTATTCTGCTAAGACAAAGTTTTCTAACATTTTGCTACGACTGACTCTAAATAATTCAGCTGAGCGATCATTTCTAATTACATAAGCATAATTTTCAAAGTCACCTGAGTCTTCATCCTTACGCAATTTATTAGACTTTTCTGGAACATAGCCCATAATTGTATATTGACTACCCAATTCTGGTACCTCTAGATCATGATCTAATAATTTTGGATCATTATTATAATAAAAAACTCTTAACTCACAACTTGAATTCAAGACTACTCTATCATTTATTTTCATTAAATGCCTCCTGCTCCTATTATACCTCTTCATCAATAAATTATAAATTTAATTTTTGTAAGAGGTTTTCCATATTTACTTCTATTTGATTAATAACTTCAATAAACTTACTATCATTTTGTCCTGATGGATCATCTAAGTCCCAATCTTCGCTATATTGATTTTCTAAAATCGGACAATATACATCACAGCCCATTGTAATTACAACATCTAGTTTTGGAATATCAGTAATTAGTTTTGGCTTTTGTGTTTTTATCATGTTTACATTATATAAATCTTTAATTATTCTAACTGCATCTTCATTGATATTACGCGACATTTCACTGCCTGCAGAATAAACATTTATTTTATCGGCATATTTCAGTTTTCCAATCGCTTCTGCCATTTGACTACGGCATGAATTATGTACACAAATAAAACCGACATTTAATTTTTTCATAATGGCCTCCTTAAATACTCTCCAACATTAATATTATACAAAATAAAACAAGATTAATCTCTTTATTGCCTTGATTTAGGTAGTTGTAATAATTTTGTTTAAATTTATAAATTTATATTATATTTAAATTAGTGAGCCAGCTGCTTCGTCATAAATACAAATAAAGTTATCATGAGTTTTTAAGACACTCGCTGGATAAGCTTTATCAATACCCTTATAAATAAGATCATACATTGCCTTAGCCTTGGCCTCTCCTGACACTAAAAGTAATACAGTCTTGGCTTTCATGATATCTTTTGTACCTAGGGTAATCATTTGTAAAGGCACTTGGTCAGCTGTTAAGTCATATTGCTCCATGTGTCTTTTAATTGAGGCAGGTTGTGAATCACTTAAAAAGACTTCTTGGTCAAAACTTGTGCCTGGCTCATTTGCGCCTATATGGCCATTTACGCCAAGGCCCAAAATTTGAATGTCAGCCGGATATTTTTCTAATTTTTCTTTATAAGCTTTTATTTCTTCATTAACATCTGTGGTTTCACCATCTAACATAAAGATGTTTTTTGGTTTTTTAACAATTTTATTATATAAAGTTTCATGCATAAAATTGTAAACAGATAAATTCATTTCTTTTGGACAAATAAATTCATCTAAGTTCATAAAGGTTGCTTGACTAATATCTAAACCTTCATTAATTTTTTTGGCAAGTTTTAAAATTAAACCCCTTGGTGAATCACCAGTTGTAAAATTTATTACTGATGCCTTATTTGATGCTAATTGTTTTTCGACAATCTCAAAACCAAGTTGTGAGACTGCCTCATAATCTTTAACCTTAATAAATTTCATTATATGCCTCCTTTGGCAAATTACTTAAGTAATCTAATATATTGTACCATAGTCTTTTTAAACATTGACTGCTTAATAAGGATTGGACATTACCCTTTAATATCAAAACAAATAAAAAAGGCTATAACTATTTTCGCCATTACATACAGCAGTTACTAGCCTAAATCATCTTATAATAAAATATATCTTATTGTTTGACAGTTGTTTTATTTACTTATTCATTAGTTTTTGAATCAATATTCTCCTGCCAATTGTAACTAAACGTATCCTCAGTAAAGGTTTTTTCACTTGCATCTTTAGCCTTTTGAGTTTGATTATAATAACCAGAGAAGACTATATCTAATACACACTGCATTGACATCCTTGATTCAATCCCACCAATTCTATAATAAGATTCACTAATTCCTACATATAAATTTAAGTCAGCATTATTGGAAATATCATTTACTGAATTGCTTGTGATAGAAATAGTCTTACAATTATTTAACTTTAGAATTTTAGCAATCTTGATCATATCTAATGTAAAACCAGTATAGGAGACAATAATCCCTAAATCATCTTTTTTACTCATTCTAGCATGCATTGACATTTCTGCATAATGATTAAAAGAATAAATGTTTAAACCCATTCTTAGACCTTTATTCATGGCATCTTGGGCGATTAGATTTGAAATCCCACTTCCATAAATTGTTACCTTACTAGCTTTTGTAACCCAGTCAATAGCCTTTTGAAAACTATCAGAGCTATTTAAAAGCTTAACATCAATTAAAGCCTTAGTACTATTTGCGACAACCTTGTCAATTGTATCCTCAATTGAATCACTACTACTAAAAGGTAGTCGGTTTGTATTGAGATAGACATACTCTTGATACTTGTCAATATCCGTACAAATACGTTGTTTAAAATCTGGATAGCCATTTGTATTAAGTTTTTGGCAAAGTCTTGAAACTGTACTTGCACTGGTAAAAGTATTTGCCCCTAATTCAACAATTGTCATTTCACACACTTTTTGAGGGTGTTTTAAAATATAATCAATGACGTGTCGCTCACTGGCTGGCAAATCCTTAAGTTGATGCATTTGCATGAAAATATTCATTTTCTTCACAGTAATCACCATCCCTTTTCTTAATAATACAATAAAAAACCCCTTTAAGTTGATATTACATCTTGCTTTGCAACATCTTTTAAAAAAGGGGCGATTATTTATTTTAATTAAAATCTCTCAAACTACTTTTTTGGATAATAGTCGATCGATTCTTTACTAGTCTGAATCATTGTTTGAACTACATCATCAATATCATTTTCTCTTTGAAAGTAAACTTCTAATAAAGAAGCTAGATTTGTTCCAGCAATAACTCGGACATTATTATAGTCAAGACTCTGCATTGCACAAACTTTAAATGGTGCACCACCAACCATATCACAGATAAACAATAAGGGTGTATTTTCATTGTCCTTGATAACCTTTAAAACTGCGGTGGTTAAGTCAGTAGCATCCATTGTTTTATCAAAGTCGATAACACTGACACTTTCTACTGCAGGTAACAGCATTTGTAAACTCTCTTTTAAACTCGAACCATATGTTCCATGTCCACATAATGCGAAGTGAACCATAAACTAATTTCCTTTTTTTCTAACCAATTCAGTGTATTTGCCATACACTTGTTGCATATAGTCAGCCGGAACTTCAGTAACGTTAGGTGATACAAAAATAAACATTTCATGACCTAACTTTTGTAGTTGTAAGGCTGTTTCTGAAGCTATAGCTTGTGTAATTACGGTTACAGCAACAGTACTAGAGCCACCTACTGGTTGTGGATAACCTGGAATTTTTACCAGGGCATCTTCTAGTGGACAACAATTTGAAATAAGCACATCAGCTACATCTCCAAGTTTATTGCCACTTGAGTGTTTAGCTTGGGCTTTTTCAAAGTTGTCACCACTGGTCACTACAATGACTTTAAGCCCCTTGCTTTTAGCATAAAGTGCCGTTTCAATTGGAGCTGCATTAAGACCACCGTGAGAGTAAACAATCATTACTTCGCCTTCTTCAAAGTTATAACTTTGTAAAAAGTTTTCAATATAACCTTCTTGTCTTTCAAGCCATAATAATTCTCTTGCGCCACCACCTCTAATGACATTATCCCACATTAAGCGTGGATCCATCAGTGGGTGAAATCCTACAACTCCACCATATCTTGGAAACATGTCTTGGATTGGTAAAACCGAATGCCCACTTCCAAATAAATGAACGAGTTTACCATCATTAATTGCAGTAGCACACAATTGTGCAGCTTTTTTGATATTTTCACTTTGAGTATCATCAATTTTTTTAATGATATCTACCATTTGCTTATTATAGTCAAGATTCATATTAATTACTCCTTCATTTTTTAGAATACGTAAGTACCTGATAAAACGCCTACAACAGTTAATAAAATCGCTACTAACAAAATCACTCCCATAATAAATAAAGGTGATTTGTTTTTCTTTGAATAAAGCCAATAGACAAAGATTGTAAATAAAAGTGGAAGGATGTTAGGAAAGATATTATTTATCATCGCATTAACATCTACTGCTGCGGTCTCTCCACCTGGTGGAGTAATAACTAGTGGTATATTGACACTAACAAAAGAAGCAGCCAGTGCTCCAACAACAATCAATCCTAAAATTGTCATTGTTTTAGTAATTTGTTCTAACATTCCTGATTCCATGAATTTTCTCATACTGTCAATACCGGTACGATATCCTAATTGCCAAAGTTTCCAACTCATTATTGCGGTTCCTATTGGATAGCCAATTGCATATAGTAGTGGTCCAATATAAACAAAGGCTCCACCCATATGCGTAATCGTCATTGCTACAGTTAAAAGTAATGGAATGACAGTCGCAACCCAAAGTGAGTCGCCAATAGCTGAAGTTGGACCAATCAAAGCAACTTTAACTGAGTCGGCGATTTCTGGTGTTATTTCCTTGTTAGCGACTGATTCTTCAACCCCGACCAAGATTCCAGGCGCAATCGCACCTAATTGTTGTTCAGTATTAAATAAAGTTAAACTTCTTTTATAGGCTAAAACTTTTTCTTCTTTATTATCATAAAGTTCTTCTATAACTGGTGTCATTGTATGACCCATTGCATTTCCTAAAAGGTTTTCACCTTGTTGTGAAGAACCATGCCAGAAAAACCAAATTTTCCATGATTTTCTAAGTGTTTTTTCACTAATTTTCTTCGTCATTGACTGCTACCTCCTTATTAGATTGGGAAATATAATAGACGACGGCAATAATGATCGCAAACATTGCTGAACCCATCATATTTAGACCTAAGTAACCGACTAACATAAATCCAAGTAACACAAGGACCCATTGCCATGTTTCTTTAATAAGAAGTGAAAGTAAAATCCCCATCCCTAATGCGGCCATCATGCCACCAAAAGTATTTATAGTGACTAAAAACCATTGTGGAATAAGATCTGCTACGTTAATACCACTTTGGGACCCCGCAACAGCTGTTGTTACTAAAATAATAATTGCCGGTATAAAGCGCGTTGCAAAACCAATCATATTACCAAGCCCAGCATTTGCAAAAGCTATCTTTTTTGGATCTGCTTCTTCTGCTCCTTGGTGAGCAAGACGACTTGCTGATAAGTTTAAGGCATAGTTAAGATTCCACATTGCGACTCCAATTGCGCCACCAACGACTGAAAATGTCCACATTAATGCGGTCGTTGTCGCCATGTCACCGGTATGAAAGGCAAGTGCGCCTCCGACACCAATAAAAGTTGCATAAGATAAATCCCATCCAACTGCTCCCCCTGGTGTTACTGAACCTAAATTTGCAAGCTGTAGTAATAAACCTAATTGAATTGCTACTTCTACCTTACCCATAATTAACCCAACGATTAATGATGCTACTAATGGACGACCAATATTATACCAACCAAGCGTATTGCCTACGACTGATCCTATCGCCCCTAAATAAACGAATAGTGAAATAAGTACTGCTTGTAATATACTCATATCTTTCCTTTCTAAACCCCTAATTAGCTTTTAGAGTTTGTTTTAACGTCGGCCAATCAATGACCTTGTCACTTGGCATCTGTTGGAAAATAACTTTTATTCCCTCATTATGTAATTCATCGAGTACATCGACATCAGCTTGAGAGAAACTAAGAACTTGACCAACTCCGATACCTTTTGAAATGTAAACTGAATCTGATTGTTTAGAACAATTACCGATATTAACTTCTTGCGCTGTTTTGATATAGTCTTTAATAGTTCTAAGATTTTTAGCAAAACGAGTTATAAGCAGAATGTTTTTACTATCTAATTGCTCTGATAAAATCTTGATTGCAGTTTCCAGTGTAACAACTTGAGGTCGATAATCCTTAGGTATTCCCATTAACATAATCCCTTGAACCATCTCATTATTTGCAATATCGTCGTCAATCGCTATTACTCTTTTTATATTGAGACTTTTTGCCCATGCTGTTACTATTTGACCATGTATCAATCGGTCATCAATTCGTACATGCAGATTTGCCATATTCCCTCCTTTCTTGCTTCTTTTCTATATTATAGAACACATTTTACTTTAAATAGTCGTTTCTCTAAGATTGGGTAAGCGCTTTCATTTTTCGGTAATTAAAAAGCCCTTGCTAAAAGGGCTCGATTTAAATGATGTTATTACAAAATTTTCTTTAAAAATGGTTTCTTCTTTGTTCGAAATAGAAACTTTCCATGTGCTTATCATACATTTCCCTTTGTCTTTTCGATATAGACAAGACCGATGACAAGGCCATAATCAGCGCCCCCATCCCTAATACACCAAAATAAGATAAGTCTTTTATTTTGAAAAGATACTTTAAAGTAACATAAAATATCAAAGCA
>JAAZDW010000007.1 GCA_012512595.1 Erysipelothrix sp.
ATTTCTTTAGGATCTTTTATATCCTTACCTTGAAGTTCACTACCAACTTCAATTAGTTTGTTGGACATTTCCTTTAAGCCGCCACTTATTGTTAAAACTTGCTCTTTAATCATTGTAGTTTGACGGTCTGTCATTTGATGCACAATACTAGCTGTGCTCATAAAGGAGAAAATGTCTTCTTCATATTTAAATTGGTTTTCAACTTCCCACATTTTTTCAATGTTCTCTATTGAAAGTAGTTCATCTTGGTCACCTTCAAATAAAATTAAAATTGAATCTCCACCAAAATTGTCTTCCATTACTTTATTAGATATATAGGCAGATGAATTAACATCGACTAAGGTTTCACTTCCTGTTGCCATTTTAACATTGATTGCGCCAACTATTAATAGGGCAAACGTTAAAATTGTTAAGAGTAAAACCTTAAATGGAGATTTTTGAATACGACCTCCAAGTTTATTAAATAAATTCATTCTAAATCAACCTCTCTGTTAGTCTTTTATAATTAAGTTTATTGTTTCTTGAATAAAGCTGTTTATTCTTTCTTCGTCTTGTTCTGGTAAATATAAAAAGGATAGAATTCCGCCAATTAAGACTCGCATTACAAATTGCTCATCATCAATAGATAAACCAATGTTTTTAATTGTTTCTTTTAAGATTAAAGATATTTTTTCAATATAGTTAATACCTTCCAAATCAGTATTAATTTGACTTTCCATTAATAACAACTTAATAACTTCTCGGTTTTTGGATACTAATTTTATTCTTTCAAATAAGATATATTCTAATTGTTGTTTTTTGGTTAAGTTTTTAGATGCTGTGATTGATTCTTTTAAAGTTGTAAAAACGATTGGTTCAACACTTAATCTAAAGATATCTTTTTTAGAATCAAAGTGTCTAAATAAAGTAACTTCGGATATGTTAGCTGCTTTTGCAATCTCTAAAGTAGTGGCACCGTTGTAACCTTTTTCAACAAAGACATTTATAGCTGCCGATAAGATCTGTTTTTGTCGGTCTTCTTTTGTCATTCTGGTAGTTTGTTTTTCCATATTCTCGTCTCCTTATGTAAGTACATACTTACACATGATACATCAAAGGTATTTTTGTGTCAACAAGAAGTTTAAATACATATAAATAATCTAAAAAAATAATCCAATTAGCGAGTATCAGAGACTAGGTATAGTATAATATGAATAGGAAGTGATTTTATGAAGAGATTAATTATGATTTTATTAAGCTTAACAATGGTGTTTAGCCTTGTTGCTTGTAGAGATAAGCAAGAAACAGCGGAACAAGCAGTTAATAATGCCTTAACTGCCGTCCAAAAATTGGATATAATAACAATGGCAAAATATATTGACTTAGATAAAATAAAAGATCAACAATTACCAGGAGACTTTGATATTGACATTAGTGATATCGATAAGGAAGACATTGAAAAAGTTAAACTATTGGTAAAAAACTTTGACTTTGAAATCATCGAGTCTAATGAAAAAGAAAATAGTGCAATCGTAAAAGTAAAGATAACAAATTTAGATATGCGTGAAATCTTTAAGGAATATTTTATGTATGCCTTAGGCTTAGTATTTACCGAAAGTGATGAAAATATAATTGAAGAAAAACTAGAAGCTAAATTTGTGGAACTCCTTGATACAACTGACTTGAAACTTGCCAGTCAAGAGGTTGACATTGCCTTAAATAAAATTGAAGGTAATTGGAAACTTGATCTTAACCAAACTGCATTAGATGCAATCTTGGGTGGCCTTATGGATATCGCTAATAAATTTGACTATTAAAAAAGAAGACTCTCTAGTTTATTGTAAACTATGGGGTCTTCTTTTTATCTGACTTTTATTAAATTATAAACTAGTTACTTAATACTTCGTCTTCATAAGGAAGGGCTTCAATAGCTCCATGTTTTGTACATACAATCGCCCCAACTTTATTAGCAAAATAGACAGCTTTTTCTAGCTCATAGTCATCTTTTACAATCTTGCTTAATAAGGCACCTACAAAGGCATCACCAGCACCGGTAGAATCAACTTGTTTAATTTTTACAGTGTCAATATAATAAAAATTTTTATTTTCTAAGACTATGGTACCTTTTGGGCCTAGGGTTACAAAAAAGGTCGCCTTGGAATTCTTGCTAAGGTTTATAAGACTTTCTTCAAGTTCTTGGTTATTTTGAATATTTTTTGAGGTAATTAGGGCAACTTCTTCTAAGCTAAGTTTGACAAAGTTGGCTCTTTTTATAAAGTAGAGAGAATCTTTAATAAATTGATCGATATCTTTAACCAAGTCCTCGCGAAAGTTTGGGTCAAAACTTACTAGATTATTGTTAGTTGTTGCATTATCTAAAAGCTTAAAGTAACTTTTTTTTAGATTTCCGCCTAAAAAGGCCGTAGCCGATCCAAAGTGGATAATGCTATTAATTAACTTTAAATCCTTAATCTTATAATCGCCATCTGAACCGCGATTAAATGAAAAATATCTTTCACCTTCTTCATCTAAGCCGACCCAGGCAATTGTAGTCTTCCCTGAGTAATTGGTATGATTTAGATTAACATTGTTTTCTAGTAAAGTATTTTTTAAGTAATCACCAAAGTAGTCAGTGCCAATAGTCCCTAAAAAACTAACATTTGCCCCAAGTCTGGCGGCAGCGATTGCAACGTTTGCCGAGGCGCCTCCAAATTTTTTCTCAAATTTAGTTGCATAGACAAGACCTTTGTGTTCAACATCAATTAAATCTACAAGTACTTCACCAATAACATAGATATCTTTCATAGTGTCCTCCTAAAATCTAACAGTAGCAAAATTTATAACTTATTGCAATATAAGCGGCTCACATTATTAATCATGGTCAGATATTGCTAAATTTATTATATAAAAGATTGTTAAACTTTTAAAGATTCTCAAGTTTATTATAATATATGTATAAATCAACCTGAAAGGAGGGATTACATGAATAAAGATACATTGGAAGGTAAATGGGAACAACTAAAAGGTAATGTCCAAAAACAATGGGGCAAATTAACTAATGATGACTTAGATGTTATCAAAGGCGATGCTAAAATTTTAGCTGGTAAAGTCCAAGAAAGATATGGCATTACTAAAGAAGAAGCAGAAAAACAAGTAGAAGATTTCGATTGGAAGTAAACTGTTAAAATAATTAAACAGTGATTAACAAGTAAAATCTAAATAAACCACAGTTATAGATTATCTAATCTAATTAGCTGTGGTTTTTCAATTTATAACATTGTTCGCTTCTCTATTGACCAGTCAGGTCAAATAAGATATAATTAATTTGACCTGACTGGTCGATAAATTTAAAGACAAAGGAAGTGATTAAAATTGAAAATTTATTAACTAACGTAAATGAAGATAAAAGAGAAAGAATAATCAACAGTGCGCTTAAAGAATTTAGTTTAAATACTTTTGATAAGGCTTCAACAAATGTTATCGTAAAAGATGCTGCTGTCTCTAAAGGGACTCTTTTTCACTACTTTGGCAGCAAAGAAAAACTCTATAAATATTTGGAGTATTTCTCAGTTAATGTAATTAGTGAGGCAATATTAAAAGATCTTAATTGGGATGAAAAGGATATCTTTTTAAGATTAAAAAGAATAATAATGACAAAACTTAAAGTTTTTATAAAGTATCCATATTTAGCGGATTTTTCAGTAGTAGTTTTTAAAGATAAGAGTCCAAAAGATATCATGCTTATTGATCCTACTTTGCCACAAGACTTATATAGTCAAATCTACACATATAATATTGACATGACATTATTTAAAGAAGACATAGATATTAGTAGAGCTATCAATATTGTTATGTGGACAATGGAGAAATATACAGATAACCTAAGAATCGAGTTAGATACTTCTGATTCGCAGATAGATTTTAAGCAAATAGAAAAAGAGTTATATGTCTATATGGATATATTAAAAGGATGTTTTTATAAATAAGATAATTATTAGGGAAAGGGAGTTTACAGATGATTAGTGTTAAAAACTTATCACATTCATACAATAATGATGGCAAACATCAACTAAAAGATATTAGCTTTGAAGTAAAAAAAGGGGAAGTCTTTGGTTTTTTAGGCCCATCAGGAGCTGGTAAGTCAACAACTCAAAATATATTAACAGGATTACTACAACCACAAAGTGGACAAGTAACTGTTGCGGGCTATAGTTTAAAGAATCTTTCTAAAGATTTATTTAATGAAATTGGAATGAGCTTTGAGCAATCCAATGTTTATAGTAAATTAACCGCAAAGGAAAATTTAGATTTTTATGCAAAACTTTTTGATGTTGAAACAGTTGATTCATTAGAATTATTAAAGATGGTTGGTCTCAAGGATAAAAAAGATGACAGAGCCGGCGAGTTTTCAAAAGGGATGAAGCATCGACTAACTTTTGCCAGATCAATGATTAATAATCCAAAGCTTTGGTTTTTAGATGAACCAACCACGGGCCTTGACCCATCCATTGCAGCCGATATTAAGGATATTATTAAACAAAAAAATGATGAGGGTGTAACTATCTTTTTAACAACGCACAATATGTTTATAGCCGACGAATTATGTGACCGTGTTGCCTTTATAGTTGATGGGGAAATAAAGTTAATTGACTCACCTGATAATCTAAAATTAGAGTATGGGGACAAGTTAGTTGAAGTAGAATACGTCGATAAAGATAACGTAGTTAAAAAAACATTTTCGACAGTTTTAAAAGCGGACAAAACAAGCTTACAAGATATTATTGAAAACTATGAAATTATAACAATGCACACAAAAGAAGCAACCCTTGAAGAAATATTTATAAAAGTAACGGGAAGGGAATTAGTCTAGATGAAGCTGTTTTCAAGTTTTGTAAAAGAGTTAAAATTAGCTTCTCGAGGCTTTTACTTTTACATTGAAATTTTTATGGCGGTCTTAATTTTAGTCGTGTTTTTATTTGTGGTTCCAGATAATTTTGAAAATAAACAAAGTGAATATATTTATCTCGATATGCCAAGTGAGGTTAGTACTGTATATAAAGAATCAATCTTAGCTTTTACAATTAATAACAAAGCCGAAACAATTGATATAAAAATCAATAAACAAGATAAAAAAGCAACTTTGTATAATTTAGAAGATAAAGACATATATATTATGAATAGTCGAAGTGATGCAATTTATTTGGCTGATGTAGAAAGTAAAATTGTCGCAGTTGTAAGTAGTGATAGTGAGTATAATTTTAATTATACATACTATCTCCAAGGTTATGAGTCAACTAAATATAAAAACTTACTAAAAATTATCCATGTTGAAGCTGATGACACTCTTGAAATGACGATGAAAAACCAAGATGTCAGACCTTTAATAAGCAATGTACTAACACTTTCAGATCGTGAGAATATGATTCCAGCCGTTTTAGTCTTTAATGGATCTTTAATGGGATTATTCATTATTGCAGCCTATGTCTTTTTGGATAAACAAGAAGGCGTCATTAAGGCATTTGCGATTACACCAACTCCTGTTTGGCAGTATTTAATGAGCAAGGTTTTTGTTATTATGGTCACTTCAATTGTATCAAGCTTGATTGTCATAGTACCAATTATGGGAATACAGCCAAATTATTTACAGCTTTTGATCACCTTAATCGCAACCGCATTTTTCTCATCATCACTTGGGCTTTTATTGGCTAGTTTCTATGACAACATTATGAAGGCTTTTGGAGCCATCTACATCTTAATGATGGCGATGTTACTTCCAAGTATTGCATATTTTTTACCAACTTGGAGTCCAGATTTTTTAAAGTTTATCCCTACTTATTCAATGTTGGAAAGCTTTAAATCAATAATTATTGGCAATGGCGATTGGTTATATGTCTTATCTGTAGCTGGTGGTTTTATGTTTATAGGCGTAGTTTTATTTGTAATATCAAATACTCGTTATAAAAAAACAATGATAGGGTAAGGGGATGACTTATGTTAAAAAGAATATGGACAATATTTAAAAGAGATTTAAAAGTAAACTCAAAAGATTTTATATCCTTGTATATATTAGCAGCGCCAATAATTTTTGCGCTAGCGATTAACATCTTTACACCCGGAATCAATGATACAACTGTTAATCTTGCAATGATCAAAAATGACAACCCAAAGCAGGTAGAATATTTTCAACAATTTGCGAATGTAGAAGTATTTGATAATTTTGAACAGATACAAGCCAGGGTTAAAGAAAGAGATGCAATGGTAGGTATTATCCCCAAAGATGATAAGTACTACATTATGACCCAAGGTAATGAGCCGGAGGCAATAATTGAGTATGCTAAACTTTTAAACAGTTTTTATGAATTGGATGTTAAGATTGAAGATTCAAATGCACAACTTATAGAATTAAACCGCACTGTACCACCACTTAAAAAAACCTTGGTTAATGTCATGATTCTTATGATATCAGTCCTTGGTGGAATGCTAATTGCTTTAAATATTGTTGAAGAGAAGGTTGATAATACCTTAAGCGCTATAAATCTAACGCCCACATCAAGAACTACCTTTATTTTAGGTAAAAGTGTGATTGGAGTTATTTTATCAGTCTTTGGATCAATCGCCTTAATTTTAATTACCGGTTTTACAAGTATTAATATCTTTCAGTTGATTTTAGTTGTTTTAGTTAGTAGTTTACTATCAATCTTAGTTGGCTTTATTCAAGGCTTAACTAATGAAGATATTATGTCAGCAGCCGGTAGTATAAAATTATTATTCTTACCATTAATTGTTGCTGTTGTCGCAATTGAAATGTTAGCTGATAAGTGGCAAAAATTCTTTTACTGGAATCCATTTTATTGGGCTTACAAGGCAAATGATTTAATATTATCACAAAGTAAAAGTTGGAGTTTAATACTTATGTATTGTAGTATCGTACTAGTTTTGAGTAGTTTAGTATTTTTACTACTAGCACCAAAAATTAGAAAAGGATTAGAATAGGAGAAAAATTATGAATACAAATGCACTGTTTGGAATACTTGCTTTAGTTTACGCGGGATTGGTATTTTTTATAACTTATAAAAAGCCAAAAAATATCTGGGGTATAGCTAAAATTAGAGGCTTTGAAAAAGTTCTAGGAGAGAAAGGTACAGAAATATTTTTCTACGCTTTTGGTACTTTAGCCGTAGCTCTTGGAATATGGTTAATGACTAAGTAAAAAATGATTTTAATTTAGCTTTGGTATTTAATTAAACTAATGCTAATTTCTAATCAAGCAAAAAAAATGCAAAAAGGAGGTTATGTATGGATATAATTGAAATCAATAACTTAACAAAATACTATGGAAGTAATCTAGGGATAAAAGATGTCAACTTAAGAGTAAAAAAAGGCGAGATTTTTGGCTTTATTGGACCAAATGGAGCTGGTAAATCAACAACAATTAGACTTTTAATGGGACTTATTTATCCAACCTCAGGAGAGGCAAAGCTATTTAATAAAGATACGATAAAATTTGGTGCAAAACTCAGAAAAGATGTTGGCTATCTTCCGGCTGAAATATTTTACTATGACAAGATGAAGGTTAGAGATTTATTAAATTATTCAGCAAGTTTTTATGATAAAGACTGTAGTAAAAGAATCAAGGAATTGTCAGAGATTATGGAATTGGACTTAGATAGAAGGATTGAAGACTTATCTTATGGTAATAAGAAAAAAGTAGGGATTGTCCAAGGTCTGCTGCATGAGCCAAAACTAATTATCTTAGATGAGCCAACGGGCGGTTTAGATCCTTTGATGCAACAAAAGTTTTTTGAAATAATTAGAGAAGAAAATAGAAAAGGCGCGACAGTCTTTTTTTCATCACACATTTTAGGTGAGGTTCAGCAATTATGTGACCGTGTCGCAATAATTAAAGATGGCTCAATTATTGAGGTTGCGGATGTAAAAATGTTAAGAGAAAACAACTATAAAAAAATCGCTGTTTATGGTTTAAATCTTGATAAAAGTATTTTTAACATAACAGGGGTTACTAACCTTGTTTCAAAACACAATAAAATAAGTTTCTTTTATAAGGGTGATGTAAACGTTATTACTCAAGTTATTAGTAAAATTGTGGTAAGTGATGTAAATATGGAAGAGCCAACCTTAGAAGAAATATTTATGCACTATTATGAATAGACGATAACTTCAGAAATAAACCAATTTAGAAAAAGGTGGTAAAAAGATGAATATATTTAAACATGAGTTTAATAAAAATAAAAAATCAGTAATTATATGGTCGCTCTCATTAGCAGCTTTTATGATTTTCTATATGGCTTTTTTTCCGATTATGGCGCAAGACACTAAAACCTTTGACTCGGTGATGAATAGTTTTCCCAAAGAAATGTTACAAGCACTTGGTTTAAGAGCTGGTTTATCATTAGCGAGTTTATTAGGCTTTTTTACACTAACATTTTCAATGTTACAGCTAGCGATTGCGATTCAAAGTGCGACCTATGGCTTTGCAATTCTATCTGAAGAAGAGCGCGAACTTACGGCTGACTTTCTCTTAAGCAAACCTGTCTCTAGAAATAAAATATATTTTAGCAAGTTTTTTGCAGCTTATTTAGGTTTAATAATTACTGCTTTTATTGTATCCCTTAGTGTCTTTTTAGCCTTGAGATTATTTAATGGAGGTAGTCCTTATGAGAAAAACAATGTATTAATGTTAGTTTTAACCATTCCAATCTTTCAACTCTTATTTTTAAGTGTTGGGATGTTAGCATCCTTATTTTTTAAAAGAGTAAGATCTGTAATAAGTCTTTCAATGGGGCTTGCGATTGGGCTTTATGTTATAAACTCAGTTAGAGGCATAGTTGATAGTAATATTATAGGCTATCTGAGCCCTTACTATTATTTTGAACCAGGCTCAATAGTGATAGATGGTCAATATGATTTAAAATTACTCATCCTTGCATTTTCAATTATAGTTATTTCTTTATTTTTTAGTTATACACTATATAATAAAAGGGATATCCATTCACTGTAGGAGGTAGAAGATGAATATTGTTAAAAGAGAATTAAGAGCAAACTTAAAGCCAATGCTTATCTGGGCACTATCGATCGCATTTTTAGTAATAGTGTGGATGGTTGAATATAAATCATTTGCAGATAACCCAGCTATAAATGAATTTATGGATGCTTTACCACAAACTCTATTGAGTGTTCTTGGGATGCAAGACTTTACACTTACTAACTTAAATGGTTTTATTGGCTCAATATCACTCTATCTTTACTTACTCCTTGGGGTCCAGGCTGTTTTATTAGGTAGTTTCATTATTTCAAAAGAAGAAAGTGATAAAACCGGCGAGTATTTATTTTCACTTCCAATAACAAGAGAAAGAGTCATTGTGGCTAAAATAATCGCAGCAACCATTAACCTGCTCTTTATAAATATAATTGCCTTATTCGCAATGCTTACGGTTACTATGAACTATGATAAAGCTGCTAATTTTTACAGTTTTATTAGCTTAACATTTTTAGCGTTATTTATAGTTCAAATGATATTTTTAAGTGTTGGGATGTTTGTGGCATCAGTAAATAAAAGACATAAAAAATCAGGAAATATATCAGTTTCAATTTTAATGGCGACATTTTTAATTGCGTCTTTAATAAACATGGTTGATAAGCTAGATTTCCTAAAATGTTTTACTCCATTTAAATATTTTGAGACTGCGTATATTCAAAAGCATATGAGCCTTGAACCAGTTTTTATTATAATATCAATAGTGATAATTATTATAGGCATTAGTAGCACACTTATTTATTACCCAAAGCGTGATCTTTATATTTAGATTATTCGACAGTTAAAAATTAATCTTCAATTTTTTAATCAATATGGCATCATTACAGTTTTAAATAAAGTTGTAGCGATGTTTTTTTGCTTTATCTTATATAGTTTCAATCTAATTCAATTTTTAGATATTATAAAACTTGAAATTTTTATAATGTTTTATATAATATAAGTAGAGTTAGCACTCCTTCTAGTAGACTGCTAATGAATTATAAATAAAGGAGAGATAAAGTGAAATTAGTACCATTTAACAGAAAAGATTTGATTAAAAGAACAAGTGCTTTTGATAGTTTCTATGATGTTTTGGACGACTTTTTTAGCGATACTCCTAATGTCAGAAGAAACTTGACCCATGACACCTTTAAAATGGATATTGAAGAAAAGGATAATGAGTATGTAGTTGAAGCAGAACTTCCTGGAATTAATAAAGAAGAAGTAGATATCCAACTTGATGATGGAAGATTAACAATTTCAATTAAACGTGAAGAAAGCAAAGACATTGAAGAAAAGAACTACATTCATAAAGAAAGAAGATACTCTTCAATGAGCCGTGGCGTTTACCTAGAAAACATTGTTAATAATGATATTAAAGCTACGTTAGAAGATGGAGTTTTATGCATCACCATTCCTAAACAAGAAAAAACAGAAGAAGTTAAAAAAATTTCAATTGAATAATATGAATATGAGGGAGTAGCTATCTATATATAAAAAGGGTAGCAATCAGATTAAATAATATCTGATTGCTACCTTTTATAATTTAATCATCATCGTTGTGCTACAATATAGCAAGAATATCAGAAAGAATAATAGTGAAAAATAAGGGGAAACACCTTATAAAACTATTGTAAATGGGGGGAAATAATGACTAGAAACTATCGTGATATAAAATTTATTGATGAAAAAGAATTTTTAGAATCTATTATAAAAAAGCAACTGCCAATTGTAGAAGAGGTCTTTGGATCAGTTTTTCAATTTGGCGAAGAAATTTATCTAAACTTTAGAGACCCAACAATAGTCTTAAGCCCAAGACTCAAGACATTTAAACGAAGATTTATTGCGATTCCAAAAGTAGATATTGATAATATTGACTTTAAAACCTTACCCGTTGTATTTGATGAATTAAAAGAAACAAAGATCGCTAGTAAGATGGATCTAGAAGATGAAGATATAGTCTACAAAGATAGACTTCATTCCGGCTTATTAACTTTAAAATATAAAAAGAATAATATTAGTTTAGCCTTAACGATTAATGCTGAATATGAAACAGTCTATGATCAGGGTTTAGTTGAAATTAGTGCTGTAGAAACATATTATCATCCACTCTACAATCAAAACTTCTATCTTATTACCTTAGAATTAAATTTTAAAAAAGTAAGGCTTGCTAATAAAATCTTTAAACATGAAACTCTTCCACAAAATCAAGCCTTAGATTCAATGTTTTCAGCTCTTCACCATAATGATGAAGACTTTATTCCACTAATTTGCGAATCAATGGACGCTTATCGCTTATTAGATCGACCAATAGAGTCTATAGATAATCATTCACTTTTAACTTATTCAGTCTTATCTAAAAGAAATATTTATACTTTTTGGTATCTACTAAGAATGGGGGCCAATCTTGATGTTGTAATAGATAGTGAAGTAAATGGTGTTAAAAATAAATTTTCACTGATCCAATATATGGTTCAAGAAGATATGCATAAACATTTAATTCTAAGTTATTTTTCAAAACCTAACTATGAAGTGGTAGATACAATTGGCCAATATCCAGCTTTAGTTGCAGTATCTAAATTTGAACACCAAGAAATTTCCTCAACAACCTTTATAGCTTTGTTTAGAATTCTATGTGGTCCAAATGAAGTAGCCATTCAAGAAAAGATTGATAAAGTAAATATTGATGTGAGAAGTGACTTGCTTAAGTAATTTAAGAATATTCTTTCA
The DNA here is from genome assembly GCA_012512595.1 of Erysipelothrix sp. Taxonomy (GTDB): domain Bacteria; phylum Bacillota_I; class Bacilli_A; order Erysipelotrichales; family Erysipelotrichaceae; genus JAAZDN01. The sequence goes on from JAAZDW010000007.1 coordinate 11,744, forward strand.
AACATTTAAATTTATTAAATTTTAGTGGTCCTATATCTATTACAGTTATGGGGCTTTTATTTTACACTTCTAATCCGCGGAGTTTTATAAGTCAAATGTTATTAAATGAGCAGTCAAATATGTCCACTATTTTATTTTAACTTAGATTTGCTCAGCTAGCTATAAAACAACTATTGTTGTAAAATAATAGACAAGAAGAGTTACCTTTATAGAAATGAGTGATTAAGTGGCTGTTGAAGTTGTAGGAGCTGTAATTGTAAAAGATAATAAGATTTTGGCGGCTAGACGTCCGCTTCATAAGACATTAGGCGGGTTATGGGAGTTTCCTGGGGGCAAAATCGACGTGGGAGAAACGCAGGCCTTAGCCTTAAAACGTGAAATAAAAGAAGAATTAAAATGTGAAGTAGAAGTCAATGATTTTATTGTAAAAGAAGTATACACTTATGATTTTGGTGATATTGCACTTTCGACATTTTTTTGTACTCTAAAAAATGGAGAACCTATAGCTACTGAACATATTGAACTTAGATGGCTGGCAGTAAATGAGTTAAATGATGTAGAATGGGCTCCAGCTGATTATCCAACCTTGGATATTTTAAAATCAGGTAAATTGAAAGGATAACCCATGAATATAATAGAAAACAAAATATTGTTATCTTTAAAAAAGGGTTTTTTGAATCAAAGCCATGAAGTAGATGAACATGTGCGCACTCGCTTTTTGACCAATGATACATTAAATAATGTTACCGTTTTAGAGACAATTAAGAACGAATTAAATAGCTGTAAAAGCTTTATTTTTTCTGTTGCATTTATAACAGAGAGTGGATTAAATGAGTTAAAGAGTTTATTTGTGGATCTAGAAGAAAAAGGCGTTAAAGGAAGACTTATAACATCTCATTACCTATCTTTTAACAGCCCAAAAATATTTAGAGAACTGTTAAAGATCGGATGTTTAGAAGTCAGAATTACTGAGTTTGTGGGTTATCATCCAAAAGGCTACTTGTTTGAACATAATAATTATCAGACACTAATAATGGGTAGTTCTAATTTGACATCACAAGCACTTAAGATAAACCATGAGTGGAATTTAAAGGTTTCTTCACTAGCTGAAGGCGAAGTTTTAAATTCAGTAGTAAACTCAATTGAAAACACTTGGAATAATGCTAACGTGTTAACAGCTGAATGGATTGACAGGTATGAACTTAACTATAAAGAGCCAGTATTTTTTGTTGATAAGACAGCGACTACTAAAGAAGTCTTTTATGAAACGATAATACCTAACAAAATGCAAAGACAAGCACTTTTAGGAATAAAAGCTGTCAGGGAAAGTAATGAGAAACGTGGACTTGTTGTTTCAGCTACAGGTACCGGCAAAACTTATTTGGCTGCTTTTGATGTGCAAGCAGTTAAACCAAAAAAACTTTTGTTTCTTGCTCATCGCGAACAAATATTAAACCAAGCTATTATAAATTTTCAAAGAATCTTAAATAATAAAATGTCAGATTTTGGAATGTATAGTGGAAATAGAAGAGATAAAGACAAGCAATACCTTTTTGCGACAATTCAAACTTTAAGTAGAGATGAACATTTAAACAAATTTGAAGTAGATGAATTTGATTACATTATTATTGATGAGGTCCATAAAGCAGGAGCAGCGTCATACAATAAAGTAATAGATTACTTTAAACCAAAATTTTTGTTAGGGATGACGGCTACTCCTGAGAGAACAGATGATATAAATGTTTTTGAAATATTTCATTTCAATACTGCTTATGAGATTCGTTTGCAGGAAGCAATAGAAGCTGAAATGTTAAGTAACTTTCACTACTATGGTGTCGTTGACTATGAACATGATGGAGAGCTTATTGACGAGACTACTAATCTTTCAAAACTAATTTCTAACGAAAGAATTGATCACCTTTTAAAAAAGATTAACTATTATGGTCATAATGGTGACGTAGTTAAAGGGTTAATCTTCACTAGCCGTGTTGAAGAGGCAAAAGAGTTATCTGAAACACTTAATGATAGGGGATATAAAACTACTTGGCTGGCAGGAATTCATAGCATTGATGAGCGTGAACAGGCTATTGAAAAGCTTGAAAATGAAGAATTGGAGTATATTATTACAGTTGACATCTTTAACGAGGGCATAGATATACCAGCTATAAATCAAGTTGTAATGATGCGTGAAACTCAATCTAGTATTATTTTTACTCAACAATTAGGCCGTGGTCTGCGAAAACACGCAGACAAAGACTTTGTTACTATTATAGATTTTATAGGAAATTATAAAAATAATTATTTAATCCCTATCGCGCTATCAGGCGATGTAAGTTTAAATAAAGATGAAGTAAGAAGAAGAGTTATAGATGTAAATTATATTTCTGGTGTTTCGAGTGTCAATTTCGAGAGAATTGCCAAGGAAAGGATATTCCAATCTATTGGTGATACCAAACTTGATAGTCTAAAAAACCTTAGACAAGAGTATTTTCAATTAAAAAATCGCTTAGGTAGAATCCCGATGCTATATGACTTTTATCATGCTGAGTCAGTAGATCCAGGTGTCATTGCGGAAAACAAAGGGAATTATTATAATTTCGTTTCTACTTACGATAAAGAGTTCAGTGAACAATATCCTTTAATAGAAAACAAAGAATCGATAAAACTACTTAGACTTTTGACCAGAGAATTAATTAATTCAAAAAGAGCCCATGAAGTTTTATTGTTAGAATACCTTATCACTAACGATCACATTACATTTGAAGAGCTAGAAAAATTATACATCGAAGACAACATGTATTTTTCAAAAAATACGATTAAATCAGTTCTATCCATGTTTGATTTAAGCTTTTATCATAAAGGGACTAAAAATACATACCAAAACTTTAAAATTGTGAAAGTAGATAAAGAATCTATATCACTTTCAACAGAGATGTTAGCAGCTTTAGAGGATGACATTGTATTAAAATTTATCCAAGATATCATTAAAACAGTTAAAACAAAAAATAGTGACAAATATGAAAAAGACAAACGATTTAAGATAAGAGAAATTTATACAAAAAAAGATACAAGTAGACTTCTTGAATGGCCAGCTGATAGATCGGCAACTTTATTTGGTTATGCGATTCAAGATAATCAGTGCCCAATTTATGTAACATATAATAAACATGATGTAGAGAGTAGTGTTGATTACAAAGACGCCTTTATAAATACGAACACTTTTAGATGGTATACCAAAAGTAATCGTACTACAGAATCCAAAAATGTAGTTAAAATTCTAAATGCACAAAAAAATGGATTAACCTTACACTTATTTGTTAAGAAAGATGACGCAACTTATACAAGCAATTTCTATTATTTAGGGGAAATAACTCCTATAGAAAATCAACATAAACAAGAGGTTATGGATGATGGTAAACCAGTAGTAAGAATTGATATGAAAATGAAAACGCCTATTAGTGAAAGTTTTTATAATTATCTGGAAGATAATGTTTAGATAATTAAAATATTAAATAATCAATATTTTCCTTTTCAATTACCAGGATTCACTTTACATGCTCATGCAAGATCCGATCTTTACATTTATTTGATAATATGGTCCAATGAATTAAAGGGGTGACTATATGAAAAAAGTGGGAAAATAAAGAATTTATAGCAAAAGATCTGGTATCTAAAATTAAAAATAAAGAAATTCTTGTGGCTCAGTATCAAAGAGGACAGGTGTGGAAAGCTGAAGCACAAAAAAATAATAGATTCAATAAAAAAGGGTTTCCCCCTTTTGAACGATATTGCTTTATTATGATAAAGATGACCATAAATATAGACTTATAGATGGACTGCAAAGATGTATGACTATAACTAAGTATATTAATAATTCGTCATTAATCTTTGACAAATACAATGATGTAGACACAGAGACTATAGAAAAAACAATTTCATTAGTACCTAATATGCAAGGTAATAAAGAGAAAATGAGAATAAGAATCTCAGATATCATTGAAAACTGGGTACTAGATTTTCATAATGATATAACAGATATTCAGGGAATGCAATACGTAGGTTGTGTTAGGAAAATTGTAGAAGTATTTCCAGCATATTTAGAATTTTCAGAAAAAATTGAGAGTTTATTAGAACCTATGTTAAAGCAATTCAAGACGATTTGCGAGGAGTTATCCTCCGCTAATATTCCGGCTATAGTATATAAAGGAGAACAGAATGACTTGCCAGAAATATTCATTAGAAAAAATGCGCAAGGAACAAAATTATCCAAGCAATCAATTTAACAGCTACTTGGCGTCATATTGACTACAGAATAGAGTCTGGAGAATTGGTAGACATCCATCAACACGTTAAAGATTATTTTGGTAATCTATTTTCTGATGATTTTTCTTTCACATTAGAGGAAAAAGAACAAGACGAAAAAACACATTATCATACAGAGCTTCAAATGTGTTCTATAATAGCTAACGCATTTATAGCTAAGCAAGCGAATTATTTTGAAGAATAAAGCTTAAAGGTTTATACTATAGACCTGCGGAGAAAAAACAAAAATTGGAAAGATCACGATAAAAACCTGTCTATGAATCTAATGAAAAGGTATCTTGTCGACATCCTTGATAATTCCTGGAGAGGTTCAGGAGATAGTAAGTTAAATGATGCAATTACTGAACCAGATTATTATAGTAGAGAGATAGAAAGAGAACAATTATGTAAATCATTAGACAAATGGTATGTAGAATATCGAAATAGCACCAGGAACTCATGAAAAATCATTTAACAAAATATGATAAACAGAATGTAGAGTATCGATTACCTATTAGCTCAATAGGTAACATGTGTTTACTTCCTAAGTTTGCAAACAGAAGGAAAGGTCACGGGACATTATATCAAGATAGATTTTACAAAGAAGCTATTGAAAAAGAAGGGTTAACTTTAAGAATTGTTGAGGATAAATATTCATTTACAACTGAGGAAAATTTATCTTGGATAGAATCAGACTATCCAGATTTTAATGATCTCAAATCTGAATACATTAAGTTTATAGATAAAATATTTGAAATAATCTCTAAAAAAGTGGTAGAGAATTTATACGGAAACCCTTATTAAAATAGGGTATATGATAGTAACTTGATGCTGGCACTAAAATTGGATAGTTTAAACATAGAGTGCTCCAATATGGCAAAATGAAAGAATTAGTATAGAAGTTTTAACTGATACAGACATTGTCAAGATTATCTAATTTACAAAATAATTATGACGAAACTATAAAAGAGTGTAAGACCTGTTAGGTTTTACACTCTTTTTAGTTAACTACTTTATTTCATCGTTATTTGATAGGTAATACAAACTCTTGATAAACACCCACATCTGAAAAGATAAATATTATCTCATCACTTTCAACATCTAAGGCATAAGCTTCTTCATTAATAGACTCAAAACCCTTTTTTGGACTACCATCATAGAGAAGGGTTTCTTTAGCTGGATAAGAAACAGCTTTGTTTCCATCTTTATCTAAAACCTCGAAATTATGAGTTGTGATATATAAAATGTTATTAGAATAAGTGTCTTTGTAGTCAATGTTTTTATATGTATAGTTTATAATAACAACTTGGGCTGGATCTGTATCAGAATAGTCATTTCTGGCCTTTGTATTGACGATTGAATTTATCGTAAATGAGTAGACAAGATTATTGTCGCTATCGATAATATTTAATGGATTATTGATTGTCATCGGACCTTCTTGTTTTTCTTGAATACTTAGTGCCACTTTTTCTGCCTGTGGTTTTAACTCTTCAAAAACTTCAGGCTGTCCGCTAAAACACCCAGTCAAGATTATACTTGTAATCATTAAGCTTATTATTTTTTTCATAGTGGCTTCACTCCCTTAGGTAATATACAATTATACCCAAGATAAATCAAAACAAATGGCGTAGAATGTATTATCAATGTTATTTATAATTATTTGTGATACTCTTTATATAATTAATTTACAAACGATTTTCACATACTTTAATATTTGTTTAAAGTTATAATGCTTTAATTAATTTAACTTAGGTAAAGTAATTGGGTTACTTTTAAGTATTATTTATGTCAGGAATACGACATATCTTTTTGTCTACATAATTGTATTTTATTTAATTGTGTAATTTATATATGTGTATAGATCATAATGAGGGAGGAAATAATTATGAAACCAAAAACACAAAAGTTTACAATACTACATTCTAATGACATGCATGGTGATTTTTTGGCTGAAGTAAAAGAAGGTAGTGGTGAGCTAATAGGAGGCCTAGGGCTTCTTTCAGGATATATTAGTAAAGTAAGAGAAGAAGAAGAAAATGTTATCTATGCGATTGCGGGTGATATGGTTCAAGGGTCTTTAATTGACGCTGAATATAAAGGGGCATCGACAATTGAATTAATGAATTTTTTATCTCCAGATGTTGTGACACTTGGAAATCATGAACTAGACTATGGGCTTCCACATCTATTATTTTTAGAAAAAGTCGCTAACTTTCCGATTGTTAATGCAAATTTATATATGAAGAAATATGGAAAGCGGTTAATGACACCATATGTAATTTTAAATGTTGGTGGTTTTGAAGTTATGTTTATTGGTATTATTACGGAAACAACAATGGATTCAATCGCTCTTGACCAATTAATAGAGACCTTTGTTTCAATTGAAGATGCAGCTGAAGAGATAGGCAAGATTTGTAATGCTTATCGAAATCATGACATAGATTTAACAGTTGCCCTAACCCATATTGGGTTTGAATCTGATTTAGAGCTTGCGAGTCTTCTAAAGCCCGAATGGGGTGTTGATCTTATTATTGGCGGACATACTCATACAGTTTTAGAACAACCGGCTAGAGTAAATGATATTTTAGTAGCTCAAGCTGGTGACGGTACCAATCAAATCGGAAGATTTGATATGATAGTTGATGAAAAAACAAATGCTATTACTGACTGGACCTGGGAATTGGTTCCAATAAATAGTAATACGGCAACTATTGACACTGCTTTAGAAGAGTTTTTGGATGGTTTCCAAAGCAAGGTCGATGAAAAGTACAATCAAATTATTACTCGTTTTAGCGTTAAGTTAACCCACCCATCCCGTGAACAAGAAACAACTCTCGGGAATATGGTTACTGATGCTTTAGCTGGAAGTATTGAAACAGATGTCATCTTAATTGGATCAGGTGCCATCAGGTCTAAAGAATTAGGCCCAGTTGTAACTTTAGGGACCTTAAAAGCTTGTTTCCCATATGATGATAGTTTATCAAGATTTACAATAACCGGAAAACAATTAAAAGATATATTCACGCATATAATGCATCCAGATAACCGCGATGGTGAAGGCGAATTTTTCCAAGTAAATGATAAAGTCGAAGCCATTTACTCTGATAGTGAAACAAAACTATTATCATTGTCAGTTAATAATTTGCCTGTCGATGACAGTCAGCACTATGCAATAACTTTACAAGGTTATCATGTAGTCAATTCAAAAGGCAATCTAGGAATAGCTTTAGATGATCTTAAGAGTATTGATAATGGAAAAGTTGTAACAACTTCAGCTTACCAAGTATTGGAAGAATGGTTAAGAGTTCACCCTAATATAAGAGAAGTAATCGATGGCAGATTAGTTTTTGTTTAATTAAAATTTTTATTGACTTAATACTTCCCCTTAAAGCTCTATTTAGAGAATTAAGGGGATTTTTAATTTTTAATTGACACCTATATATTCTAAGTCAATTTAAAAGGTCTAGTATCAAAGTAATCGCTATGGTATTATTGTAATATTGTAAAGGGGATTAGATATAGTGAATATAGAAGATAATAAGGCAACAAAGGCCTTAATTCAAATCGAAAATGATTTTAGGGGAAATGAATTTGTAAATGTAACAAAAGCTGAAACCGCACAAGAAGATATATTTAGAGTTCAATATAATCTTGATGGTATATATCTTACAAGTGAAGATATAGTTGATAAAATGGTTTATCACCAACTTGAAGTGACAATACCAAAAGACTATCCAAATACAGAACCTAAGTTAAAGATGTTAACACCAATTTTTCACCCAAATATTGAAAATGGTGTGATATCACTAACTGGAATTTGGGATAAAAATCAATCACTTAGCGAACTTATTATAACTATAGGAAAAATGATTCAATATCAATTATATGATCTTGAAAATGTTGCATCAGAAAAGGCCCTAAAGTGGCTAAATGAAAACAAGATTTTTTTGCCTATTGGAAAAACTGAAATAACAATAAACTCAAAGAATAAAAAATCAAGCACTAACTATGACCAAGCTTTAAGTGAGCTTAAAGCGATGGCAGGTGATAGTACAACTAGCAAAAACAACGTAACAGCGAGTATCAATATTGGACATGAACTTAATCATAATTATTTGTTAAGTGTAATTGGATTGGCCTTCTTAAGTGTTGTCTTAATCTATATACTTAGGTTGCCAAGTCAGTTTTTCATTGACACTATCAGAACTTTTGAGGATTGGGTTTTTTCTTTCACCCATTCACTTATTCTTTTGGGTTTTATATCACCACTGTTTAGAATGGTCTATGGAATGCCGATAGTTGTTATACTTAGCCTTATCTTTGGATATAGAAATATGTTTGTCATTAATAAAAAAGCGAAAACAGTAAAAGATATATTGAGTTTACTCTTAATTTCCGTACTATCAGCCTTTGTCATAATATTTATTATTAACTTCTTAGATTTTTTAATAATTAATTATACACCAATCACTGGACCAACAAGATATGGTATTTATGCATTCATCTATTTTGCCCTAACTGACTCGGCGATAGGAATGGCGGTTGGAGTTACTTTGGCAGCGATTAAAAGTGGTAAAAAGGATTTAATTAAAGGGTTTGTGGGCGGAGCTGTTGGTGGCTTTATTGGATCAATTCTAAGATCAATATTCTTTGAATTTCCAATCCTTAACAGTCTAGCAAGCATTACTATTTTTGGAAATTTAACTTTAGGTTATATTATTGGAACCATGATATTTTCAGTATCAATTATTTTAGCAATTGATGTAGTTTTAAATTATAATAAACCAAAAAAATTAGTTTAATTAATTTTTTTGAGTGACGGTTATTAAAAGTAATATTTCAAATTTATTAATAAAACCTATACCAAGGATATTTGAATGGTATAGGTTTTTCGATAAAAAAGCGTCAGAAATTTTCTAACGCTTTTTTGATTAGTAGGCTTCATAATTTACAGAAACAAATTCGTTTGCTTCAATTAATTTTGAGATAGGGCATAGTCGATGCGCCATCTTCGCAAGTTTAATTGTGTCATCTTCACTATAACCATCAATCGCAACATAGGCCTTCAAAATATAGTGAAGTCCATGTTCCTTGTTACGTTTTGACTCGGCTTCAACTGTAACACGGCTTTTGTGATCTTTTTTGTTTGCTTCTAGAATCGATTGAACAGTTGCATTAAGGCATAAGCTCCAAGCCATCGCAATTAAATTCTTTGGTGTTAAGTCATTATCAGTTTCATTTAAAAGTGGTTTAAATTCAGACAAGTCTTTATCTGGTTTTTTGCTCATCCAAGTTTGTCCGCCTGAATTGACAATCTTAATAATATCTTGATTTAAAATAGTATCACTCCTCGCTATATTTATTATAACTCACACAGGGATTATTAAAAGAAAAGTGACTGTATAACAGTTGTTATAATAAAGACTTAAGTAATATTGAAATACTAGCCGTTTGGACTAGGTCATTTTATTTGATAAAATGGTATATTTTAATTAGATATATATACAAAATTGAATAACAATTTAATAAAAAGGAGGAAATCATGGAAAATGTAAGACGTAAATTTACTATTCTCCATTCAAATGACATGCATGGAGATTTTTTAGCCGAAGTAAAGGAGGGTAGTGGTCATTTGATTGGTGGCTTAGCGCTTTTGTCAGGCTATCTTAATCAAGTAAGAGCAGAAGAAGAAAATGTAATTTTTGCGATTGCGGGAGATATGGTTCAAGGGTCTTTAATTGATTCTGAGTATAAGGGTGTTTCAACTATAGAAATCATGAATTACTTATCACCAGATGTTGTGACCTTAGGTAATCATGAATTAGACTATGGGCTGCCTCATCTTTTGTTTTTAGAAAAGGTCGCAAACTTTCCAATTGTTAATGCTAATCTTTATATTAAACAATATGGAAAAAGATTAATGACACCATATTTGATTATCAATATGGATGGCTTTGATATTCTTTTTATTGGCATTATTACTGAAAAGGTAATGGATTCCTTAGCCCTTGATCAGCTAATTGGAACCTTTGTTTCAATTGAAGCTGCAGCTGCCGAAGTTGGGAAAATTTGTAATGCTTATAAAGATGATGATATTGATCTAACAATTGCTTTAACTCATATAGGCTTTGAATCTGATCTTGAGTTAGCTAAACTTTTAAAGCCTGAATGGGGCGTCGATATGATTTTAGGTGGTCATTCCCATACAGTCTTAGAACAGCCAGCGGTGGTTAATGACATTTTGATTGCCCAAGCTGGGGTTGGAACTGATCAAATTGGTCGTTTTGACATTGTAGTTGATGATGATACTAATTCAATTGTTGAATGGAAGTGGCAACTAGTGCCGATAACAACAAAAACAGCTCAAGCCGATTTAGAATTAGAAACCTTTATTAACCAATATCGCGACAAAGTAAATCATAAGTATAATGGAATTATCACGCGTTTTTCTAGAAAATTGACTCACCCCAAACGTGAAGTAGAAACAACTTTAGGTAATTTAATCGCCGATGCCATGATTGACCACGCTAATACTGATGTTCTTTTACTAGGGTCCGGTGGTATTAGAGGTACAGCCTTAGGTCCGGTTGTAACCCTAGGGGATTTAAAGGCTTGTTATCCATATGATGATAGCTTAACTAGATTTACAATCACCGGCAAACAATTAAAAGCTATTTTTAATCATATAATGCGGAGTGAAAACCGTAATGGAGAAGGAGAGTGCTTCCAAGTAAATCATGGAGTAAAAGCTGTTTATTCAGAAACAGAAGCCCAACTTTTATCTCTTTCAATTGATAATAAACCGGTCGACTTAGACCAAACTTATACGATAACCCTCCAAAATTACCATATCGCAAACTCACTAGCAAATCTTAACATTTCTAATGAGGATTTAAACGCAATAAAAAGTGGAAAGATAGTCTCTACTTCAGGTTATCAAGTCATCGAAGAGTGGCTAAGAGATCACCCAAATGAAAAAAGAGAAATTGAAGGTCGATTAGTATACGTATAAAGTCATTTCAATATAATGAAAAAGGAGACACTTTTTATTACTGTCTCCTTTTGATAATAACTTTGAATTAATCAATCTTTAAATCTAATACCTGAACCAACCCCAAAAACTGTTTGCCAATCATTTTTAAATGTTTCTATTGCGACATCAATATGTGGGTTTTTAAAAACTTGTAACAAAAGATCATATGAGGCAGTGATTGCAACAGAGCCTGCACTGATGGCTTTGATTATTTGCTCAGTGTTTTTAAAACTAGCTGCCAAAACTTTTGTTTTATAGTTATCTCGTTTAACAAGTGCGACACTGTCACTAATAAGTTTATAAGGGTCATTATTTAAGCTTTCAATCCGATTAACATAAGGCACGATATAATCAACATTTAAAGTTATAGCATAAAATGCTTGAAAGGTAGTATATATTGCAGTTGCGGTAATTCTGAAATCTCTATCAGCCGCTTTTAATAGTTTTATCGCCTTAAGTCCTTCTTTTGTGGCCGGTATTTTAACATAAGCATACTTTGATATATGCTTTTTTATCAAATATGCTTCTTCAATAATATCTTCAGCTTTTAAGGCCACTGTTTGAATATGTAAGGAAGCGTTGGGTCCGATAAGACTTTCTATTGTTTGCATGTGAGAGTAAAAGTTTTGTTGCCTCAAAAAGTCGTTATTAAGACTTAATTCTTTTGCTATTATACTAGGATTTGAAGTGACACCCTGCATTTGTAGGTAGTCAAAAACTTCTCTAATTTCATCTAGATTAACACTGTCAATGATAAACTCCATTTAACCACACCCTCTCAAGTAAAGATTACCAATAATTATTATAAAATTCAATAGTTCAATAGAGATATTATTAAAAAATTTTAGGTTTTTTATCACTTATAAACATTTAGTACCATATTTAACAAATATGATGCTATTGGTACATGTAGTCATTAATTCATGTTAATATAAGATTATGAATCAGCAAATAGACTTAAAAACTATTTAAAGGGGAGTAAAGATGAAGATTTCAGCGTTTAATGAAATTATAGATCTTTTAGTAGCTACTGGTTTAAGTGAACTTGATGCAATCTACTTAGTTGCTCGCTTACTTGAAGAAAAAAAAGTAGAACTAAAAGAAGACGTAATTAATGAATTAGGACTTAAGGCTAAATTAAATTAGTGTATATATGTAAAAAAGGGTGCAGTTGGTCTGCACCCTTTTATCTAGTTTTACAATTAATTATTCTTGGTAATTTCTAACAAAGTCATCAATTTGCTCTAAGTAACCTTGTTTTTCTTGATCACTCATCCAGGCAATTTCAAATGAGTTTTTAGCTAATTGAATAATGTCTTCTTTTGTAAGATTTTCATGTTTTGCCAAAGCATACATATCATCGGCAATGTAACTTAGAAAATAAGCTGGGTCATCTGAATTAACCGTTACCTTAACTCCATGTCGTAAAAGATATTTAATTTCTTTACCCTTCATATCATCAGTTACAAAGCTATTTGAAACTGGACAACAAGTAAAGCCAATTTTATGCTTTTTTGCATATTCAACGAGTTCTTGGTCTTCGACAATATTTGTACCATGCTCAATTCTTGAGACACCAATTGTATAAAGGGCGTCTTTAATATGTTTGATTGAATCAACTTGATCAATGTCACAGTGCATAGTGATGTTAAAGCCATCGTCTTTTGCCATTTTAAAGACTTCTCTAAACTTTAATGGGGGATTATCTCGCTCATCAGAATCCAAGCCAATTCCTAAAATTTTATCTTTATAAGGTTTTGCCATATGATAATGTTCGATCGCTGACTCTTGGCTCATATCTCTTAGAAAACACATAATTAGTTTTGCGCTAATACCTAAGTCTTTTGCATCTTGACATGCTTGATAGTAACCTTCAAAGATTTCTTCAAAAGCTACACCTCTAGTTGTATGGGCTTGGGGGTCAAAAAACAGTTCACAATATTTAACATTTTGAGTTTTTACTTTGTGGAAGTAGGCCATCGCTAAATCATAAAAGTCTTGACGCTCTAAAAGGACATTCATCCCTTGATAGTAGACTGCTAAAAATGAAGGCAGGTCATTGAATTTATAAGTTTCTGTAATTTCTTCTACAGTTGTCATCCCTAAATCAATATTATGTTTGTTTGCTAACTGTAGCTTAAGTTCTGGTTCTAAAGAACCTTCTAAGTGCATATGTAATTCAGCCTTAGGAATTTGATAAATAAAATCTTTACTTACTTTTGTCATATTTCCTCCTTTTATTTGACAGAAATTAATCACTATTAACCAAGAAGAAAAAATATATACCTTGATTGTTAGTTTGTTTAAGGCAAACTAGTAGAAACTGCTCAACCATATTATGAGCATTAAATTAGGTGACTAATCTACTTATAATCATAGCATATCTAAAAGCTTTAAAATAACTTTTTTTAAATTTATACATTGTGATAAAATGAAGTTAATGAGGTGGTTTTATGGATTTAGCAAAAAGAGTCTATTACTACATGCCAGATGATAAGGCAGTCAACCAAAAAAACCGGGGCATGTTTAATTGTAGTGAGGCAATGTTAAGGGCAATTAATGATAAATATAATTTAAACATTAGTGAAGATGCCAAGGTTCAAATGGCAGCCTTTGGTGGTGGCTTTTTTATGGGCGATGCTTGTGGGCTTTTAGTTGGTGGCTATGCAGGGCTTGCGCATATGTATACACCTAAGACTTCACCAATGGCTAATGATAAGCTTAAGACAGTGTGTAGGGAGTGGTATCTTCGCTTTAATAATAACTTTGATACTGTTGCTTGTAATAAAATGAAGCCCCTCACAGGTGGTTGTAGTGGTCATCCTATGCAGGCTGCAAAAATTTTCGAAAAGTTAGTTAATGATGTTGGATATCAAGTAGGGGATTAAGATGGAAGAAAAATTAAAACACATATTCTATGAAATGATAGTCTTTGCGATGATTTATTATCTGGGTATTAAGATGTTTAAAGATCAATATTTATTTGCGTGGCTTATATTTAACGTAAGGTTTTCTTTGATAATGATTTCTATTCCACTACTTTTAGTGTTGTTAAATAAGAAAGTTGTATCGGTGTTTATGACTATAGGGATTACTCTAGGAATTTTTATCGGAAATTTCTTAGGTAATTATTTCAGAGAAATAAGCATTGCAAAAATAGATACAACAATGAATGCCCAAGAAATCGCCCAACTTCATTTGCACAAAGGATTTTATATAATGATGGCCGTTATATTTACTAGTATAATCTTGGGAATAATTTTTCAAACAAGAGAAAATAAACTAAATATTAATAACAGTTAGGCTGGCGAATAAATATGAAAAGAAAAATGCGATATGTCTTTGAGGTAAGTGAAAAAAATCTAGAGACAGAAAGAATGATTTTACGGCCTTGGAAAAATTCCGACCTACATGACCTATATGCTTATGCCAGTGTTATTGGTGTTGGTGAGATGGCTGGTTGGAAACACCATAAAAAGTTAAAAGATTCACGGGCAGTGCTATTTAATTTTATGGTTAATAAAAATGTTTATGCGATCGAACTAAAATCTAGTCAAAAAGTGATAGGTTCCATTGGAGTTGAAAAGATCTACAATAATTATTTAGGTTATCAGTATAAAAAATTAAGTGGACGTGAACTTGGATTTGTCTTAAACAAAGATTACTGGGGCCAGGGTTTAGTGGCCGAAGCAGTAGCTAAAGTTGTAGAACATTTATTTGAATCTTTTAAGTTTGATTATCTACTTTGTGCCCATTTTAAAAATAATAATCAATCAAAACGGGTCATTGAAAAGCTAGGCTTTAATTATGTCAAAGAAATAAGTTTTCCGACATTATTTAACCTTCAAGAAAGAGCACTTATTTATGTTAAAGATAACCCTAATCTAGTTTATTAATAGCCCCACCAAATGGACGACAAACATTATTAAATTTGTCTGCTAAGTGAGGGTTTTTTTAATACATTTAAACAATAAATAAACCAAGCACAATGACTTATAACTTTTAAATAATAATAAGTAAAGATAATGATTTTTAAAATAAAATTAAAAAAGATTGTTAAAGTTGTTGTATGCGCTTACAAGGGGTACAATGTAGCTATAAGAAATACATAGAAAAGGAGAAATAGTATGAATGATAATAAATTTGAAGAAGTAAAAGATATGGTTGTCGGTGAAGTAAAAGAAACAACTGGCAAAATTATGGATGATGAAGAAATGGAATTAAAAGGCAAGTTTCAAAAAGGAATGGGAAAAGCTAGAGAAGTTGTTGGCGATGTCGTCCACGAAATGGAAGATGTCAAAGATACAGTAGTTGGCGGCGTTAAAGAATATGCCGGAAAACTTACTGATGACAATAGTTTACAGTTAAAAGGTAAACTTCAAAAAGATAAAGCAGACAGCGAATACACAAACAAAATCCTTGGTGGTCTTGGAGTATTAGCTGGTTTGTATGCAGTAAAAAGAATGTTTAGAAGAAATAAAGACTAAAAGTATTTATAAAAAAAAGAGAGGAGAGAATTTGTATTAAACATTAGTTTAATATAGAGAAATTATGGATTTAATTTGGACGTTATTAATAGGTGCAATTATTGGTGCCGTAGCAGGAGCTTTAACTAGCCGATCTTTACCAATGGGATGGATTGGAAATATCATCGCAGGTATCGTTGGTTCATGGCTTGGTGAAAGTTTACTAGGTGGATGGGGACCAGAATTAGCAGGAATGGCAATAGTTCCTTCAATTATTGGGGCAGTCATCTTAGTTATTATAACTTCAGCCGTATTTTCCGGCATGAACAAATAAAATTATAAAGTAAAAATTTAAAAAATTAAACATTTAGATGGACCATGGGTAAACCTTAGGTCCATCTATTTTTATTAATGGAGATATCTAAAATTGTTTTAGGGCTTTAAACTTTAAATAACGACTTTAAGATTATTTATCATTACATCTATAAGATCAGTAACTAAATATTCACTTGATAATATATTTGCTTTATTCGTGTTGTTTTTATAAAAAGTTTAAAAAACAGGTTATTATAAACAGCGTTTTAAAAGGTCCTATAATCGCTTTAATGGAATGATTGGAGTTAGAAGGTTATAATAGAGATAGAAAGCACAAAAAATATTGTGCAAAAGCTAAATATAATTTAAATTACATATATTAATTGTAATTATTTTTAGCTAAAACAAAGAAAGGTGATTTAATGAAGAAAGTTGCAGTTTTAATTGAAAACGCATTTGATGAGAAAGAGCTTATTTATCCATACTACCGACTTTTAGAAGCAGGTTATGAGGTTGACTTAGTTGGAACGGATAAAGATACAGTTTATACTTCAAAGTCAGGATTACAAGAAAAAAGTACGCATGCTTCAAGAGATGTTAAATCTGAAGACTATGATGCACTAGTTATTCCTGGCGGCTTTTCACCAGACTATATGCGTAGAAGTGAGAGTACTCGCAAATTAGTGTCTGAGATGGATTATGCAAATAAACCAATCGCAGCAATTTGTCATGGAGGATGGATGTTGGCATCAGCCGCTGATATTAAAGGTAAGACTTTAACATCATATCCATCAATTAAAGATGACTTAATTAATGCCGGAGCTAAGTGGGTTGATAAAGGTGTTGTCGTTGATGGTAATATAATTACCTCAAGAACGCCAGCTGATTTACCAGCATTTCTAATGGCGCTTGTTGAAAAACTTGGCTAGATCAAACAAAAAGGGAAACGCAAGTTTCCTTTTTTTTATACAATAAATGTTTTTTATTGAACTTATTATTTATATAAGGTATACTATATCCAGTTGCGAATGATTCTCATTTGCATTGGAGGTTTAAATGCACAAACATAAAAGTATTTTAAAAATAATTATTCTAACGCTAACTTTACTCAGTCTTTTTGGGTGTAACAATAGTAATAAACCGACACCAGATAAAGATAAAATTCAAATAATTACAACTCTATTTCCACAATATGATTTTACTAAAGAGATAGTCGGGGATAAAGGAGAGGTTTCTTTACTTTTGCCACCGGGTGTTGAGGCTCATTCTTATGAACCAACTCCAAGAGATATTGTATCGATCAGAAATGCCGATGTTTTTATCTATACAAGCAAGGCAATGGAGCCTTGGGCAATAAAAATGGTAAGTGAAATAAGTAGTGAAGATTTAAAAGTTATTGACTTAAGTGAAGGAATCCAGTTAATTGACATTGATGGACTTCATGACCATGGTGACGAAGATCATGACCACGAAGATGACTTTGATGGCAAAGATCCTCATATCTGGCTTGATCCGGTTTATGCCCAAACAATGGTAGAAAATATTACAAAAGGATTAATCGAAGTAGATAAAAATAATGAAACTTTTTATACTAATAATAGTGAAGCTTATATTGAAAAGTTAAAAGCACTAGATGCAAGTTTTACCGAAACTTTTTCAAAAACTAAAAGTGACACAATTCTTTATGGTGGCCACTTTGCCTTTGGATATTTTACTGAAAGATATGGTTTAAAACATATATCACCATATATTGGTTTTTCTCCAAATGCGGAACCAACCCCAAATCGAATTGTTGAATTAATTAAGACTTTAGAAACAGCTGAATTTAAAGTTATTTACTATGAAGAATTAGTTGACCCAAAAGTCGCGAAAACAATCTCAGATCAAACAGGAGCTAAAATGCTAATGTTACATGGAGCTCACAATATTTCTAAAGAAGAAATAGAAGCAGGGGTTTCATACTTAGAAATTATGTATGAAAATCAAGAAAAGTTAAAGGAAGGTTTAGGTTATGGAAAATAAACTACTTAGTGTTATTGACTTAAGTTTTAAATATGGCAAATTACCAATCTTGAAAAACTTAAACTTTGAAATTGAAAGTGGTGACTATTTAGGGATTATTGGTCCTAATGGCTCAGGTAAGACTACCTTAATTAAAGTTTTACTAAGACTTTTAAGTCCACAAATTGGCGAAGTTATTTATCATCAAGATATTATCGAAGATAACGCTTTGGGTTATGTTCCACAAAAGACCTTTGAAAATCATCAAAACTTTCCAGCCACTGTAAAGGAAATAGTAAGAACAGGGCTTTTAGCTAATAAAGGCCACTTTAAGTTTTATACAAAAGCTGATGATAAAAAGGTTGTTGAAATCTTAGATAGATTAAAGATCTCAGACTTAAAAAACCGCAAGATTGGTGAATTGTCTGGTGGACAACAACAACGAGTCTTACTTGCAAGATCACTTGTTTCAAACCCTAAGCTATTAATCTTAGATGAACCTACAAGTGCCTTAGACCCTGAAATCAGAGAAGATTTTTATAATGTTTTAACTGAGATAAATAAGGATGGAGTTAGTATCATCCTTATATCACATGATTTATCCGCAATTGAAAGCTATGTAAATAAAATATTATACTTAGATCGTCAAATTATGTTTTTTGGAAATACTTGTGACTTTAGAGATTCTGATGCATATAGAAAGTATCATGGACATATCCATTGATAAGGGGGACAGATTAAAATGGTAGAAGGATTTAATTTATTAATTGAATCATTACAATATGACTTTATTATTAGAGCTATTTTAGTAGGTTCACTAATTGCCTTGTCTTCAGCATTTTTGGGCATCTTTTTAGTTTTACAAAGACAGTCAATGATTGGCGATGGACTAGCCCATGTTAGCTTTGCGACAATAGCGATTGCCTTATTTTTTAATCAATCACCCTTAATTGTTTCCATCCCTTTAGTAATTTTAGCTTCATTTTTAATTATAAAATTAAATGATAAGGCCGGTATCAATGGTGATGCCGCAATTGGACTAATTTCAGCCTTTGCAGTAGCCTTAGGGGTTTTGATTTCTAGTTTGTCCCAAGGGTTTAATATTGATCTATTTTCCTACTTATTTGGTAGTATTTTAGTTATTAGCCAACTTGACGTGATTTTATCGATAATTCTCTCCGTTATTGTGATAGTTTTAATTGTCTTTTATTACAACAGCTTATTTGCGATGACCTATGACCAAGAGTTTGCTAAAGTAATTGGCTTAGATACTAATAAGATGAAGTATTTAATTTCAGTATTAACTTCAATCACAGTTGTCCTTGGAATTAGAGTTGTTGGGACAATGTTAATTTCAAGCATGATTATTTTTCCAACTGTAACCGCCTTACTAGTTACTAAGAGTTTTAAAGAAACAATTTTAATGTCTACAATTGTTTCAGTTCTTTCGGTAATATTAGGCATCTTTATTTCATATATATTTAATTTGCCAACTGGGGCAACTATTGTCATCATTAATGGGATAATATTTGTATTAGTTTTAACTATCGCAAGATTTTTCAAAGACTAAGAGGTGAACCATGAAAAATATAAAGATTCACGAAACATTTTTTAAGGAATATAGCATTAAAAATACGAGACAGCGAAGTATTGTTTTAGATATTTTAGATAATTCAAAAGAGGCAAAAACGGCCGAAGAAATTTTTCTATTGGCCAAAGACATTGATGAAACAATTAGCCTTTCAACTATTTATCGAACCTTAACCTTATTTGTTGAAAAGAAGTTTTTAATTAAAATGTCAGCGCTCGAAGAAAACCTTTCTAAGTATGCCTTAAATAAGGCTGACCATGCCCATTACTTACTTTGTCTTAAATGTGATAAACGAATTGAAGTTGGTTACTGTCCACTGTCTGTTTACGAAGAAAGTTTAAAAGAGACTTATAACTTTAATATTGTCGGACATAAACTTGAAATATTTGGTTATTGTCAGGATTGTCAAAATAGTTAGGAAAATAAAGATGAAACTATTAATTACTGGATTTGATGCTTTTGGCATTGATAAAATTAACCCTTCTTTTCAGGCTGTACAACTATTACCGGATAAAATTGGAAACATTGAAATTATCAAGGCAGTATTGCCGACTAAGTTTATTGAAGTTAAAGAAGTTATTGATAAGCTGCTTAAAGAAGTTAAGCCAGACTACTTCATCGCAGTTGGCCAAGCTGAAGGACGAGATCATATTGCCCTTGAAAAGGTAGCGATAAACTTAATGACTGCCAGAATCATTGACAATGCAGGCTATCAGCCAACTGACAAACCAATAGAAGCAGACGGTCAAACGGCCTATTTTTCTAATTTACCCCTAAATAAATTATTGAAAGCACTTAAAGCTAAAGATATCCCTAGCAAAATATCCTATAGTGCTGGAGTTTTTGTGTGTAATACAAGTTTTTATCATTTAATGTATTTGATCAATGAAAAGAAACTTGATTTAAAAGCTGGCTTTATTCATATTCCACTAATACCAAAACAGTTAGATATAAGAGATAAAATTGTATATACAATGGAGTTGGCTGAAATAGTAAAAGCCTTAAAGATAGTTATTAATAATTTATAGGAATAAAAGTGTTAAAATAGATTTAGAATAATAATGAAAGTGGGGATACTATGCGTGATATACTAAGGAAAACTGGAGTTGTTAGTAAGGTATATTTTGATCATGAAGATGTTAGTGTTGGGGTTCGTTTAGAAAACAATCAAGAAGAAATTTTGATTATAAATGAATTAACCCGGGTATACGATAATGAAAAATTTGAGGCAATTGAGATTACTGAAATCGAAGTTGGCCATAACGTTAATATTTACTACCGTGAAAACACACCAATGATGATGAGCTTGCCACCAAAGTATGTGCCTGAGCTTTTAATTGTCGATACAAATGATGATTATATAGAACATAAATTTTCATACTTTGATGAAGACTTAGTCAGTGCTGATAACCAAATTCAAATAAGTGATGGATTTTTACGTTTGGTTGAAAGTTTAGAATATCGGCCATTGATTAAAGAACTGTTAGTAAACGAAGAACTCTTAGTCTTTTATAAACGAGCAACTAAATCAATACCGGCTCAAGTATATCCGATAAAAGTTATAATATTATAGATTGTATAAGTGTAAAGGTAGGGTATATTTAGACAATAATTAAATAAGGCACCTATAAAAGCTTATAAGGGTGCTTTTTTTGTCCAATAAGCAATGGAGGTTTTAGAATGAGCGATTTAATTCAATTACAAAAAGAATCATTTAAAATACTAGAACGAACTGATAAATTTAGTAAAGAAAGAGATATAAATTATTTTTTGTACTCAGGAACATTAATCGGTGCGATTAGACATCAAGGCTTTATTCCATGGGATGATGATATTGATATCGCCATGTTAAGAGCTGATTTTAATAAGTTTGATGATCTTTTAGCTTCTGGCATTTTTGATGGTAAACCTTTTTATTATCAAAGCAATCGACTTCAACCCTTTTATTTATCAGAAGTTGTTAAAGTTAGAACCGATACTGTTGAAGTATATGAAGATGTCTCAACAACGCAAACAGGCTTTAGTGGACCATGGGTCGATATTTTTCCTTTAGATAATGTTCCAGATGACATTAATTTAAGAAAAAAACAATTTAGAAAACTTAAAAGAATAAATAGAATAATTAACTTCTTTCTAAGAACAAATGAAAAACAAGCAACGGGTCTTAAAAAAATATTTAAAAAAACAGTTAGAAAAATCAATGAAAGATATTATAAAAATTATTTCTTTATACCTTATCTCTTTGATAAAAGATATAAACTTATTACAAAGTATAATAATCAAAACACAAGTGCAGTGGGCTCACTATCTTATATGAGTTTTAAAGGTTACAAGGCTTACGCAAACTGTATAATCTTAAAAGAAAACTTATCTGAGTTTATAAAGAAACCTTACAAAGGCAAAGAATTTGTAGTGCCAAAAGACTATCATAAAATTTTAACAACACAGTATGGTGACTATATGAAAATCCCAAAACTAGAAAACCGGGTAATACACCGCTTAGTCTTTAAAGATGAATAATCCAATAAAATAAGTTTATTTGCTTTTTGTTGCCAATAGGACTATACTTGTTAAGGTAGTAAATGGATTATACATCCGAATAATGATATGTAGCAAAAATTATTAACTTATCGACAGATAAAGATAAAAAAGCGAGATATTGATATTTATCATTACTCGCTTTTATTTTGTAATAAAACAATGGAAAAAGAAGAGGTAAAATATGAATTTTTTAGATTTAAACATAACACAAAGAATTATCGATGCGCTAATTGCAAATGGCTATACAGAGCCAACTGAAATACAACAAAAAGCCATCCCAATCATTTTAGACAGAAAAGACTTGTTGGCATCAGCCCAAACAGGTACAGGTAAAACCGCAGCCTTTGCGATACCGATGTTACAGTTATTAACGCAAAAGAAAAAACCAAAAGGTCAAAGAAAAGTTAGAGGCTTAATTATTTCTCCAACTAGAGAATTAGCTCAACAAATTTATGAAAGTTATATAACTTATGGTAAATTTTTAAACTTAAAAGTAGGCGTTATTTATGGTGGAGTCTCACAAAAACGTCAAGAGAAATTTTTACGTAGTGGAGTCGACATTATTATTTCAACACCAGGCAGGTTAATGGACTTAATGGAACAAGGCTTAGTCGATGTAAGTAATGTTGAAATGCTAGTTTTAGATGAAGCTGACCGTCTTTTAGATATGGGCTTTATTCATGATATTAAAGTAATTGTTAAACCAATTAAAACTGAACGTCAAACCTTACTATTTTCGGCAACACTTCCAAAAAGTGTTTTGGACATAGCTAAAGAGTTAATGGACAATCCAGTAAGAATTGCGGCCGCCAAGGTTTCATCACCAGTTGAAGCAATTGAACAGTCACTATACTATGTTGATCCAGACAATAAAAAACGTTTATTGGTCGATTTAATTAAAACTGAATTAAACGATACAATTTTAGTTTTTGCAAGAACAAAAAATAATACGGAACAAATCGTAACATACTTAGAGAAAAACGATATTACCGCGCGCGCGATTCATGGTGACAAGTCACAAAACAAACGAATTAAAGTTTTAAGAGACTTTAAAAACTATCAATTCCAAGTTTTGGTTGCCACAGATGTTGCCAGCCGGGGAATAGATATTGACAGTTTAGCTTGTGTTATTAATTACAATATCCCAGAAGAAGCTGAAACATATATTCATAGAATTGGAAGAACTGCCCGTGCTGGTTTAGAAGGACGCGCAATTGCCTTTTGTGATTATGGAGAACGTGGCCTATTAAAAGACATTGAAAAACTAATGGAACTACAAATCCCAGTTATAGAAGAACACGAATATCCAATGATTGATGAAACTGTTACTCCACCAAGATCAGGTGGTGGCGGAAAACGTCGCAGCAGCAATAAGAAAAACACCGGTAAAAGAAATAATCGTTCACGTCGTGCAGGCGGCGGACGCGGTGGCAAAAGAAAAAGATAATTTAATATTATAACTCTGCCAAAGGTGGAGTTTTTATTATATAAACGTCATATAATTTAGATTTTAACTAGATACTTGAATAATTTATTAAAAAATAGTGAAAGTTGATGTATTTACTTAAGATTATTATTTATCTCAAAGTCAAGAGATTTGTTATAATTAATAAAAGGGGATTGATAATATGGAATATTTATTTATATGTTATAAAAGTTGTAGTACTTGTGCTAAGGCAAAAAAGTCTTTAGAAGCAAATAATATTAATTATACTTACCGTGAAATATCCGATGCAAATCCAAGTGTTGAAGAATTAAAAGCTTGGATAAAACTTAGTGGCTTGCCAATTAAGAAGTTTTTTAATACATCAGGAAAAATATATCGCGAACTTAAACTTAAAGAGAAACTTAAATATATGACTGATTTAGAAAAAATTCAACTACTAGCCACCGATGGAATGTTGGTAAAAAGACCACTTTTAGTTAGTCAAGAAAAAGTTTTAGTCGGTTTTGATGAAGAGAAGTATCAAAAATTGATATGAGAATAATTATTTCGCCTACAAAAACAATGAAAAGAAAAAACTATACCGATCAACAAAGCGAGCTTCTCTTTAATGAGAAGGCTTTAAAGTTAAGAAGCATTTTAGAAAAATTTGATAAAGAAAAAATAAAAAAAGATTTTAAAGTCTCAGATAAACTGACAGAAAAAGTTTTTGAGTACTACCAAAATCCAAAAGATCCAATTGCCGCGATTAACTTATATGAAGGATTAGCTTTTAAGAATATGAATTTAGATAATTTATCTGCCACTGACTTTGAATATATGCAAGATCATTTATATATAATGTCAGCCATGTATGGCGCTTTAAGACCCTTTGATATGATAAGTGAGTATCGTTTGGACTATGTTATGAAGTTTGAAATTAATTTGTATGAATTTTGGAAAGATTATTTAGAAAAACTTTTAAAAGAGGAAGACTTTATTGTTAACTTGGCATCTAATGAATTT
This sequence comes from Erysipelothrix sp., assembly GCA_012512595.1. Classification (GTDB taxonomy): domain Bacteria; phylum Bacillota_I; class Bacilli_A; order Erysipelotrichales; family Erysipelotrichaceae; genus JAAZDN01. The sequence continues at coordinate 36,442 of JAAZDW010000007.1, forward strand.
TTAAATAGTGTCAAACATCACAACATTATTAATATTCACTTACTTGATGAAAAAGGTCGAAACTTATCAACTCAGGCGAAAATGGGCCGAGGTGACATGGTTAGCTATATTGTTAAAAATAAAATAAAAGATCCGACAGAGTTAAAAAAGTACAATAATATGGACTATAAGTATGATAAAAAGAGATCAGATAAAAACAATTATTATTTTTCTAAACAATAAGAAAGGGTAAGTCAATGCATATAAAAAATAGACTCAATAATTTTAAAAATAAGCATCAAGACAAATCCCTTTATATGTTTATAAAGGAGCTGTTTATTGGAATTAGAGATGATGATATTATGGCGGCTGGAGCAGCACTTACATATTATTTTATTTTATCAATTTTTCCATTATTAATCTTTGTTTTGGGGGTTATCAGTTTTACCTCACTTGTAGGTGAAGATGTAATATCAGAATTATTAAGAATTCTCCCAGTGGAAGCTAGAAGTGTTGTTTCAAGTATCGTTAACGAGTTAGTGTTTACTAAAAGTGAAGCCTTAGTTTCAACGAGTATTATTTTGTCATTATGGACCGGGTCACTTGGAATCAGTGGTTTATTTAAGGCAATCAATAAAGCCTATAACACAAAAGAAAGTCGTTCATATTTTAAACGCAAATTTTTATCGATTATTTTTACAATAGCTTTAGCGATACTTTTAATTGTAGTTTTAACAACCCTTGTCTTTGGTGAATTAATCGCAACCCAAATCTTTGATTTTTTTGGAGCAGAAGCCTTCTTTTATCGCTTTTGGCAGGGAGTCAGAATTTTAGTCCCAATGATTTCAATGATTATTATGTTTACAGGACTTTATATGCTTGCGCCATCAACTAAAAGATATGAGAGAATTAAACTTCGCTATGCAGTACCTGGTGCTGTTTTTACAACCCTTGGTTGGATTGCTACTTCAATGATCTTCTCTTATTATGTAAGAAACTTTGGCAGCTATACAACCACCTATGGAAGCTTAGGTGGGATTATCGTTTTACTCGTTTGGCTAAATTTAACTAATATCATTATAGTCTTGGGAGCCGAAATCAACGGTGCCTATAGAATTGTTAATACAAAAAATGCCAAAAGTAATTAACTTGTTTGATTAATATGGTTTTACTTGGTCTACAACGCGGTCCCCCCACGTTGTAGGCCTTTTTTCTCAAATACATAGGCTCAAGGTTGTGTTGAGCTATGCATATAATAAAGGACTTTAAATCATATGATATAATTATATAGAGGTGAAAGACATGAAAACAAAAAACCAACATATAATTGACTTATTTAATCAACGCTTTACATGTAAAAAATATGATAAAGACAAGATTGTCTTAAAAGAAGATTTTGAAACAATTATTGAAGTAGCAAGACTATCACCAAGTTCCTTTGGCTATGAACCTTGGAAATTTATTTTACTTAATAATCAAAAGATCAAAGATCAAATTAGACCCTATAGTTGGGGTGGCCATGCAGCTTTAGATGGAGCGAGCCACTTTGTATTAATTTTAGCAAGAACGGCACCAGACATGCAACCTGACTCAAAATATATAGAACACATTCATAATAATGTTCAAAATTATCCAAAAGATATGGTCGCAGGCCGTCAAAAACGTTATGGAGATTTTTTAGACAAAGACTTTAAAATCAATGAGTCAGCAAGAAGCGTTTTTGATTGGACTAGTAAACAAGCTTACATACCTTTAACAAGTATGATGTTAACAGCTGCAGCTTTGGGTATTGACTCAACTCCAATTGAAGGCTTTAACCAAGACGAGGTTCACAAGATTTTGGTTTCCAATGGTGTTTATGATCCAAACCACTTTAAAGTTGCCGTAATGGTGAGCTTTGGTTATGGGGAACCTGCAAAGCGGTTTAAAATGCGCCAAACTTTAAATGAAGTATTTACAGAAATAAACTAATATAGACAAATAAAAAAATACTCACTTGATCATTAATCAAATGAGTATTTTTATTTCTTGTAGAGAAATGTAAGTCGTTTGTTACTTAATTTTAATTGCGCATGGCTTATTCATCTCATAACGCGTAAAGAATAATCCAGCGATAATTAGCGCTAGTGAAATAAATTTATATGGAAGTCCTGCAAAAGGAAGAGCTACAACAGAGTATGAAATACCAACTGCGGCTAAAAAGCCAATTACACAAGAGGTACAACCGTAAGTCATAATTCCAAATAAGACTGAAATAAAACCAAGATTTTGACTCTTTGTTTCACTGCCTTTTATTTCAAAGCTAATAATACTAAGTGTTAACATTACTGATGTTAAAACACTCATTACGATATTGATAAATATATTTCCAACAACTAAAGCTATTCCATATTTAGCCGCCATCTCTGGATATGGCAAATTTAAATAATCAATCACAGTATTAATTGCGATAAAAGCTAGAAAGAATAAACCTAACTGGTTTTTCTTTGTTTTTAATCTTAAAAGTCCTATTTCAAACATATTTTCACCAACCTAGTAATATTATAGCCAATAGAAATATTAAGTAAAGAATAGTGCCTTGGTTAATAATTTCTAAGATGATAGTTTCATGAAAGTTTATGTAAAAGGCTACTATTATCCCAAAAACTATTATACTATACCAATAGTATGTAAATAAGTGATGACTTTTTCAAACAGAAACTTAGCCTTGTCTAAGTTTTCTTATGTAAGATGTTTACATGCTCAATGTAAAATATAAAAAAACGAAAGGAGTGAAGGTAGAAATTTACCGCACCCATGAAAAAAATAGTAATAGTTACTGACTCATCTGTATCATTTACAGATGCACAGATAAAGCAATATGATGTTTATATTGTCCCCAACCTTATTATTCACAATGAAGAAACATACTTAGATCAAGAAACAATAACAAACGAGGATATTTATAAACTATTAGAAAACCATGAAACAGTTACGACATCCCAGCCAAATATTGGGACAATGATTGAAACCTTTGAAGAAATTATCGCCAAAGGTTATGAACACATAATTATATTAACAATAGCGAGTAATTTATCAGGAGGCTTTAATGCCTTTCATCAAGCAGCTAGACAAATAAACTTAGAAAACTATACGATTGTTGATAGTCATTCAATTGGTGGAATTGCCCAGCAAGGAGTTCGTGCAATTAGAAAACTAAACGAAGAGGGTAAAAGTTTAGAAGAAATTTTAGCGTTTTTAGACACTTTGTTTAAAAATCAAACATCTTACTTATATCCTAAGACCTTAGACCAAATTATCGCAAGTGGACGTTTATCAAAAACGGCAGGCAGAATTGCATCTTTTTTGAAAATAAAAACAGTTGTTTATTTTGGTGAAAAGGATCAGGCAATAGAAAGACTTGGAGTTGCAAGAACTGACAACCGCATTTTTGACACGATTGTTAAACATTTCAAAGAAAATAATGTTAGTCCAAAGACCCATGATCTTTATTTATTAGAGAGTAGAGCATTAGAACAAGTTGAAAAATTTAAAGATTATTTATATAAAGAATTAGGTGAATTTAAATCCTATACGGTAAACTTACCAGCAGCCCTTTGTGTCCATGCTGGGGTTGGGGCAATTACAGTACAATGGTGTCTTAAAATTTAACTTTACTAATTACTCACTTGAGATAATCAAGTGAGTTTTTATATGTTTAAAAAAATTAAATAAAGTATAAATTACCTTAAAAGTAAAAATTATTATATTATATCATTAGAGATTAAAGGAGGGGTTTTGTGGCAATTAAAAAATTTATAAATAAATATCGAAAACAATTACTAATCGCAAATATTAATCGCAAGGATTTTCCTGACTTTAAAAAGTCAGATAAGGTTAGAAAACGGCTACATTTTTCAGGGAGAGTTCAAGGTGTCGGCTTTCGGGTTGAAGCCCTTGGGGTTGCCAATCGGCTTGGTCTAACGGGTTATGTTAAAAACAAAGCAAACGGCGATGTTGAAATAGAAGTTCAAGGTCCAATTGATAAAATTCAATATTTAATAAACTACTTAAGTTCGATTCGAAGGGCACCGATTAAAAATCTAGACAGTGTTGATATTGAAATAATTGAAAAAGAGTCAGAATTTAAGATTACTTACTAAGTTATAAAAGCTATTTAATACTTCTTATTGAATAGTTTTTTTATAGAAATAAAAGTCAAACACCTAATATTAAGCGCTTTCATTTATTTTGTTATTTGTGTATAATGATTTTATGATATTAGGAGGTAATTATGAATAAACAGTTTGTGTATTTATTTTCTGAGGGAAGTGCAAAGATGCGTAACACACTTGGAGGCAAGGGAGCTAACTTAGCAGAAATGACGAGGTTAAATCTTCCGGTACCACAAGGTTTTATTGTAAGTACAGACGCATGTAACGACTATTATGATAATGATGGAAAAATGTCTGACGATATAATTAGTCAGGTCAATAAAAATATGAAGTCATTAGAAAAGATTACAAGAAAGAATTTTAATTCCAATGATAATCCACTTTTGGTATCAGTAAGATCAGGGGCCAGAGCCTCAATGCCAGGAATGATGGATACAGTCTTGAATTTAGGTTTAAATGATGAAGTCGCAGCTGCGATGGCAAAAACTAATGCTAGACTTGCTTATGACTCATATCGTCGCCTAATTCAAATGTTTGCAGATGTTGCTCAAGGTGTTGATAAAAAACATTTTGATGTTGTAATCGATACGATAGTTGATGATCAAAAAGTTGAAACTGATCATGATTTATCAGTTGAAGCACTACAAGAAGTAGTACTTAGATATAAAGAAGTATATCAACGTGAAGTCGGCGAACAATTTCCACAAGACCCACAAGTACAATTACTTCAATCTATAGAAGCTGTCTTTAAGTCATGGGAAAACCCACGCGCTAAGTATTACCGTAAACTTAATAGTATTCCAGACTCATGGGGAACAGCAGTTACCATTCAAGAAATGGTCTTTGGAAACATGGGCGAGGGTTGTGCAACTGGTGTTGCCTTTTCTAGAAACCCAGCAACTGGTACAAAAGAATTATATGGTGAGTTTTTATTTGATGCTCAAGGTGAAGACGTCGTTGCCGGTACACATACGCCACTGCCAATTTCCAAATTAAAAGAAGAAATGCCAGATCAATATAATGAATTTTTAGAAATTGCAGAATTACTTGAAAAGCACTACCATGATATGCAAGATATGGAATTTACAATTGAAAATTACAAACTATATATACTACAAACAAGATCAGGCAAAAGAACTGCCCAAGCAGCTGTTAAAATCGCCAACGACTTATTTAAAGAAGGCGTAATTTCAAAACAAGAAGCGATTGATAGTCTAGACTTAGATATTATTGATGGCTTATTACACCCACAATTTCAACTTGAAGCTTTGGCTAAAGTAGAACCAATCGCAAGTGGTCTACCAGCATCACCTGGTGCTGCCAGTGGTTTAATTGTTTTTGATGCTAAAAAGGCGGTTGAGTATTCAGAAAAAGGTCGACCAATTATTTTAGTAAGAATGGAAACATCACCAGAAGACATTGAAGGAATGCATTTATCATCAGGAATCTTAACTGCTAGAGGTGGGATGACCTCACATGCGGCCGTTGTTGCCAGAGGTATGGGTAAGTCTTGTATTGTTGGAAGTACTGACTTAAGAGTTTATGATGACTATGTTATGATCAAAGATCGCAAGTTTTTTGAAGGTGACCAAATCTCAATTGATGGCGGTACTGGTTTTGTTTATGAAGGCCAAATTGAAACTCAAAGTGTAGCGATTGGCGAAGACTTTGACAATATTTTACAGTGGTCAGATGAAATTGCCGATTTAAAAGTCTATACAAATGCCGATAGTTCAGCTGAAATTCAAATGGCCTTAGACTTTGGAGCCAAAGGTGTTGGTTTAGTTAGAACTGAACATATGTTTTTTGAGGCTGATCGGATCCGTGCGGTTAGAGAAATGATTTTAAGTACAAATCAAATGCAACGTGAAGTAGCCTTAAGTAAAATTCTACCAATTCAACGTGATGACTTTGAAAAGATTTTTAGAACGGTTAGAGAACTTCCAGTTACTATTAGATACTTGGACCCACCGCTACATGAATTTATGCCAACTACAACTCAAGACATTGAAGAACTTGCTGATGTTATGGGAATGAGTGTCCATGAGATTCGCGATACGATTAGATCATTACATGAATTTAATCCAATGATGGGCCACCGTGGCTGTCGTTTAGCGATTACCTATCCAGAAATTGCCTTAATGCAAACACAGGCCATTATTGAAGCGGCGATTAATGTTACAAAAGAATTGGGTGGAGTTGTTTTACAACCAGAAATAATGATTCCTTTAGTTGGCGATGTTGAAGAGTTTAACTACTTGGCAAGACAAGTTAAAACTTTAGCTAACGAATTAATTGAAAAAGCCAATGTTGATGTTCACTATACTGTAGGAACTATGATTGAACTTCCAAGAGCTTGTATCTTAGCTGATGAAATTGCAAAAGAAGCAGATTTCTTCTCCTTTGGTACCAATGACTTAACGCAAATGACTTATGGCTTTAGCCGTGATGATGCTGGAGGCTTTTTAAAGAGTTACTATGATTTAAATATTTATGCAAAAGATCCATTTAGCACCTTAGATACTAAAGGCGTTGGCGAATTAATTAAAATCGCGATTAATAAAGCTCGTGCCATTAAGCCAGATTTAAAAATTGGTATTTGTGGTGAACATGGTGGTGACCCAGCTTCCATAGCTTTCTTTAAAGAAGTTGGAATGAACTATGTATCTTGTTCTCCATTTAGAGTTCCAATCGCAAGAATTAGTTTAGCAAGAGATAAATAAACAAAAAGACGGCTTGCCGTCTTTTTCATTAACACTTAATAAATACATAGTTATGTGTTAAAATTATAAAAGGTGATACGATGATAGACTTACACATAAAGACATCTTTAAGCACAGGGCAAATGAGTGTTTATCGATTATTAAAAACAGTCGAAGAAGAAAATTTAGTTTATTTTTCAATTGTAGATAAAAATCATGCCCTTGCCTACAATTTAATTGAGATGGCAGAGCATAAAAATCTAATTACAGGAACCGCAATTAATACCCACTATAAAGGGATGCCAATAGACTTACTTGGTTATGACATTGATGTCGATGTGATTAATGCTTGGTATGACCGAAACTATACGATGCAACAAGTCGAATGGATTGAACGTGATCGGTCTAAAAGAATTGTAGAGATGTTAAAGTCTAAAGGTTTTGAATTACAAGTTAACTATACTCGCTATGATAAATTAGGGATAACGATTAAAGAAATCTTTGATGAACTTATCGAAAAGTATCCTGATTTTGTTTTTTCTAATGTCCGTGATTTTAGACTCTATGGCTTAAATAATCCTAGTCATCAATACTATATTGATCAGACAATGTATCTGCCAGAAATCGATGAGGCAATCGCAATCATTAAAAAGGCTAATGGTAAAGTGTTTTTAGCCCATCCTTTTGAGTATCGAGTTGATATAAGTGGCTTGTTGGAAATGGTTTTAGAAAAACACTTAGATGGAATTGAAGTTTTTCATGCTTCAATCTCAGTTTTAAATTCTTTAAAATTAATTGAGTTTTGTGAAACGGCAAAGATTATGGCATCAATAGGTAGTGGTTATGTTGGTCATGAAGAATTGATCCCTTTAGGTGTACATTTAGATGAAGAAATATTAAATAAAGATTGTTTTAATTGGATATTCAATAGATAGGAAATGATAATATGAAAAAAGTTAAAGTTTATTTCGCTAGTCCACTCTTTAGTGCGATGGAACAAGAATACAATGCAAATGTTGTAAAAAAATTAAGAGCGGCCAATCCCAATCTAGACATTTATTTACCGCAAGAAAATATGGCAATTAATGACAAAAGCTTATATGCCGACAGTCTGATGATTGCGCGCGGAGACAATGAACGTCTTGACGATTCAGACTTACTTATTGCAGTTTTAGATGGAGTGGCAATTGATGTTGGTGTGGCGACAGAAATTGGTTATGCTTATGCACGTGGAGTTAAAACGATTGGTTTGTATACTGATGTACGTCAAGGTCTTGGGGCTACATCTGATAAAATTGATGCGCTCACAAGTCAAGTTGCTGAAAATCAATTTCACTACATTAATCTGTATACAATTGGTTGTATAAAAGACAATGGTAAAATTGTTGTAAGTCTTGATGAATTAATTAAAGAAGTAGAAAACTTATAAAATCTTTATATAATATTTAGTTAAATAAAAATGAGAACAGAAATAAATGTTCTCATTTTTTTATATTGGATAAAAATTATTGAAGCTGTTTAATCAGAAGTTGTTTGTCGATATTTATTTAACCAATCAAAGCACTTGGCTTTAAATAGTTTTGAGTGAACACTAATACCGATTGGAATCAGATAACGTGATTTTCTAAAATCACTACCACCACTAGCTCTAAGGTTGTTTTCCTTACATATATTTATAAGTTTTAAAGATTGGCGCATGGCGGCACTGGGGTGAAAGACTTCTATCCCATCAATGCCTTCAATAATCAAGCGGTCGATTAAAGGTTCTACCTTAACATTATATTCATAAGGGTGGGCTAAAAAGACTAAGCCCCCAGCCTTTTTAATAACATCAAATATTTCTTTGTAACTAAGGTGCATACTTGCTTCATTTAAAAAGAAGGGACTAAAAGGATTGGATAAACCATTACGATAAAAGTCATTATAGTCTAAAAACGGAAAATCTGGATTATTCTTTTCGGCATCATAGTAGACCAGTTTTTTACTAATGCCTTTTTCGACTAAGGATAATTGAATATTATCAGAAAGTTTTATATTATTGTCATTCATAATCTTAACGAGTTTGTCAAAGAATTGATACTCGCGTTTTTCAATATTTGCCTTACTATATTTCTCATAGTAAAAGCTATTGATAATAGATGGGTTGACTTCATAGCCAATGATATTAATCAAAAGTCCATCAATGGAAGTTGTAAAGATAACGCCTGAGATTAAATTTGGATACTTTGCCATGTCAAAATTATTGTAGGCAAGGCAGTTGTCATTATCAGTAATTGAAAAGATGTCTAAGTCTTTCTCTTTTACTAAAGCTAATATTTCCTGAACATTATACTCGCCAATACTTTGTTTTGTGTGGATGTGTAAGTCAATCATAAATACCTCCTACAGTAATTATCGTAAAAACACGCTAAGGTTATTATAACAATTAAACCAAAAATTTACACCCGATTTATTAATGTGCTATACTTATCTAGTTGTTTAAATCGTTTGTTTACTAATTAAGTATAGATCAACAATTTCGATTAATAATGTTTATAAAAGGAGTATTATAAAAAATGGTAAGAAAAATGTTAAAAAGTGATAAAGAATTATTTTTAAAGATGACAAGGTCATTTTATAATTCTGAAAGTGTTTTATTTGATATCCCTGAGCAATTTCATCTTAAAACTTTTAATGAAATGATGAAAAGTGACCAATATCTCACGGGTTACATCTTAATGAAAGATAGACAGCCAGCTGGCTATGCCTTAACTTCTAAGTACTATTCCCATGAAGCAGGAGGCTTAACTTTATTTGTAGATGAATTATATGTCTTAAGGACTTATCGCTCACTGGGCCTTGGTAAAGAGTTCTTTAATTATCTTAAAAATAATCTAGATGAACAAGTTGTTCGGTTGAGACTTGAAGTTGAATCGGAAAATACGGGGGCAATTAATTTATATAGTAAAGAAGGGTTTAGTTTTTTAAAGTATAAACAAATGATAATGGATATTTAAGTAATGAAAAAGGGAAGTTTAAACTTCCCTTTTGATTTGTTTTGGCGCGCCCGACAGGACTTGAACCTGCAGCCGCTTGGATCGGAACCAAGTGCGCTATCCAATTGCGCCACGAGCGCCTATACGAATATCAACTTTAAGCCAGCGACGGCTAGAATTAATATTCCTAAACCGATTCTATAATAGCCAAAGGCGGTAAAGTCATTTCTTCTAATATATTGAAGTAAGTGTTTAATCGCCACAATCGAGACTACAAAGGAAACAACTGTTGCCAAAATTAGAATAAAGAATTCATTGCCATTAAAAGTTAAGCCAGTACTTAAAATAAATTTTAATAGTTTTAAGCCACTAGCTCCAAACATAGCTGGAATTGCAAGAAAGAATGAAAATTCAGTTGCAGCTAAACGCGAAACCCCAAGGATTAGTGCGCCAATAATTGTTGCTCCAGATCTTGATGTGCCAGGGATGACCGCTAATAGTTGAAATATTCCAATTAAAAAGGCCGTTTTCATATCGATTGCGCCAACTGAATTAATCTTTGGGGTTGTTGTTTTATTATGTTTTTCAACCACAATAAATAAGACCCCATAAATAATTAAGGTAGCGGCAATAACTAAAGGACTTTCTGATATATAATCATCTAAAAGTGCGGCAATAATTAATGGTAGTGAGGCAATAAAAATCATAAACCATAAGCGATAAGAACTAGTCTTTTCATCAGCACTTTTATTTTTAGCAAAAGGGTTTAACATATTAAAGTACAAAACTACAACAGCTAAAATTGAGCCTAACTGAATAACTACTAGAAATAATTTCCAAAACTCATCACCAACATTTAATTTAATGATGTCATTTAGTAAGATTAAGTGAGCTGTACTACTAATTGGAAGCCATTCAGTAATACCTTGTAAAATCCCTAAGATAATTGCTTTAATAAATTCAATCATATTCTTTCTCCTAACAAAGTCTTTAAATAAAAAATAGAAAGAGTAAGATCTTCATCTCTTCATCCTTCTACAACTTCTAATTTATTATATAAATGGTGGTCGCTAAGGGATTTGAACCCCTGACCCCCTGCACGTCAAGCAGGTGCTCTCCCCCTGAGCTAAGCGACCATCTTTAAAATTGTATCATAAACTTACAATTGATTCAATCAAAAAGTTTAATATTATTAGAAAACAAAGTGAAAAACTCCATATACTCCAAGACTCATAATCACAGCTGCCATTAAGATTCCACAAAAGATAGAAATCATCGCTTTTTTAAATTCAATATTAAGTAAACTTGCGATTAAGGCCCCAGTCCATGCCCCAGTTCCTGGAAGCGGAATTCCAACATAAAACATTAAACCCCAAAATTCTAGTGTTTCAATACGATGACTTTTACCCATCGCTCTATTTTTAAGTTTTGAAATAACACTAGTCAAAATATTATGCTTTTCCATAAATTTAAATATTTGTTTAATAAATAATAAAATAAAAGGAATTGGAACTAAGTTGGCAAAAATAGTAATAATTAAAGTTTTAGTTAAACTAAAGCCATAAAGGTATCCAG
>JAAZDW010000001.1 GCA_012512595.1 Erysipelothrix sp.
AAAAAAGAATTCCCAAATATAAATGACAAATTTATCATAGATGAAAACTCCAAAAACGTTACTTTATTTTTACCAATATTAGATAAAACCATAACTTCAGCTGAGTTAACATCAGACTATTTTGATACACTAACTTTTGATTTATCAAAGAATGTTGTCTATTTAGAAAAACCTGAAACAGAAAAGCCTGAAGATAAACCAGACGACGAAGAAAATCCTGGCGATATAGATAAAGAAGTAGACAAAGTAATTGAAGAGGAAAACTTTAAATTAATAGTCGAACCATCTCTTAGCGTTAGGGATTATACTTACAACTATGATGGTTCACAATTTAATTCTATGAGTGGAGAAATAGTTCACTTATTCCCTGTAACACTTGTTTCTAAAGATGGTAATAAGTATGCTGTGACAGAAGCTAAATTTATTTTTGACACAAATGGTAATGAGATAAAGGCAGAAGGTGCAACCTTTAAAATTGAAGGTTTCAATAATATTATCAATCTTGAAACTAGTGGAGAAATTAAAGAATATTTGATGTTTCCAACATTTGATAGAGAGTTCGATAATAAAATTAAACCAGGAAAGCTATTTATTAAAATAAACAATAGCGATTGGTTTGAAGTAGGAGTAAAGGTACAATGAATAGCAAACTTTTAAGAAAAATATTAATAATACTAATATCATTTCTAATGCTTTTTAGTGTTGTTGGCCAATTTCTGGTTTCAGCACAAGAAGTTGATGGTAATATTCCCGATACTTCTTTAACACATGAAGATATTCCTGTAGATATTAATGAGGTAGAAACTGATCAGGATGAATTACGAAAAGAACCTAGTGAAACAGAAGAAGAAAACTTATTAGAAGAAGATAACACAGAAATAGATACAGAAATTTTAGAAGAAGAAATTGAAGAAAATTTAGAGGATATTGACAATAATCAAGAAGATATTGTAGAAGATGATCTAGAAGAGGAGTCTTTTACTATGATGCCTTTTAGTATTCAATCTCATGAAGCTGAATCTATGCAAACTTTCAACGTTGAGAATACAGAGTTTAATTTCTTAGATAACTGTACAACTTTTGAACTTGTTAGTATTAAAACTGATGGAAGTATGATCAATAGAAAATGTTTCTCTAATTTTGATACCGCAAAACAAGAAATGCTTGAGGACCCTAATGGAGCCATCAGAGCATATGATTCAATAAGCCCTATGAAGTTTATCGCAGCTACAAGAGGAGTCGCTTATTCAGCTCCTAAGGGAAAGGGAGCCACTTTGAACATATATGAAGTAGGTAGAAACAACCCTAACACTGTCACATATATATCTGATGGATATGATATGAGATACTTTGACACTACTAGATATACACTCAATAAACCGGATGAACAAATAGCAGAAATTGGTATATCGGGTTTTCATGGGACCTCATACATTGAAGGTTTAGATATAATCCCAATGTCATATATTGATAATAAAAACAACATTACAATTGGAAGAAAGTCTGATATTAAACAAGTAACTTTCATACCTTCGCTAGCGCATTATAAAATCGAACTAGATGACAACGGAAAAAAAGTTATAAAGTTCATCCACAATGAGTATAATACAAAATACACGAGTACAATAGGACTAGCTGAGCACGATTGGATGAAAGTTGATCCAAATCTTTCCTATTACAGTTGGGATGGTACTAATTTTTACACGAGTAATGATTATAGTAAAGAAAGCTATGTTGGAGAATATTATAATTACTACCAATACTTACCTTTTAGAACAAATAGTTATATAACAGGTAGTGACCTAGATAAGTTTTTTAATAATAGTAAAAGTGCAGAATTCGAAACAGTCATGCGTGATACTGGCAAATATTTCACGCAATATGGGTTACAGTACGGAATGAATCCTTTACTTGTATACGCAATGGCCATACATGAGTCAGGCTGGGGTGGAAGTCGCATCGCAAGAACAAAAAATAATTTGTTTGGCTGGAATGCTTATGATTCAAACCCAGGTGATGCGTCACTTTATCCTTCAGTAGATATTGGCATAAAAGACCATATGGGATTTAATTTAAGAGGCTATATGGATGTTAACTTCAGTAAAAGTGAAAGAATGCAGGATTCCCGTTTTCAAGGGAGTCATCTAGGTAATAAAGGAAGTGGATTTAATTTAAAATATGCTTCTGATCCATATTGGGGCTTAAAGATTGCTTCATTAGCCTTTCAAATTGATGCATCAGTTGGCTTAAAGGACTATAAGGCCTATACAATTGGATTAATATTAGATAAAAATGAATATGTGGCTAAAACACCAAACATAAAGAATACTAATGGCTCATCTGTTTCTCAAAATGAAGTTTACTATAATTTCTCGAACACAAGAAATTATATGAAGAATGCAACAACAACTATTAATGACGAAAATAATATTTTTTACAAAACACAAAGTATCGCGGCCATAGATAATAATTTTAATGTAATACCAATTCCAACAAGTAATACACCTCATTTTGATTATAATTGGCAAACGAGCGTAGGCTACATAAAAAAGGATAAAATTCGAATTTTATATTCATCTATAAAAAAGGCACCGCCTATTAAAATTATGTACGGTGATGTTAATGACGATGGAGAAATAGATATATTTGACTATGTTATAATTGCTAACCATATTTTAAATAAAAAAATTCTAACAGGACAGAAATATATCATTGCAGATGTAAATAAAGATGGTGATGTAGATATATTTGATTATGTTATAATTGCAAATCATATTTTAGGAAAGAAATCAATAAATGGAGAATATTAAATGAAAAAAAATATAAAATTATATACAATTGTTTTACTTGTTTTATTTAGCTCGTTATTTGGCCAAGAAATATTTGCATTGGACGGTTATGTTAACGAAAAAGTAGATGTTACATTTTATTTTAATTCGCCAGTACCAGTTGCTGCGCAAATACAATTTGAGTCTAACGTTTCTTTATCTAAGAATACCGATATTGTTGGTGATCCTGTAAATGAAGTTTATAAAAATGAATTTTCTTCAACTACTTCTTTTACACCCACAACGCCGGGAAATTATACTGTTACAGCAAAAGTGAAAGCATCTGATGAAGCAGGAAACCCAGTAATTATACCTTCGAAAACTATAACTGTGACAGTAGGTAATAGACCAGCCCCTGAAAAACCTATTGATAAACCTGTTGAGAGGCCCGCAGATAAAAGATCGTCAAATAATTTTCTTAATTCTTTATCAGTTAGCCCTGGTGGAATAAACTTTAATAAAAACACCGGGTCTTATCAAGTAATCGTTGATAATAGTGTTTCAAGTCTCAGTATTAGTGGCTCTGCCGAAGATAGTAAAGCTTCAGTATCTGGGACAGGCTCTAAAAATTTGAGTGTGTATGATAATAAGTTTACTGTTACAGTCAATGCTGAAAATGGAGCAGCTAAATATTATACTATAACTGTAATTAGAAGAGATTCAGATGGTAATACTGCGCCTTTATCGACAAATAATAACTTAAGTTCACTAACTGTTAGCGGTTGTGACTTAGGATTTTCTGCTGATAAACTAGCGTATGAGTGTGAAGTAGACAATTTGATAGATAGTGTAGATGTTGTAGCAACTCAAGATGATTCTAAAGCTACAGTCCAAGTGATTAAGCCTGACAGTTTAGTTGTTGGACCTAATGAGATTAAAGTAATTGTTACTTCAGAAAGTGATGCAACTAAGGAATATGTTATTAATGTTACTAGGAGTAGTGATGCACCAACCGTTGAAATGGCTGACTTAGCAGATGCTCTTAAAAAATTAACATCAGATGAAATATCAGTCGTTGCAGATGCCTCAGGTGTAATAAGTAAAGATATTATTTCTCAAATTAAAGAAAGTAAAATAATATTGAATGTGATTAAAAAGAATGAAGCAGGCGATATAGTTTATCAATGGAAATTTGATGGAAGTAAAATTGTAGATACTTTTGATATTAAGCTTAATTTAAAGTTTAATGAAAATATAGATAAATTTGATAAACTAAGTAATTATGCAAAAGGAATGGTTTTAACTTTTGACGAAAACAAAGAATTGCCTAAAAATACGCAAGTGGGAATTTTTGTTGGAGAAGAGTTTAGTAAAGATGCTTTATTAAATCTATACTATTATGATAGTGAAGCAGATAGTCTAACTCTTCAGCAAAAAGATATTTCAATTGTGGATGGATTTGTATGGATTAACTTAGAACACACTTCTCAGTACTTCTTAACACCAGTAACAGTTGTAGGTATAAAGTCTTCAATATCGGCTTTTGATGACCTGTGGGTCGTTAGTACAGCTGCGCTGACGACTATAACAATGATTGCACTATTAGTAATCATTTCAGATAAAAGAAAGATTAAAAAAATGCAAGATCGGATTAGTCTAAGTAGACCAGCTCTTAGTGAGCAAGACTCAACACAAGAACTAGTATTTAAAGACTAAAAAATTAGAGTAATAAAACATACATTAAAACTGCTAAAATTATCTGTTTTTCTTAAATGGACAGAAATAGCAGTTTTTTTATTTTATAGGGTATTTTATATTTTAATGAATATTATGTAAGAGAAGGGGCGATACTATGAAGAAGGTAGTTTTGTTATTTATTTTTTCTTTGTTAATATTTACAAGTAAGACTCATAAAATAAATGCTTTGGATAAATCAGATTATCCATATGAAATAAACAGGATATCAATCGATAATAAAAACCAATTATTATTGATTGATGGTTGGGGGTTTTTAACAAACACTCAACACTTCAACAAGACAAACTCTCATAAATATACGTTAAGATTATCTTCTACACAACACTCACTCAATGTTGTCGGTAGTAATGTTAATATATCTCAAACTGACACAATGTTTCTGTTAGGCTCGCGTTGGTGTCGGGAAAATGAATATAACCAAGACGCTAGAATATGTAACCACCGCTATGATTATGTTGGCTTTAGATTTTCAATTCCATTAGCACAGTTAAAAATGGATCAAAATTATGTAGCTAGCTTAAAAATCGAAGCCTTAAATGCTAAGGTTACTTATTCTTTTCCAATTTATTTTCCGCTAAAAGATAAACTAGTGTTAAAAGATAAACAAAATAATTATATAGTTGATTCAAAGTTAAATGATATTTCTTTAGAAATTATTTTTGATCGGGTCATGGTAAGAGAAAGTCCTGGAAAGTCAGGAAAAGTTATTAAATCTCCTAGAAAATGTTCATATCGAGATTCATACTACTACTTAAAACATAGTAGATTTAATAATGTCTATGATAAGTTAATTCTTAATAATACTACTTATTACAAATTGGCTGGAAAGGCTACTGGATGTATTAAGGACACAGACTATATAATCGAAGGTAATGATGTATATCCAATGTGGATTCCATCAAACTTTGTTGAATATGTTGGTGAACCATTAATCGTTAAGACAAAAAGAGATAATACCCATCCAACCATCACAATAAAAAATCATCCAGTTATCTATGTAGATGACCCTATAGATTTTTTTGAAGGGGTAAGTGCTTATGATAATGAAGATGGTAATCTTACAAGCAAGCTATTTATAAGTAAGAATAATTTTTTAAATAAACCCGGTAATTATCTTATCACATTTGGGGTTAAGGATAGTGATGGTGTTGTTGTATATAATGACAAACGCATTTCTGTATTAAAAAGAAACTTTCCGCCAGTTATTAATGCCTTTGATATTGAAATCAAACAGTATTCAATATTTAACCCTTATCTCAATGTTAGTGCTTTTGACCAAGACAAAGTTGATATTACATCTAAAATAAAGACAACAAACACAATTGACACAAGCATTATTTCAGTTCAGGCCCAATGTTATAGCGTAAGTGACCGCTTTAACTTAAAAACAGATAAATGTATTAATGTTAAGATAATCAAACCTGATAGTAATTTTCGGTTAATAAATAAGCATAACTTGTTTTATTTAGAAGGTGTTCCCAAAATTTGGAAAGAGAAAGAGTTTAGACTTAAAAGTGAAGTTGACAATGAAATTGCTTATTTAAAAAGAAACATCTCAAAATAGATGTTTCTTTTTAATAGATACTTAAATTACATTTATTCTTTGTGGTAGGCACTTGTTTCAATTGGAAGTCCTTTTTGTTTAAGCCGGAGTTCAACTAACTCTTTGATAATTGAATAAATAAATACAAATAAAGGTACGCCAATGATAAGTCCTACAAAGCCAAAGACTTTACCGGAAATTAATAATGAAAATAAAATCCAAAAAGGTGAGATACCAAGTGAGTCACCTAAGATTTTAGGTCCAATAATATTTCCATCTATTTGTTGAATTATAAAGATCAACAAAAGAAATAATAAGGCCTTTTGTGGTGATACAAATAAGATGATGAAAAAGGCTGGGATGGCACCAATAAATGGACCAAAAAACGGTATGATATTTGAGACTCCAATTATAAAGGCAACTAGTAGTGCATATGGTATTTTAAATATAATTAAAATGACAAAAGTTAAGACGGCGACAATGGATGAGTCTAATATTTTTCCACTTAAAAAGTTTCCAAAGATATTGTTGGCACGATCAATTAATTCCATCGTTTTATCGGCAGCTTTTAAAGGTAAAATTGCATTAGTCATTTTTCTAAATTGCCCTGCAAATTTTTCCTTATCTATCAAAACATAAATTGAAATAACTAGTCCAAGAATTATATTTAAAACACTGGATAAAACCATTCTGGTTATGTTAGCTAATTTTGGAACAATATCCGAAGACAAAGAAATAACATAGTTAGTAAAATAATTAAATCTCTCTGTAATAATTGCATTAAATTCATCAGTGAATTCAAACTTTCCACTTAAATCATAAAACATATTACTAATATTTCTAACATGATTAGGAATATCATTTACTAAGCCAATCAAAGATGATAGCAGTTGGGGTAAAATAAATTGTAAAAACAACAGTAATAATATTAACACAGTTATATAAGTGAGAAATACTCCGACAAATCTTTGAAATCTTATCTTTAAGTTTAACTTAGGTGTAATTCTATTTTCATACATCTTAAGTATAAAATTAAATAGGTATGCCATTACAAAACCAATTGTAATTGGTGTAAATATTGTCGTAAACACCTTTAGATGACTAAAGACGCCACTAACCTCTGAAACAACTAGGTAAAAGACGATACTTGCAGCTAAGACCAAAAAAGCATAAATAGCTATACTTAGGTATTTTTCATTATTTTTAAATCGCATTCAAACACTCCTCAATCAACATTTTAGTTAAAAATTATAAAAAAATTAAATCAAATCACTTAACTATTGTAACATATTCGCATAATTATTGATTATGCGAATTAATTTCATGATTAAAAAAACTTTTGTAAAACAGAAGGGGAGCCGCTAATAAATAGATATTATTGAATATAATTACAAAATATTTTAATATATAAATGTAAGTAATACTTAAACATAGGTAGAATAAAGAAAGGAGATAAATTTATGGAAAAATGGTTGCCTACATTAATTACAGCAAGTCCTGAAGAAGGATACAATCTTGCGGTAACTTTGGCAAGAAAAGCAGTGGGAATGATTCAGCCAGATCCAGAAGTAAAGAAAAGGTTAAGAGCTGAGTATTCTGAAAATGCAGATAGTTTAACCTTTGCATCCCAAGTAGTCGCAATTCACTTTCAAACAGTTGCAGCCGCTAATAATTATTGGAAGTAAGTTTTACTATCCGTGCACATGCTTTAAGAGATAAAAAAACAACTAGCCATAATAACTAGTTGTTTTTCTTATCCCAATAAACTCTCATTAAGAATATACTGCAATAATTATTGATGTTTTAGGTTAATAATATTTAATCATTAACTTCGCATAATGTATATTATGTAATATTTCTTTTTTAGTTAATTCTCTCTAGCTTTAGAATCTAAGATAACTGCTGCTAATATTCCTAGCAATGCGCCCACAATTAGATTTTGCATTACAAAACCTAAAATTAAACCGTAAAATATTCCTAATGGAATTTTAGATTTTTGCTTATTCTCGTGGTTTTTCAATTCATTCACAAAGTCCTTTCAAATGAAATTTTATTTTTTTCATGTGTTTTACAAGTAACTTTATTATTTGTCATATTTGGTGTTATAGCCAGGATTTGTATCTGGTCTAAATTTATTTGGAAATTGAATGTCAGTTTTGATATCTAAACTCATTGATTTTAATTGTTTAAAGATCTCGTAAGGATTTGCTATACCATAAAGTCTGTTGCCACGTCCAACATTTTGTGTACCTTGAACGCTGGTATACTCGTTAATTATAATACTACCGCGACCAAGCATTTTTTCAATTGGATTTACATTGACTGATACATTTGAGATTATATCAAAATCTTTGGCAGTATAGTCAATTCCCATAAAACCTGTCCGAGTTAAAACGCGTTTATTAGTGATAGCAAAATAAGTGTTTCTATATGTCACTAATAGTCTTAGCATATTTATAATAGAAAGCCAAAATGGTGCTGAGTGTAGCAACATGAATGGTAACAAAAATCCTTGGGTTTGACCACCAAACGAATTAAATGCGTTTAAAAAGAAAAAATCAATTGCCCCCCAAATTAATCCTATAATTAAAAAAGGTACGCCACTTAAAATGTGAACTAATAAATGTGGTTTGTCACTCCAAACAATATTTTCATTGTCATCTAAGATATCTCTAAATTCATTATCTAGCATGTTCATCACCTATCTTTTATTTAATTAAATTATATTTTTTAATTTCTGCTTAAAGAACTGATAAATCAATATCAGTCCTCTTAAAGCTAAATGTATTAGTCTAGCAGATTTAGGCGTGAAATTCCATTATCTGGAGCCTCTACGTTGAAATTATCTGCGATTGTCGCACCTATGTCGGCAAATGTGTCTCCTACAGGCAAGATTCCTGAACCAGTCATACTTGGTGAGTACGCAATAAATGGAACCATTTCACGAGTATGATCTGTTCCTGGTGCAGTTGGATCATTACCATGATCAGCTGTAATTATAAGTAAATCATCTTCTCTAATTTTATCTAATAAAAGACCTAGGCTTTTATCAAACTTTATCATTTCTTCAGCATAACCAACTGGGTCTCTTCGATGACCCCAAAGTGCATCAAAATCAACTAGATTAGCAAAAAGTAAGCCTGTAAAATCTCTATCCATAATCTCTAAAACCTGTTCCATTGAATGAACACTGGATTGGGAAGGATTTGATTCTGTTAGGCCTTTGCCATTAAAAATATCATAGATTTTACCAACACTAATGACATCATAATCTGCAGCTTTTAAAGTATCAAGGGCAGTTTTGCCAAATGGATCTAAGGCATAGTCATGACGATTAGGAGTTCTTTTAAATGTTTCTGGTGTTTCTCCAATAAAAGGTCTAGCGATTACCCGTCCTAGCTTCCACTGGTCAGCCATGGTGATTTCACGAGCTATTTCACAGACTCGGTATAATTCTTCTAATCCAAAATATTTCTCGTGGGCAGCGATTTGGATGACTGAATCAGCCGAAGTATAGACAATCATTGCTCCAGTGTCAATATGTTCTTGACCCAGCTCGACTAAAATTTCAGTGCCACTTGAGGCTTTGTTTCCAATAACTTTATGACCAGTTTTTTCTTCTAATTCTTTTATGAGTTTATCTGGAAAACCTGTTTCAGTAAAAGTAATAAAAGGTGTTTCTGTATACAGTCCCATTAATTCCCAATGACCTGTCATCGTGTCTTTTCCAACACTTTTTTCACTTAATTTTGTATAGTAAGCAAGTGGATTTTTTGATGGTTTAACACCCATAACATTGTGTAAGTTTCCTAAACCAAGTTTTTCTAAATTTTCTAATTTTATTCCACCAACTGCGCGTGCAGTATTACCAAGTGTATCTGATCCTATGTCACCATATTTATCCGCATCAGCTGCAGCTCCAATACCGACTGAATCTAGCACAACTGTTATAATTCTTTTATATTTTTTCATTATTTTTAGCTCCCTTTTGTATATTATAGCAAAAATTTCAAGGTTTAATCCATATTACCTCTTGGAAAATATTTGTCATAATCGCTTTTTATGCGTTTGTTTTGTAAATGTACGTATATTTGAGTTGTCGCAATATCACTATGACCTAAAAGTTCTTGGACATAGCGTAAGTCTGCTCCACCATCAAGTAGTGCTGTTGCATAAGTATGTCTAAATGAATGTGGAGAATAATCACTTGTGATATTATTAACAAGTTGTATTTCTTTAAGTTTGGACCAAACATATTGGCGGGTTAATTTATTACCTAGAGAATTAATAAAAATAAAATTTTCTTGATGCTTGTTCCAAGTTGATCGATAATTACGATACGCTGACAATTTTTCTAAGGCTATATCAGAAATGGGTACAATTCTTTCTTTACTCCCCTTCCCTTTTACCTTAATAATCTTATTTTCAATACTTAAGTCATTAAAGGTTAGATTGCAAAGTTCACTTACTCTTAATCCACAAGAGTATAAAAATTCAAAAATAGCATTATGATATAAATCATTTGGACTTTCATTAAATGAATTAAAGATTAACTTTAAGTCTTTTTCACTAATTAATGTTGGCAGTGATTGTTGTGTTTTTTTGACCTTAATTTTTATTGTCGGGTTTTTTACCTTGGGATAATGAATTGAGATAAAGGTATGAAAGCCTCTAATTATAGATAAAGCGTGAACAACACTGCTTGAAGCACTGCCGTCACTAATTTCATCTATATAGTCAACAATAAGATTATGATCAATGTGTGTTAAATCATTAATGTTTAATTCATCTAAAAAATTGAAGTATTTTTTTAATTGATTTTTATAACTCTCAATCGTTGTGATTGCGAGTTGTTGATTTACTGCTAATTCATGGATGTAAATACTAAAAGCTTCGTGTTTTTCCATTTTTAACCTCTACAATTCTAATTTAAGCTGGGTAATTGAGTCTTCAAATAATTTTAAATTTGTAGTTGAAATACCTAATAGTCTAATTGGTTCGTCTATATTCTCATTATCAAATAAAAGTAAGGCTTCTTCATAAATTTCATCAGAGTCAACTAAGTCATAATCTAAAGTTTTGCTTCTAGTGATTGTGACAAAATCCTCGGTTCTAATGGTTATTGTAATATTGTTAGAGACTACACCTTCATTATTTAATCGTAAGGCGACACTATTGGCTAAGCTTCTAAACTTTTGAGCAATGATGTCATAATCGGTTACATTCTCTAAAAATGTTGAGGAGTTACCAATGGACTTTATTGAATCATCTAAACTAATTTCATCATTTCCGATTCCTTGAATTTTAGCTAAGGTTGTATCGGTATTTTTGCCTAAGATAGTTTTTATCATCAAGTATTTTTTATCGTTTAGTAAGTCTCCGATGACATTGATTCCATGTTCTTTTAAGATTGGAGCTGTCTTTTTTCCAATTCCATGCATTTGGCCAATATCAATAGTAAAAATTTTATTTTCTATTTCTTCTCTTCTAATCAAAGTAACTCCCATCGGCTTGTGCATATCTGAGGCCATCTTGGATAAAAATCTGTTTACAGAAACGCCAATCGAACACTTTAGTTTGTGTTTTTTAAAGAGTTCATCTCTAATCTCAATTGCCAAATCTAAAGGTTTATCATACTTTTTTATTTCCTTAGTTAAATCCAAATAACATTCATCAATACTTACTTGTTCGACTAAATGGGTATATGTTTTTAAAAAATCAACAAACTTTTTTGACATTTCACTATAGTACTTATGATCACTGGCGACAATAGTTAAATCAGGACATAAGCGTAAAGCTTCAGCCACACTCATCCCGCTTTTAACACCGAAATCACGGGCTTCATAGGTAGCGGTTGTAACTATACCCCGGCTACGCTTTCCAGCTATAGCAACTGGTCTATTGGCTAATTGCGGGTCTCTAATTTGTTCAGCTAAGGCATAAAAGGCGTTTAGATCAATATGAAAAATATATTTATCCATCTATATCATTAACTAATTTTTGAGAATTATAATAAAGTTCACTTGCGGCATTTAAACTTGCTTCAGAACTACTCCCTGTTGCCATTAAGGCTAATTTTTCAATTTTTTCATTTATGTCCATATTTTTTACACTAGTGCTGGTAAAGAGGCCATCAGAATCTTTTTCAACATGGTAGTGATTATTGCTACAGGCTGCAACTTGGGCTAAGTGTGTTACTGCAAAGACTTGTGAGGTCTTTGAAAGTTGGTACATTTTAACACCAATCGCAGTTGCGATAGCTCCACTTACACCTGCATCGATCTCATCAAAAATTACAGTAGAGATCCCAAATAATTTACTAAAAATAACCTTTAGTCCAAGCATTAACCTTGATAATTCTCCACCTGAGGCAACTTTTATTAAAGGTTGTAAAGTTGAACCTTTATTCATTGCGACTAAAAATTCAACATCATCAATGCCACTTTTAGAAACTTCTTTATCAAGTAAACTAACCTTAAAGTTTGCGTCTTCTAAATGTAAGTCAGAGAGATTTTCAATAATAGCTTTTTCTAAAGATTTAATACTATGCTTTCTTGAATCTCTTAGCAAAAGAGCTTTTTGATTATAGTCTTGTAGTTTAGCTTGTAGTTGGTTATTTAAATCTTGTAAGACTATTTCTTTTGATTCAAATTGTTCTACATTATTTTGCATTACTTTCAATCGTCGCTCTAGTGTTTCAAGGGATCCCCCATGTTTCTTTAATAAGCGATTAATCTCAAAAAGTCTTGATTCAATTTGATTGAGTTCAAATTCATCAAATTCTAAAGTTGATAAAAATCCTGCAATTTCATGTGATAAGTCAACGATTTCAACATACACAGAATTCATTCTACTGGCCACTTCACTATAATCACTATAATCGTCAATTTTTCTTAAAAACTCTTTTGCCTCAAATAATTGCTCGATTATTCCTTGGTTTTTAGATAACAAATTATTAGAGGTGCTTATGCTAGTGTAAATCTCTTCAAAATTATTGATTTCTTTTAGTCTTGTATTTAAAGTGTCAATCTCCTCATGGCTTGGATCAATTTTAATAATTTCCTCGATTTGAATCTTGGTATATTCGATTTCATCTGGATTAAAAACCGTTTCTTTAAGACGTTTGATTTCATTTTTGATTTCAAAGTACTCATTATAGGCACTTTTGACTTGTTTTAAAAGATCTGGATGTTCTGCAAAGCTATCCAGCAAATTAAGGTGAATGTTTTTATTCAATAAGTATTGGGTATCTCTTTGACTATGAATATCTAACTCACTTTCAAAGACATCTTTGATAAAACCGAGGGTTACACTTCTTTGATTTAAACGCGAAATACTTCTACCTTCAGGGGTGATTTCTCTGGATACAATATAAACATCTTCAAAATCAAAACCACTTTCAGTTAAAAGGTTGAGAGTTCTTTGATTTTTAAATTCAAAGTTGCCTTCAATAAAAGTGTTTTTTTCTTTATTTTTAATTATATCGACATTTAATCGATCGCCTGTTAAATAACCTAAAGCATCAATAATCAGCGATTTACCGGCGCCAGTATCACCTGTTAGTGCACTAAAGCCATCTTTAAAAGATAAATTTTGTTTATCAAATAATACATAATTTTCAATATATAAATTGATTAACATAACCTACTCCTTCTGTGATTTGTCTTTCATCATATTTAAAACATAGTTTAAGTCTAAGTCATAATGTTTACGAAGACTTTGGATAGATCCATGTTGTATAAATTCGTCATTAATACCAAAGCGTTTAAGTTTAACATTAATATCCTCATCAGAATAAAAGTTAATGATTAAACTTGATAAACCGCCATTTAACATTTCATTTTCATAAGTGTAGAGCGGTACATTTAAAGCTGCGATTTCTTTTAATAAAGACTTGTCAATAGGTTTAATAAATCTGGCATTGATAACTGCATAATTTAATTTATTAGCTGTAATTCTTGCGACAAATTTATCGACATCAGGTCCATATGCAATTAAAACTCCATCAATAGTTTCTGGCCAATAAACTTTTGTCCAGGTCGCTATTTTTATTAGTTCAAAGTCATTAACTGGACTAAATAATGCACTACCGCGTGGATATCTAATTGCGACTGGCAACTGATATTGAAAACTACTATAAAGCATATTTTGGGCTTCAATCATGTCTTTTGGTTGAACTATAATCATATTTGGAATATTAGTTAGTAAGCTAATATCAAAAACACCTTGGTGAGTTGACCCGTCTTCCCCAACAATTCCTGCCCGATCAACTCCGATTACCACAGGCAAATTCATGCGTGCGATATCATGGTTAATTTGATCATAGGATCTTTGTAAAAAGGTTGAATATAAAGACAAAAATGGTTTTTTATTTGCTGCCGCTAATCCAGCTGCAAAGGTTGTTGCATGCTCTTCAGCAATACCGGTATCAAATAAACGATTCGGAAAATGTTTTTCAAATATTTCAAGTTTACTTCCAGTTAACATTGCTGGTGTTATTGCAACTATATCTTTGTCATCTTTAGCTAATCGAACCAGGGTTCTAGAAATAATTTCAGACCAAGTATAATGGTCATTTTCAAGTTTAGATAGCATTTCTCCAGTTTGGGGATCAAATTGTCCAACCCCATGCCAACTACCTAAGGTATCATTTTCACAAAACTTGTTTCCTTTGCCTTTTTTGGTTAACACATGGACAATAATTGGACTATCATGTTTCTTTGCAAATTCAAACATTGAAATTAAATCTTTTATATTATGTCCGTTAATAGGTCCAAAATATTCTAATCCGAAATCAGCAAAAACAGTGTTATCAATAATATTCTTTTTTACTGCATCTTTAACAGTTTTAAGTGAACTAAGGACAACTCCACCAACTTTATTTCTTGATAAAGAAGAACTTAAGTCTCTTTTTACAACATTATAAGGTTTACTTGCTCTTAGTTTATTAAAGTTTTTATTAATACCGCCAACATTTTTTGATATACTCATATTATTATCATTAAAAACAACAATTACCTTCTTTTTCTCAGCACCTAAATGATTTAAAGCTTCAAAACTCATCCCATTTGTGATTGAGCCATCGCCAATAATTGGTATAACATCATAGGTTTCACTATTTAAATCTCTTGAAACTGCCATCCCTAAAGCGGCTGATATTGAAGTCGATGAGTGTCCTGCTTCCCAAACATCATGAATACTTTCAGATCTTTTTTGAAATCCAGAAAGTCCTTGAAATTGTCTTAAGGTATTAAAGTCTTTGGCTCGTCCCGTCAAGATTTTGTGTACATAAGATTGGTGTCCCACATCAAAAATAAATTTATCTTGTGGTGAATCGAAAACATAGTGTAAAGCGATTGTTAATTCTACTATGCCTAGATTACTTGATAAATGTCCACCAGTTTTCGCAATGTTTTCATATAAAAACTTACGAATATCAAAAGCTAAATCTTCGAGCTCCTTAATACTTAAACTTTTAATAAAACTTGGATCTTTTATTTCTAACAGGTTCATACTTCCTCCTAATTTATTCGATTTTGAATATCTTGAACAAGGTTTTTTAGACCATGATTTTTCAAACTAAGATTCTTTATAATTTTATAACAATCTATAAATAAGTCATCTAAAACTTGACTGCTTTTTTCTAAACCTAAGACCTTTACATATGTTGATTTATCATTAACTTGATCACTTGGTTTTTTACCAATCTCTTCAAAACTTTTAGTAACATCAAAAATGTCATCTTGAATTTGAAAGGCTAAGCCTAATTTTGTTGCTAAAACTTCTAAGGCTATTAAATCTTCTTCTTTATTGGCGATAATTGCAGCTGCCAACATTGAAAAGATAATTAAATTAGAAGTTTTGTAAATATTAATTTCATCAATTTTTGTGATATCAATATTTTTTCCTTCAAAAGTTAAGTCTAGTTGTTGACCATAAATCATACCTTCAATACCAGCATGTTTACTCAACAATGAAATTAGTTTTACTTTAATATCACTATCTAAGCACTTGTCATTACTAATAACATTGAAAGCCATTGTTAAAAGTGCATCACCAGCTAAAATAGCAATATCTTCACCATAGACTTTATGTGTTGATAATTTTCCACGGCGATAATCATCATTATCCATTGCTGGTAGATCATCATGAATTAGGGAATAATTATGAATCATTTCAATTGCAAGTGCAGGTGAAAATCCTTTTTTGTAGTCAATTTGGTAGTCATTTAAAATAGTTAAAAGAATCATCGGTCTAATTCTTTTTCCAGGGTTTAAAACACTATATTTAACGGCATCTAAGACTTTGCCTTTTGGTCCATAATTATATTCATTTAAGAACTTTTCAAAACTTTCTAGCATTTTATTCTCCTTGATATTTATCAATTAATTCATTAATTGAAGTCTCAAAGCCTTTTAATTTCTTATCGCTTTTTTGAATTAGCTGAAGTCCTTCTTCAAACAACTTCATAGAGTCATCTAAGCTTTCACTTCCACTACTTAATTTATCATTAATTTCTTCTAAGCGTTTAATTGCTGCTTCAAAGTTAAATTCATTCATCATTAAACCTCTTTTCTATTACGATCGCATTAATACTTCCATCGTGCATTACAACTTTAATTTTATCATCTTTTACTAAAGATGTAATACTATTTAAAATTTTATCGTTTTTCTCAACAATACTATAACCTCGTTTTAAGGTGTTAATTGGTGAAAAAGAATCTATCAATTGAATTTGTTTTAAAAAGTTGTTTTTTATTTCATTATTGTAATTAGTCATGTTATTGACTAAATTATTATTTAGATTATTTAACTTTAGTCTTTCATTATTTATTGTCTGACTTGTTTTTGTTTTAAAACTATTGGAAATCATCGCAAACTGTTTTATCATCCGTAATTTTTGGTCTTTCCATCTATTTAGGTCATTTTTTATAAGATCAAGATTTAATTTAAAGTTTTTAAATATGATGTCAGGATGAGTAAAGAGGGCCCCTCTTTTATAAGTATCTACTAGCATTTGGTTTGTATTAATTATATTTTCAATATTATTTATTAACTTTATTTGAATGTTGTTAAAAGTTGAGATAACCTCTTTGATATCAGGTGTCGCAATTTCTGCGGCAGCTGTTGGCGTTGGAGCTCTTAAATCACTAACAAAGTCTGCAATTGTAAAATCGACTTCATGGCCAACACCACTTATAATTGGTGTATTTAATTTAAATATCTCTCGAGCTAATAGTTCTTCATTAAAAGGCCAGAGATCTTCAATTGATCCACCACCTCGTGCCAAAATAATAATATCAAAGTTTTCTTGATCAGCTTGTCTTAGATTATCAATAATATCTAAATGTGCACTTGGTCCTTGAACTAAGGTATTGAAAATAGAAACGTTGGCAATTGGCCAGCGTCTTTTTAGAGTCGTCATAATATCTGAAAGTGCCGCACTATCTTTTCCACTTACAACCGCAATATTCATAGGATAAGTTGGTAGTGATTTTTTATATTCATCATTGAAAATTCCTTCTTTTTTTAACTGGTCTTTTAGTTGTTCAAATTTTAAGGCTAAATTTCCAGTTCCAAAGGGTATCATCTCTTTAACATATAGTTGTAAAGAGCCACTAGCTTCAAAAATTGAAACACTGGCATTGATGACTACTTGCATCCCATTTTCAGGAACAAAATTCACTTTACTTGCACTTGATGCAAACATTACACATGATATTCGGCTTTTATCATCTTTTAGCGTAAAATACATGTGATTTGTATGGTGGTGATTAAAGTTTGATAGTTCGCCAATGACACTGATATTTTGCACTAGGCTATCATTGTCCAATTTCATTTTTAAATAGGCAACTAAGGCTTTTACCGACCACTGTTGTTTTTTCATATCTTATCTAAAACTCCATTAATCAATTTAAAACTATCAGTATCCGCATATTTTTTTGTGTATTCAATTGCTTCATTAATGATTACTGCCTTATCAGCATCCTCACTTAATAATTCAACGACAGCCACAAGTAAAATTGCTTGCTCAATATATCCAAGTCTTTCAAATTCCCAATTTTCTAATTTTTCTGAAACAATATTTTTAACATAGTCAAAGTGTTCAAATAAATTTGTCGTAATATTTAAAAAGAACAGATCGCGTTTTACTGTAGCATCTTCCACATGATTATTTATAACTTCATAAATATCTTTCTTTAATACTAAACTCTGATATACACAGATAATACCTAATTCTCTTATTTGCGTTCTATTCATTTTTACCTCCATAAAAAAACACCGTTAAGGTGTTTAAAATTCAAATCCAACCACACCAATATTTACTTCTACATCACTGATACTTGTTCGAGCTAAAATAGTGTCATGAATTTTCTTTTGAATATCCTCAATTATCTTAATTACATTGTTTCCAAACCTTACTTCAAGGTCAATATTTATAACAAGTTTATCTTTTTGATATGTAATTACAATGCTTTTGCTAAAAGACATTGTTTCAGCTAAATAAGTATATTCATGTTCAAGTAATGTTTCTTTTGCAATATCTCTAAAAACATTTTTAGCAATTGCCAAAATTCCAGCATTTTCTAGGGCGTTTTCTATAATTACGTAGTTTGTGCTCATCCTTATCACCTTTTTATATTATATCAAATATACATAAAGATATAAAGCAATATGTACTAGAATAATTTGATGAAAAAAGAAAGTCGCTAAACTTTCTTTTTTAGATTAAATACTTTTTAAAATTTCGTCGATTCTGGCCCCTTTATTTAGTGACTCATCATATTTAAAGATAAGGTCTGGGGTTTTGTAAGTGTTTAGACGTTTGCTTAACTGAGTTCTAATAAAGCCTTTAGTTTCATTTAAGATACTAACTCTTTCAGTTGGCACTCCACGGTCATCAAAGAATGTAACATAGACTGTTGCAAAACTCATATCTTTTGTAATAGTTACATCAGTCACTGTTACGTGGCCGACTTCCTTGTTTTTAAGATCATATTGAATGATCTCCGAAATATGGCGCTTAATATTACTCGCTAATCTTTGTTTAACTACACTCATGTTTTCACTCCTTAAATAACTGGTACTTCTTTTTCACCATGGGATTCAATAATATCGCCAACCTTAATGTCATTAAAGTTTTTAATTGTGATTCCACATTCAAAGCCTTTAGCGACTTCTCTTGCATCATCGTTATAACGTTTTAATGAGCCCATTGTTCCATCATATATAACTATATCATTTCTAATTAGTCTAATTCTTGAACTTCTAACCATTTTCCCGTCAACTACCATACATCCAGCAATTGTACCGACTTTTGAAACCTTATAAGTTTCTCTAACTTCTGCTTGTCCAAAGACAACTTCTTCAAAGACAGGATCTAACATCCCTTTCATCGCTTTTTCCATTTCTTCAACTAATTTGTATATTACATTATGAAGTCGGATTTCGATTTTTTCTTCTGCAGCCTTTTGTCTGACGTTTGCATTTGGTCTAACATTAAAGCCATACACAAGCGCATTTGAAGCATTTGCAAGCATTATATCTGACTCGCTAATGCCACCGGCTTGAGCTCTTAAAACGTTAACCTTAATGCCTTCAACATCAATTTTTTCTAAAGAAGACTTAACTGCTTCCGCTGTTCCTTGAACATCAGTTTTGATGATTACAGGAATTTCTTTAACATCACCTTCAAGAATTTGTTGTGCTAAATCTTCAAGTGACATCGCACTACTTGTACCACGTTCTGCTTTTTCTTGAATAATTCGACGTTTGTCTGCGACATCGCGAGCTGTTTTTTCATCTTTATAAACTCTAAAGTTATCTCCAGCTGTTGGAACATCATTTAAACCTAAGATTTCAACTGGTGTTGATGGTGTTGCATTATCAATATCTTGGCCACGTTGGTTAGTCATTTTTCTGATTCTACCATAAGTTGAACCAACGACAATGTAATCACTCATTTTTAGTGTTCCATTTTGGACTAGTAATGTTGCGACAACGCCACGTTCACGGTCAAGTTCAGCTTCAATAGCTGTACCTAGTGCTAAACGATCTGGATTTGCTGTAAATTCAGAAACATCAGCTAAAAGTAAAATAGCTTCTAAAAGTTCATCAATACCTTGGCCTGTCATGGCTGAAACTTCAACAAAGATTGTATCTCCACCCCAAGCTTCTGACATTAAGCCTAAGTCGGCCATTTCATTTCTAATTCGTTCAGTATTTACACCTGGCTTGTCAATTTTATTAACCGCAACAATAATTGGTACTTTTGCAACTA
>JAAZDW010000028.1 GCA_012512595.1 Erysipelothrix sp.
ATCGCAAAATTTGCGGCTGGCCAAGTTGAGGAAAACGATACCATCTTTATTAATACAAGCTCAACGGCACTCCTTGTTTTGAAATACATAAAAAGAAAACATGTAACAGTTATCACAAATAACGGTAAGGTTTTACTGATGGATTATGATCCAAAAATTTCAGTCCTCTTAACTGGCGGTGAAGTTAGAAATCCAAAGGAAGCCCTAGTTGGTGAGTTTGCCTTGAACAATTTAAGTCTTGTTACTGCCGATAAGTTTTTTATTGGTGTAAGTGGCATTTCAGCTAAATCAGGACTAACATCGGCCTTGATTTCAGAAGTCGCGGTTAATAAAAATATGTTGTCAAGATGTTCTGGTAAAATTTTTGTTCTTGCAGATCATACAAAGATTGGCATTGACCATTCATTTCAAAGCGGGTCTTTAAGGAATATAGACTATTTAATTACTGACACAAAGGCTGATCAGAAACATTTAAATGATATTGAAAAACAAAATGTCGGTGTGATAGCTTTAGAACCTTTAAAGTCTTTAGCAACTATCATCTAGAAAATAAAATTTAAAGCTAAATCCTAAACTGCAAAAGTTTAAATAGGGATTTAGTTTTTTATTTTAAATGATAATTAAAGTTTATTAGGCCAAAGGCTAGAGTTATACAATACATATGCTAAAATAGAGAGTAGGAAAAGGGGTTTTTATGAACAATATACAATTATTAGTTTTTGATATTGATGGAACACTGGTTGATCGGAGTAAAGAAACAGTAGAAGATAGTGCTGTTGAAAGTATCAATGCTGCAAGAGACAAAGGTTATCACATTTTAGTGGCAACCGGCAGATCCTTCTTTTTTATTCATGAAGATGTTAGAGAAAGAATCAACACTGAATATTACGTTACTGTTAATGGTGCATGTTTAAATGATCAAAAAGGTAATATTATTGAAACACATGAGTTTAGTCGTGATACTTTAAATACCTTGATTGACTACTGTGCTGAAAATAAATATCCACTTGGAATCAAGTATGATGACCACATTGGTGTTTATGGTGACTATGATTTCTTTGTTAAAAATTATATTGGCTACACCCATAAAGGGATCAAGCATTTAGTTGATGACAATGAGCAACAATCACATCTAACATCAACACCACTTGGCGTTTACTGCTTTGCCCCAGTATCCGCAATTGATAAGATTAAAAAAGCAATTCCAGCCCTTAATTTTATCGCCACTGACTATGATGCCTTTGAAGCAATTCGACAAGGTGTTGACAA
Organism: Erysipelothrix sp.; assembly: GCA_012512595.1. GTDB lineage: Bacteria > Bacillota_I > Bacilli_A > Erysipelotrichales > Erysipelotrichaceae > JAAZDN01. The sequence goes on from JAAZDW010000028.1 coordinate 1,270, forward strand.
GGTCAAAACAATTGAAGAAGTTATCGATCGTTTAGATTTGACTTGGGACAATGTCGCCGCCTTTGGTGATGGTCACAATGATGTTGAAATGCTTAGCAAGGCTAAGTATGGAGTTGCGATGGGTAATGCTAATGACTATGTCAAAAGTTATGCCGACTATGTTACGACGGATATAATGGATAATGGTATTAAAAATGCTTTGAAACATTTAAAAATAATTTAATTTATAGAAAAAACTAAAATTTAGATTTTAGTTTTTTTTATTACCTAATAGTGTTTAATGCGATCTTTATATTTTTTATAAATTTCATCATTATTATAACCATCAATATTTTGGGATTGAAAGACTGGGAGTTTATACCCTTCTTTAGCTAACATTTTTAAGGTTTCATTTATAATTGTGTTAATAATCAACATAGTTGCCATACTTGTTGCAGGTGCTGTTAATACATTATCAATTTGCATTAAGGAATCACCAACCGGAACACAGCTATCAAGATTAAAATCAACTAACTGATAAAGATTTTTTTTACTATGGTGGCGACTAACAGTGTTTTTTGACTGTTTTAAATTACTTAAGCCAATCGTATAAACACCCTCTTTTTTTGCTCTGATGGCCATTTCAATTGGCATGGCATTTCTTCCTGAATTTGATGTAATAACCATTATATCACCAGCTTTGATTTGATATTGATCATAAATAATATCGGCTAAGCCCGAAACTTGTTCCAAGGCTCCAGCCCTTGGTGCTCCATTGGCTAGGCTCATTGTTGAATCTAAAATCAAATTTACGTTTGCTAAGCCGCCAGCTCTAGCAAAGACCTCCATCCCCAACATCTGTGAGTGGCCAGTACCAAAGAAATGAATAATCCTATCTTCAATTATGTTATGTTTAAACATTTTTGCGACTTTTATAATATTTTCGGCTTGACTATCATTTATTGTATTAAACATTTCCTCAACTTTTTGCATGTACTCAAATTTATATGTCATCTTTTTACTTTCCCTTCTCTAATTTTTACACTTTACTCTAAAAATATACTACTCCAACACCAGTCTGTCAATAAACAGCTTCTTTTTTAGATGGCTTGATAAGTAGATTGTTTAGCGTATAATTAAGATAGAAAGATAAAAGGTGCTAGATGAAAACTTTTAAACAAGACTATACAAAAAACTTTGCCGTTTTATATTTTTTACACTATTTGACAACATCTTTAATTATTAGTCAAAGAATGACCTTTTTAATTCGGACTTCTTATACAATTCAACAACGCTCGCTAATCTTTGCCGCAGTTCCACTTGTTAGTATTGGGCTCCAAGTTTTAGTTGGTTATTTAAGTGATAAGTATAAGACAATAAAAAAGCTTTATGTCGTTGTCTTAGCATTTTCAGCAATTTTTGCTTACTTATTCTATAGTGTCCAGGTACAATTATTTTTCTTTCACTTTGCAATTACGCTTTTATCTAATTCACTAATCTTTTCAATGGAAGACCTTAGTGATGTCTGGGTTTTAGAGTCAGAAGGACCTTCAAAAAATAACTATAGTTTTATTCGTGCCTTTGGTTCTGCGGGTTGGGCTTTCGGTAGTTTTCTTTTAGCTCAAATTGTTGCGGCTTTTGGATATCAAGGACTTGCGGTTACTTCACTGTTATTTAATGTTTTAATTTTAGCGATAATTTTAACTATCAGAGATGACAAAGCGCATATTCATGTTGATGAAATTAAGCCAAAAATCAAATTTGTAGACATTAAAGAGATTTTTAAAAGCAATACTTACTTAATCGCAATTTTAATTATGTTCTTTATTCGCTTTGCGGATTCAATTTGTGGTTATATCCTAATTGATAAAATGCTAGCCTTAGGGGGCAGTGAATGGCATATTGGGATGCGCTATTCAATTGCGGCTGGAGTTGAAATACCACTACTTTTAATTGGTGATAGAATTCATCGCCAATTAGGCAGTGTCAAAATGATCATAATTGCAAATGTCGCTTATACATTAAAGTTTTTTGGCTACTATCTAGCTGATACAAATAACATGATTTTTATCGTCACACTTTTACAAGCAGTCGCTCTACCATTTTTTATTGTAGCAATCAAGTATATGCTGCTTGAACTGTCACCAAGTCACCTTAAGTCAACTGGCCAAATAGTTGGACCATCAATTGTAAATGGCCTACAGGGAGTCTTACACCCATTAGTTACTGCTCTTTTAGCTAGTCTCTTTACTCTCAATGCTCCCCTACTTTTAGCAACACTATTTGGTGTAATCGCCCTACTTTTGAGTTTTCCACTTATTAGTAAATATAATCACTTTAAAAATAACCCCACCGCACAAGCAATTGTTTAAGGAGAAAATCTATGAAACTTGGCTATTTTGAAAAAATAATAACCCCAGAGATTAATATTGACTTAGTCGGCTTTGTTCCTAGTCGAATCAGCAAATCGATTGAGAAAGATCTCTTTGTTAAAGTTATTAGCCTAAAAAATAATAACAAATATTATAGTTGGCTAGTTTGTGACTTGCTTGGTTTAAGTCTTTATTTTAAACAGCGTTTATTAAGTAAACTTAAAGGAAACAGGATTATTTTAGATGATTTGCAAATTTTTGCAACCCATACCCACTCGGGTCCAACTTGTTTAAATGAGAAAGAATATTATAATCCTAAAACTGATCCTAAAGATGTTGCTTACTTTGATTTTTTAGTTGAACAAAGTTATCAGGCCGTTTATTTAAGTATAGAAAATTTAAAGACTTTCACATATAAACTTGGTAAAAGTCAGATAAGTGATTTTCAGAGTAATCGCTTCAATAAAGATGTTGCTTATGATAATCAATTATTAATTATTGAAGTCACATTTTTTGATATGCAACAATTATTGATTTATTCCTTTGCGGGCCACCCAACTATTTTAAATAATCAAAGTTATGCGATATCACCTGACTTTGTCGGAGAAGTTTCCTTGTTGCTTAGAGATAAGTATGAAAATAACATCTTTTTTAATGCTCCTTGTGGTGAGGTTAGTAGTCGTTTTACAAGAAAAGAATCAAGTCTGAAAGAATTAAAACGCTTAGCCAAAATAGCTGCAAGCCAAGTTCTTTTAACTTGTGAAAATCTAAGTGATAAAAAAGTGTTAGCTAATTACAAAGTCAAACACTTAGAAAAATTAATTGCCTACAAGGATTTTGATAAAAAAGAAGATATAATTAAACAATTACAAAAAGCAAAAACCAACTTAGAAATATCAAAACAAAATAATTTAGCTTATGAAAAACTAAGACTTTTAGAAAGTAAGATTGAAGGCTTAGGTGTTTATCTTGAAAATAGCCAAAAGGATTTTCCTGAATTTTATTTAATGAATATTTATATTGCTTACTTTGATGGGTACAAAGTTGTTAATATTGCCGGTGAAATTTTTTCAACCTTGATCCTACCTTTAAAAGCTGACGATAAGACTTGGGTTTTAGCTCTATCTGATGAATATCAATCCTATCTAGTTGATAAAAATGCTTTTAAAGATAAGACCTATGAAGCTCTAGCTTCTCTCTATAAAGTTAATGAAGCGGAAAATCTAATTAGAGATATTATTAAGAAAATGTAGGTCGTTATCAAAGACTTATATGTTATAATTTAAAAGGAGTGATTTATATGAACAATGAATTTGTTACAATAATATTAATCGTTTTACTACTAGTCTATATGATTATAACTAGGTATAAAATGTACAAAGCTTTTAAGGAAAACTTACAGCTTGCACAACAACGTAAAGATATGACCGAGATGTTTACCGGGCAAATGTTTGTCATGGTTTATATTTTAGTGATGGTTTTAAGTGTTATTGCAGGTATTGTTGTTTATATAAATAAGCTTAAATTTGATGACCCACTTTCTTGGCTTTTAGTATTTGCGATTATCTTTGTTTCAGTCTTAGTTGACCTGGTTAGAGTTAAGGTAATGTATACAACTAACTATAACGACCATGGAATGTATGTTAATACCGACTATATTCGTTATAATAGCATCAAAGATTACAAGCAAAAAAAACTAGCTATAACCACCGAACTAATCACCTTTAATAATCAATCATATATTGTACCTACTAAAACCTTAAGGATTTTAAAAGATAAGATTATTGCTAAACAGAAAAAATAATATTTCATAAAAAAAACAGGTGTCAAAAATGACACCTGTTTTTTTTAAACTTAATTATTTATGCTTCGGTTTTTACTTGGTCAACAACATCCTTGACAACATCTTTTGCCAACTCTTTTTTATCGACTCTATCACTCATCATTTCAATTGTTTTAGCAACTAAAGTTGTTGCAAGTGCTACTCCAAAAAGAATTCCCATTAATTTAAAGTTTTTCATTGTATCAATCCCTTCTGTTATTATATTAGCATTATTTAGTGTTTTATCACAATTTTATAATTTGGTTTTAAGCCCTTTGCTGCCAGATGTTGAATAATTACTTAAGATATTTGAACTATATGAAAATGTCATCTTTTCTCTGCGGCGCTGACGATCAATTGCTTGTTTGATTAAGTTGTCCATAATTGCTGAAAAACTAACATCCTTTGGCGTCCATAAATAAAAGGCAAGTGAGCCTGGCATTGAATTTATTTCATTGACAAATAATTCTTCTGTTTCACTGTCAAGTAAAAAATCGATGCGACAAACTCCAGAAGACCCTAATACTTCAACGACTTTTTTTGAAAGACTGTAGACTTCTGATTCAAGTTTTGGACTTAAGTTTGCCGGTACCTCACGTTTGGTACTTGCCATCCCTTCACTTTTGCCACCTTTGCTACCTTTGGCATTAGACAAATACTTATCTTCAAAGGATAAGATAATGTCCTCTTTAACTACTTCTTCAATTAAAGAAACTTCTGATTCATAAATATCGCCTAAGACGGAACAGTTTACTTCACGAAGCTTTGAGATACCTTTTTCAACAACTATTTTTACATCATATTCACTTGCAACATTGACCCCTTCAATAAACTCTTGGTCATTATTGACAATACTAATACCTATTGATGAGCCTAAGTTTGCAGGTTTGATAACTAACGGATAGCCAATCGCATTAGCTTGGTCTAGATACTGTTGACTCGCTTCAAATTGGTGGCTATAAAACCAAAACCAGTCAACAATTGGAAGCTTGTTATTTTCAAAGACATGTTTCATAATAACTTTATCTTGACCGATGGCTGAAGCTGTGACGTCACTACCACTATATGGTACTTTTAGCATTTCTAAGTAACCTTGAAGCACACCATCCTCACCATTAGTTCCATGCATTATTGGAATAACTACATCAATCAGCTGTTTTTCTGATTTAAATAGTCTTTGTTTTAAAGGGCTTAAATAAACTTGTCCCCCTTCTTTATATAAGTAAACTTGCCTACTTTCAGCAATAAGTTTATCTAAATCTTGATATGTTTCAATGTGAAATAAACTATCTGATTGATAAAAATCACTTGTCTTAGAAATATATATTGGCACAATATTATACTTATTTTTATCTAAAGCTTCGATAGCTTGTAGTGCTGAGATAACACTAACTTCATGTTCAACACTCTCGCCACCAAACATTACTCCTACATTAATTTTCATTATTATTCCTCCTAGTCAACAAAAACTTTTTTATTATTTTTTAAAACATCCCATACTATCGCCAATTCCTTTTTAGTATTATTAGTTGACAGTATTGGTAAAGCATCCATATTATAATACTTAGCCTCACTAACTTCAAAGCCAATATCAAGTTTTGATGAATTAATAATCTTGGCATTAAAATACATAACATAGTCTGATAGTATTGTTTTTGGCGTCCGGTATAATTCGCGGTTAAAAACGGCTAAAAGATCTAAAATTTCGACCTCTAATCCTGTTTCTTCAAAGACTTCTTTTTTGGCATTAGCCTTTGGCGAAATAAATAAATCACACCAACCACCTGGTACACCCCACTTAGCCTCTACTTTTTCCTTAACAAATAAGACTTGGTCTTTATCATTTGTAATAATGATTCTAACACTAATATTGGGGGTTGGATAAACATCTCTAACAAATATATTGGAATTGACTTCTTTATTTGAAACCTGACTTAACATTTTGATCCCAAGCTTTTGTAGTTCGGCGTAATTTTCAATCGCATATTCATCCTTACTATACTTTAGTCCAATTTTCGCAATACTCAATACCTTGGTTATAAATTGTTCATTGGTCATCAGTGTCACCTTTTCTAATTACTAAATGCATCTGGTAAATCATTTTCTAAAAGAATAATATCTTTTGCCGTGGCATGACTATAAACATAGGCAAGAGCTTGTTTTACTGTATCAAAAACTATGATATTATCTAGGTTAAAGTCAGCAGCTTGTAGGCCTTCAACAATTGGTTTTGTTTGATTTTGGCCAACCAAAATAACTGTATCAACTTTATCTTTCATATTAAAACCAAACTTATAGTTTTCCTCATTTTGAATTGGACCCAGATCAATCATGCCTGGTGTTATTATAAAACGGTGATTATCCATTTGTGAAATTACTTGTAAGGACATATTTGCCCCTTCTGGATTTGAATTAAAGGCATTATCAATAAAGCGGCGTCCATTAATAGTTTTAAGTTCTAAGCGATGTGGAATAAAGCGAACCTTGCTAACCGCACTAACTAACTTGTCCCAACTTACATCAAGCTCTCTAGCTAAAGCAATCGCACTTAAAATATTTAAAACATTATGTTCACCTAAAAGTCTTGTTTTAAACTGATAAATCTCATCTTTATATACGACTTCAAAACTGCTACCCAAAATACTGTAAGTAATGTTTTGGGCTAAATAATCAACCTTGTGATTATTGATACCATAAGATACAATCTTACATGTATTTTTAACTTGGTAATTGTTTATATAATCATTGTCTTTGTTTATAATCGCAACCCCACTTTTTGGTAATTTTTCTACTAAAGCCATTTTCTCTTTAACAATATTTTCAATCGATTTAAAGGTTGCCAAATGTTGTGGTCCAATTGATGTTACAATTGCATAATCTGGGCGAATAAAATTACTTAACTCAACAATGTCGCCAACTTTGTCAGCGCCCATTTCAGCTATAAATACTTGGTGCGTATTCTTTAAATCTTCTCTAATTGTTATTGTGATTCCCATTGGTGTATTAAAGGAAGCTGGAGTTGGTAGTGAGTAAAATTGTTCTGATAATATTTCATGTAAAATATTTTTACTTGATGTTTTTCCATAACTGCCGGTAATACCAATTTTGATTAAATTATGATGGCTGTCTAATTTCTTTATTGCATCTTTTTTAAATAATCCTTTAACAAATTGTTCAATAGGATGAGTGATAAGATGCATTAGATAAATTAGAATATATGGAAGGATTGGTGTCGCTAGCAGTAAGTACATTAATGCTGTTTTATCAAAACTATAGGCAGTTAAAATAATGATTGTATAAAGCAAAACAAAAACTGCAATCTGACGATAAACGCGTGCTGTAAAAACTATTGGAATAATATAGTTTTGTTTTAACTCCTTTAAAGTTAAGTTTAAAAAATAGTAAAACATAATTGCTATAGCTAAATAATCACTAATATAAACGGCTGCAATAAAAGCTGCTAAGACAAAGGCAAAATTGTAGAGTATTTCAAGTAAGTTATTTTTTATCCAACTACCTATCCACATTGAGTAACGGGACAGTTCATAGCGGTTTTGTTGAAACATATGCAAAGCCGTTTTAGTCGGGATTATTAATCCGATAACGATTACAATCATTATTATAATATTCATAGCTTATCCTCTTTCAAAAATATGTCGATAACACTTAAAAATCTAGACATTTGATTCCAATAGGCATAGTGCCCTTCGTTTTTAAAAATTGCCAAACCAGCATTAGGAAGTTGTTTTTCCATTACTTTGGCCATCCACAAAGGTGTTGCATCATCTAAGTCTCCCCAGACAAGCAGGGTCTCTGCCTTTACGTCTTTTAAGATAGGTGTTAAATCAAGGTTAACGATTTTTACAAAGCTGCTCCGCATAACTCCACTTAAGGCCTTGTAGTCTTCACTACCTGAGGCTTGTTGATATTTTTCTTTATATTTATTTAAACCAGGTAAACTTAAGATAAGTTTACCAAGTTTATAAGTATAAATTTTAAGATAGTATTTTAAGCCACGTTTAGGTAAAATACCAGCTCCACCGGTTAAAACTAATTTATGGACTGGATTATTGGCGGCATATAAAAGCGCTATTCTAACTCCAAAGGAATGGGCAATAATAATTGGATCTTCGATATCGTTTATTTGGATAAATTCTTTTAACATCGCGGTATATTCTTCAACACCCCAAACAATCTTTGGGGCTTCACTTGCTCCAAAACCTGGAAGGTCAAGATTATAGACAGTAAAGTGAGGACTTAAGTGATCTGCGACTGGTTTCATCATTTCTATATTTTGACCCCAGCCATGCATTAAAATGACGGCTTGTTTATTTTGGCCATCTTTTGTGTAATTAAGTTTTACATCCTTTATTAAAAGTTGCATAAATCGCTCCTTGCCCTTTTTACATTATAGTATATTTAGGCTAAAATTTAAAGTTTATATCTAGGCTTCTTGATAAAAGCCTGAGTTTACTCAGGCTTTAAATTACGTTGTTTTATTTATCTTAACAATAACCCCATCTTGGGTGTTTTCGGCATAAACATCATAGCCATAAGCTTCAACTACGCGGTGTACAATTGACAACCCCATTCCAAAGCCACCATCACTACCTTTTTCATAGGCTTTAAACATTGTTTCAATGACTTCACTTGTAAGTGGTATTCCATCATTTTCAAAACTTAAATAATCTTGAGTCAGGGTTATTTTGATGTATGTTTTGGCATATCTAAAGGCATTATCTAAAATATTTTCACAGACAACGCGCCAACTTTCTTCTTCACCTTTAAAAATAGAAGATTCAAGTTGAGTAATAATATTAATTTCAGGTCTGACAACTCTAACTGATAAAAGCGTCTTCTCTAATACAGCTTTTAAATCAATGGTTTTGTCTTCACTAGTAGAAACTAAGTATTCCATTCGATTTAATAAAAGCAGGCTGTAAACTTTTTGTTCTAATCGATTTGCATGTTCAATAATTACATCAACACTTTTTTCAAGGGTATCATATGGATAAATTCCATCTTTAATACTCTCTCCATAAGACTTGATGGTAGCGATTGGTGTTTTTAAGTCATGTGAGATATTTTGAATTAACTCTTCTTTAACGCCCTCTTGGCGTAAAATTTCCTTATTCATCGAAACTAAAGCCTCCCCAACTTGACCAATTTCATCTTGGCGCGAAAGATTTAGTTCAGCTTGTTTGCCACCACTAACTTTGTCAATATAGTCTTGTATCTTACCTAAGGAATGAATAATTGAAGTAACCCAAATTAACATAATTGCAAAAAGAATAAAGACAATTGCAAAGATAGCATTTAAAATGTTACTTATTAAACGTGATTTGAATTCTTGACGATATGCATTACTTAAAGTTGATACAACGGTAATCTCTTGGTCTGCATCATTTAAGATTGCGATTAAGTATTGTTGATCTGCATCAGAGACCTCGAAAAATGCAAAATCTTTTTTCTGGGTCAATAATTGTTGCGTAATTAAATTGATTTGATTTCTAACATCACTTGATAGATAACGAAATGATTGGGTTTGGTATTGGGCTTCTTTGGTCCAAATTTTATGGGAAATGTTAAAGTCATTATTTGACTCTAAAAACATTCCCGTATCCTCGCGCTTGTAATTTTCAACAACGCCCTCTTGCGCATTGCCTAAAACGCCTTCCATTTCTACTCTAACAAAATTATTAATATTTTTATTTAAATAAACAAAGAAAAAAGACAAAAAGACCGTCACAAAGATTAAAATAATTCCAACTAATTGTTGAGTTAAACTTAAGTCAGAAAATAAACTATGTTTTCTTTTCATCTTAACCAAGCCTATATCCAAAACCATAAATCGTTGAAATAATTAAGTCTGGCATTTTTCGTCTTAACTTTCTTAAAGTATCATCGATAACCCGATCAGAAACTAAATAGCTATCCTCTTTCCACACTTGTGACAATATTTGTTCACGGGAAAAAGCTGTTTGGGGGTTTTTTGCAAATAAAAGTAGTAAGTCAAATTCTTTTGTAGTTAGATCAATCTGTAAATCATTTTGAAAGACTATTCTTGAAGCTTCATCAACTTCATAATTATCTACTTCAATGCGTTTATTTATACTATCTCGGTAAGTTCTTCTAATTACCGCATTGACTCTTAAAACGAGTTCTTTTGGTGAAAATGGTTTAGTGACATAGTCATCACTACCTCGCTCTAAACCAATAATACGGTCAAAGTCTTGGTCGCGGGCACTCATAAAAATGACTGGTACTTCTGGAGAAACTACTTTAATTTCATCAATTAAATCAAAGCCACTTTTATCATCTAACATAATATCTAAGATCCATAAATCAATATCATCGTCATTTATTGCAGCATAAGCAGACTCATAAGTAAAGTATTGGCGAACTTCATATCCTTCTTGTTCTAAATACCGCTTTACAAGTTCATTTAGGTCTTTTTCATCTTCTACTACACAAATAACTTTCTTCATTGTTTCACCTAATTCTTATTGTTTACTACTGCGACTATTTCATCAACATACCCTTGACAGAGATCTAATGTTTTAGCTTCAACCATAACCCTAATCAAAGGCTCTGTACCACTTGCTCGGACTAAAACACGGCCTTCGCCATGAAGTCTTTCGCTAACATTTGAGATAACATCTTTTAACTTTTGGCTGTCTAAAATTTCTTTTGTATTTTTTACAACAACATTAACTAGTAGTTGTGGAAAAATATCCAAATCTTGCATCAGTTGGCTAATTGACTTATTTTCTTTTGCCATAATACTTAATAATTTTAAACTAACGACAAAACCATCACCCATATTAGAATACTTCTTTAAGATAATATGGCCTGATTGTTCACCACCGATAATATGGTTATCATTTTGCATACTCTCAAAAACATTTTTGTCGCCAACGTCAGTAATAACTGTTTTAATACCATTATTATTTAAGGCCTTGTGCAGACCGATATTTGACATAACAGTTACCACAACCGTATCATTTTCAAGTTCTGCATACTTTTTATAATAGTTTGAAATAATATAAATAATTCCGTCACCATCAATAATGTTGCCTTGGTTATCAATAATCATTAAACGATCACCATCGCCATCAAAACTAACTCCTAAGTCGAAATCTTTCTTGTGCATAAATTCTTGGAGCGTTTTTGCATGTGTTGACCCACAGTTGTCATTTATATTTAAACCATCTGGTTGGTTGTGAATCGCTGTAACATTTAAACCAAAATCCTCATAAAGATGAGCTAAACGACTAGCTGAACCATTAGCGGCGTCAATCGCTATTTTATACTTTGACAAGTCACCATTGAATTGTGCTTTTAAATAGTCAATATAACTTTTACTTAAGTCTTCGCGATAATTGATAATTCCAATTCTGTCATCCATCCGATACGGGATTTCAATTTCACCATCAATGTATTGTTCTATCTTACTCTGAAGAAAAGGATCGATTTTTAATCCTTTGGCATCCATTACTTTTAAGCCATTATCTGAATAGACATTGTGGCTTGCACTAATCATAATACCACCAACATAACCGTTATTTTCAAGTAAAAATGATACGAGTGGAGTTACTACTACTCCAACTAAGTCAACATCACACCCTGAAGCACAAAGTCCACTTGCAAGTGCTGCTTCTAACATTTGTCCAGACTTTCTTGGATCGCGGCCAATTAGAAATTTATCGCCACTTTTTTTAGCTAACTCATAACCCAGATACCTGCCAACTTTATATGCCATTTCTGGAGTTAATTTTTCATTTGCTCTTCCACGAATCCCATCAGTTCCAAAATACTTCATCATTAGTTTTCCACCACTTCCATATTGATTTCATCAAACTCTAATTTATACGTAATAAAATAATTGTCTGTTTCTACCAACAATGGTAGTGAAACATCGCCTGGTTGGACTCCTGCCATATCAAAGTAGACCCGACCAAAATTCTCTTCGGTTATTTCCTCAAGCCTTTTTGCTGTCCCATAAATGGTTACATCTATTTCGGCTTGCTCTGGATCTTGTAATCTTGTTTTATAACCCCCAACGTTGTTTTCAAATGCCACGGGCAAATTCTTTAAGACCTTTGAAACCTTAGGTCCAAGTTTAATATCTAAATTTACTTTAGCAATACTTGCTTGTCTGATTCCACTTGGCAATACAATATTTTCATAAATTTTTAAATCTTTATCTATTTGAGAAGCATCAATATTAACTCTAATTTCATTGGTGCTATCTAAGACTGCTTGATTTCCAAATAATTCAATTGAAGAGTGATCTAAGGTAATACTGTCAATACTTCGATCACCTGGAATTTCGCCCCTTGGTACTACTCTAATTGCTACCGTTTTTTTAGGTGACGTAATTGGCACCGTAACCTTAACAATTTTTGGAATTAAATCAACATCGACTTTTTCTCCATTAATGTTGTAAGCATATAGCGGAGCTTCAGTTGTAAAGGTTTCGGTTGCATCTTTAACATCAATCAAAGCTTTTACATAGGCAATTGACTCTGTCGTTTTTGCGGAAGCTCTAACTAAAACTTCTGTTGATTCAAATTCTGGTTCTCCTGGATAATATTTTTCATCCATTTTGTTTAAATTTAAATAATCATGACTTAAAGAAAACTTTGTTGTTTCTTTTTTTCTGATTCTAATTGTTGCACTATCAGGTTTAGTTGTGACATTAACTCGACTTGAAAAGTTGTCGGTTGTAAATTTTACGGTGTGCTCGCCTGTTTGAAGTCCAGACAAATCCAAAATAACTTTTGTATTTGATTGACTTTTTGCTGCATTTACATCACTGGCGGTTCTTCCTGTTAAACTAACATCGACGGTTTTATCAAAGCCTGTAACTTCATAAACATCTAAATCAGCATTTAAAGTAACTGGATGGTTTTTAATTGTATAAGTTGAATCTAAAGCTAGCTGACCAGTGTTGCTAAAGTTTAGCATCATATACAAGCCTCCTGCTAAAATAAGTGAAATAATCTTATCGTGTTTACGACTAAATAAAAATCTGTCGACCGATGAACTAAACCATCTGAAAACACGTTTAAAGGAATTTTCCACTGATTCATACGTTTCTCGAACACTCTGACTTCTTTCGGCAATTTTTTTAGCACGCCGGGTCTTGTCTTCTAATCTTTTACTGTTTTTTTCGTTGTTATCTTTCGCCATCATGATCACCTTCTTTTTTTACTGGCAAATCTATTTGACTACTTTTAGAAAATTGTTTAATAATTCGGTTTGTTTCCATTTCTTCTTTTTGTTGTTGTCTAATTTCCTTTTCAATTTGTGAGACCTTTTCTTCTGATTTGTCTACTTCAGGTTTTACTACCTCATGTTCTTCCTCTTGAGCAAAAAGTGTCTTATGTAAATAAGCTGCTAATTCTTTGACTGATATTAAAGACATTCTACCTTCATGAGCGACTGAGACAAGACCTGTTTCTTCACTGACAATTATTGTCACTGAATCACTTACTTCACTTATTCCAATTCCAGCCCGATGGCGAGCCCCATACTTGCTTGGCAGCCATTCATCCGTTGGTGGAAAATAGGCTGATGCTGCCGCGATTCGATTACCTTGGATAATTACGGCACCATCATGAAGTGGGGTTCCCACAACAAAAATAGAACTAAGGATTTCTTTACTAACTTCTGAATTTAAACTTGTGCCTGTATTAATGTAATCAGCTAAGGAAATGTCTTGCTCAATTGTTATAAGCGCTCCAGTTTTTTCTGATGACAGTTGTGTAACTGACTCAACAATTTCGTTTATTAATCGCTCTCTTTGAGAAACAGTTAACGTTGATTGGGTTGAGAAAACACTTGATTTTCCAAGACGTTCCAACACTGATCTAATTTCAGGTTGAAATATAATTATAATTGCTAAAATTCCCCACGTCATAAATGTTTCTGTAAATATTTGTACCGTCGTAAAACCTAAAATTTTAGCGATTAAGTTTGCAACCAACACAAAAAGAATACCTTTAAATATTTGAATTGTCCTGGCGTTATTTCTAATTATTCTTAAAGCATAATGGATAATTATTGCCATTATTAGTATATCGAGTAAAACTTGCCCAAACTTTAACAATTTTGACAAAGTTATAAATTCTAACATAGACATCCTCCTAAATATATACGTTTTTATTATAGCATAATCTCAAGAAATATTAAGCCTACAATGAAATCTTAAAATCATATCAAATGAAATTATCTTTAAATATGGTATTATTTAAACAGAGAAAAAAAGAAAAGGAAAGAGTGGTAAGCATGAAGTCAATAGTTTTTGCTGGGGGATGTTTTTGGGGAGTACAGGCCTACTTAAAACAAATAGAAGGCGTTAAATTTACAGAAGTGGGTTATGCCAATGGTAAGACTATTTCACCATCATATGAAGATGTTTCAAATGGTAGTGGCCATGCTGAGGCAGTCGCGGTTTGTTTTGACTCTAATATTTTAACAACTAGACGGCTAATCAATTTATTTTTTGAAATAATTGATCCAACCTCTATTAATAAACAAGGTAATGATGTCGGTATTCAGTATCGAACAGGTATTTTTTCGCAAACTAATGCCCAAGAGGCATTAATTATTGCAGAGGTTGAAAAACTGTCTGTAAAAATAAAAAAAGATGTAAATATAGAAATTACACCTTTAAGAAATTTTTACCGAGCTGAGGATTATCATCAAAATTACTTAGACAAAAATCCAAATGGATACTGTCACATCCCAAAATCAATGCTAAATAAAGAAATACCAGCTGAAGTTTAAAAAATATTAATCAATGACGCCTAAGATAATCTTGGCGTCTTTTTCTATTTTGCTCAATAAAGAGTCAAAGTTGTTTTCTTGAATAACCCACAAAACTATCGTCCCAATCATACTACTTAATAAGATATCAACAAGGTCTTCAGGATTGGACATATTTTCAATTTCATTTCCTGCTTGGGCCTTTTTTATTAAGTCAATCTCAACTAGCCTGATTTTCTGGCGTTTTTCTTTGTTAGATTTAAAGGTACCCTTATTATCTTTTAGATTGCTTATGATTATTTGTTTTGAAATGTTTTGGCCAGTATTTGTAAAGTGTTGAATCCTAGGTCTATATAAGGCAAAGAGTTTTTCAACATTAGTTTCTTTATCTAACATCGCTTCTAACATTAAGACTGTTATTTCACTTGGAATTTTATAAAAATCTTTAAGGATTTCTTCTTTAGATTTAAAATGATAGTAAAAAGTTCGTTTAGAAATCCCAACTTTTTCAATAATCTCATTAACACTGACCTTAGAAAAGCCTTGATCATTAAAGAGCTTAATTGCAACATCTATTATTTGTTGTTTAGTACTTTTTTCCATAGTATCAACTCCATTACAAATGTTAGATTATCACAACTTGAACTCTATTGCAAGATTAATGGTACTGATTGACAATTATGTGGTACCGTGGTAACATTGACGAAGTATAAATAAAAGAAAGGAAGTAGGAAATGCTAAAATTAACACGATATATTAAGAAACATCTATTTGCTTTTTCAATGATAGTAATCTTATTATTTAGTCAAGCCCAAGCTGATTTAGCCTTACCTGGCTATATGAGTAATATTATTAGCTTTGGGATTCAAAATAATGGTATTACTTCACCGGTACCTGATGCAATTCGCCCTGAGCAATTGGAGAAAATTACTTTGTTTCTAAGTCAAGATGAAATTTTAGAGGTAGAAAAAGCTTATAAACTCACTATCCCAGCAGAAGCTTCTGATAATCAAAAAGCACAGTTTCCACTTTTAGAAAGTGAAAGCCTATATATTTTAGACAAAGAAAAAGAAGAGCTAGCAAAACTAAGCAATAGCTTTATATTTGCCCAAACAGTTATTAGTTCAATTGACAATGATATTATCCCAATTGATTCAGTTGTGCAACTACCACCGGGAGTAAGCTTTTATCAAGCAATAGAAGCAATGCCGGAGGCTGACAAGTTAAATGTCTTTGCCAATATTAAAGAGCAAACAGATAAACTAGGTAAACAAATGTTGCAAGGTGTTGCCTTTAACTATGTTAGTGAAGAATACATGGCAATTGGTATTAACATGCAAAAACTTCAAAGCTCCTATATCTTAGGGATTGGAATTAAAATGCTTGGGATTACTCTGATTAGTGTTGCGGCTGCCTTTTTGGTTGGTTATTTTTCTTCAATAACCGCCGCTAAAATTGCTAGAGAAATTCGATTAGATGTATTTACTAAAATTCAAAATTTAAATGCAGCTGAATATGGAGACTTTTCAACGGCCTCACTAATTACCAGAACAACTAATGACATTCAACAAATTCAACAATTTATCGTAATGTTTTTTAGAATCATCATTTTTGCACCGATCATGGCAATTGGGGCAGTTTTAAAAGTTTTACAGTCAAACACTCAAATTACTTGGGTAATAGCGATTACCGCTATTATTATTGTTGGTTTTATGTTAGCCAGTTTTGCTTTAATAGTTCCAAGATTTAGTGTTATTCAAAGACTCATTGATAAAATGAACCTTGTAACTCGTGAATCACTAACTGGGGTTATGGTTATTAGAGCCTTTGATACCCAAATGCACCAAGGAGAAAAATTTGATGCCGTTAATAAAGAGGTTGTTAAAAATCAATTGTTTGTCGGTAAGACCTTTGCCGTTATCAGACCCTTACTTGAAGTTTTACTCAACACAACCATCTTAGTTATTATTTGGGTATCAGCCAAACAAATTGACCTTGGTCAAATGCGAATTGGTGATATGACTGCCTTTATCCAATATGCGATGCAAATTATTATGTCGTTTATAATGATTTCGATGATGGCTGTTATGATCCCAAGAGCGCAAGTTGCCTTAAAAAGAATTTTTGAAGTTTTAGATAAAGAGATTGATATTACTGACCCTGATAATCCAAAAATGCTAAAAACAGGAGATACTGCCGAAGTGTTTTTCGATAATGTTAGTTTTAGATATCCAAATGCCGAAGCTGATGTTATTTCAAATTTAAGCTTTACTGCAAAACCTGGAACAACAACCGCCTTTATTGGTAGTACGGGTAGTGGTAAGTCAACTTTAGTTAATCTGATTCCTAGATTTTATGATGTCACCAGTGGTGCCATAAAAATAAATGGAGTTGACATTAGAGATGTTACCTTGCACAATCTTCGTGAAGAAATTGCCTTTGTGCCTCAAAGTGCCAATCTCTTTAGTGGAAGTATTGCTTCAAACTTACAAATGGGTAGAGAAGATGCTAATGAAGAAGATATGCGCCAAGCCATTGAAATTGCCCAAGCGAGCGACTTTGTCTATGACCGCCCTCAACAATTAGATTCACCTATTTCACAGGGTGGAACAAATGTTTCTGGAGGACAAAAACAACGTCTTAGTATTGCCCGCGCCATTATGAAAAAAGCAAATATCTTAGTCTTTGATGATTCGTTTTCAGCCTTAGACTTTAAAACAGATGCAAAAATAAGAGAACAGTTAGATGATTATATAAAAGAAAATCAAGCAACGGTCTTAATTGTTGGGCAACGTGTTAGTTCGATTATGGATGCTGATCAAATCATTGTCTTAGACCAAGGCCTTGCATGTGGAGCAGGAACCCACAGTGAGTTAATGATAACCTGTCCAGTTTATCAAGAAATTGCGAGTTCACAATTAACAGAGGAGGAAATCGAAAATGCCAGAAAATAAACAAGAAACAAAAAAACAATCTCCTCCAAAGATGGGACCTGGAAGTAATCAAGCTAAAATAGTTGAAAAGCCAAAAGATATGAAGTATGCACTAAACCGCTTATTAATAACTTTAAAACCGCACTCAATAAAAATTATCGCAGCGGTTATCTTCTCAATTTTAGCGACAGTTCTTTCAATTGTTGGTCCAAAGGTATCCAGTCGGATTACAACGATTGTTGCGGATGGATTATTTTCAAAGATTGATGGTAGTGGTGGTATTGATTTTGACCGCATCTTGCAAATCGTTCAAATCATGTTAGTAATATACGCTGCATCCTTTGTCTTTAACTTTATTCAAAGATTATTAATGAACAAGATTACACAGGATGTTGCCTACAAACTTAGAAGTGATATTGCAAGTAAGATTAATCGCTTACCATTAAAATACTTTGATAATAAAACCCATGGTGAAACACTTTCAGTTGTAACAAATGATGTTGATACAATTGCCTCATCATTAAACGAAAGTTTAGCTAATATTATAACTTCCGCAACATCTGCAGTCGGAATTGTAATTATGATGTTAACTATTAGTTGGCAAATGACGGCTGTTACTTTAGTTACCCTACCTTTATCATTATTTTTATTATCATTTATCATTAAAAAATCGCAAACATTCTTTGTGGCTCAGCAGCGAAACTTAGCTGAATTAAATGGTCATATTGAAGAGGCCTATGGTGGCCATACGGTTATTAAAGCCTTTAACTATGAACAACAGTCAATTGATCAATTTGCCAAACATAATGAAGACCTTTATGAAAGTGGCTGGAAATCACAGTTTCTTTCTGGGTTAATGCGTCCAATCATGAACTTTGTCGGCAATGTTGGCTATGTTATTGTTGCCATTTTAGGTGGTTATTTAGCGGTGAGAAATGTTATTAGTATTGGTGATATTCAAGCTTTTATTCAATATGTAAGAATGTATAACCAACCCATCGCCCAACTTGCCCAAGCTTCAAATGTTATTCAATCAACACTAGCTGCATCAGAGCGGGTTTTCCAATTTTTAGATGAAGAGGAAACAGTAGCAGATGTTAGTGTTGGCGCTAGTACCAAAGACATTAAAGGTAAAGTTAGCTTTGACCATGTAAAATTTGGTTATCGTGAAGATGAAATAATTATTAATGACTTTAATGTTGTCATTGAACCTGGAAAAAAGATTGCCATTGTTGGACCGACCGGCGCTGGAAAAACAACCTTGATTATGTTGTTAATGCGCTTTTATGAACTAAATGGTGGAGCCATCTATATTGATAATATAAACATCAATGACTTTAAACGTAGTGATTTAAGAAAACTGTTTGGAATAGTTCTTCAGGATGCTTGGCTATTTAATGGTAGCATCATGGATAACTTACGCTTTGGAAACTTAGATGCAACTGATGAAGAAGTTATCGATGCCGCTGATCGAGCCTATGTTGATCACTTTATTAGAACTTTAGAGCATGGTTATCAAACTGAAATTAATGAAGAAAGTAGTAATGTCTCACAAGGACAAAAACAACTTCTAACAATAGCGCGAGCCTTTTTAGCCGACCCAAGAATTTTAATCTTAGATGAAGCCACATCCTCAGTTGACACAAGAACTGAAGTTTTGATTCAAAAAGGAATGGCTAAGTTAATGGAAGGTCGAACAAGTTTTGTAATTGCGCATCGACTCTCGACAATTCGTGATGCTGATGTTATTCTAGTTATGGACCACGGAGATATTGTTGAGGTTGGAAATCATGAAGAATTACTCGCAAGCGACGGATTTTATGCAAGCTTGTACATGAGCCAATTTGATGAACAATAAAAAAGGTGGGAAACCACTTTTTTTACTTTAAAGGAGACAAAGATGTTAGATAATAATATACACAAAATACAATATAAAGATAAAACCATTATTTTAGTTGGCACAGCACACGTTTCAAAAGATAGTGCTGACTTAGTTAAAGCGGCAATCAATCATTATCAGCCTGATAACATTTGTATCGAACTTGACAGTGATCGCTTAAAAGCTTTAGAAAATCCTGATGCTTGGAAGCAAACTGATATTGTTCAAGTTATCAAAGATAAAAAGGCGATGCAACTTTTAGCTAACACAATTTTAAGTACCTATCAAAAACGGATGGCTGAAAAAATGGATAGTGAAGTTGGTTTGGAAATGATTACTGCAATTAAGATGGCAAAAGAATTAAATATTCCGCTAACTAATGCTGATCGAAATGTTAATATTACCTTTAAAAGAATTTGGCGTTCACTAACACTTTTTGATAAGTTTAAACTGTTAACGGCTTTTGTTTCTTCAATCTTTGATTCTCCTGAAGATGATATTAGTGAAAAAATGATTGAAGAAATGTTAGAAGAAGATGTTTTAACCGCAGCTTTATCTGAAATTAGAGAAGAACTTCCAACTATTGCAAAGATTTTAGTTGATGAGCGTGATCAGTTTTTAGCCCACTCAATTAAAACTGCCCCCGGGCTAGTAACACTTGCGGTTGTTGGTGGAGCTCATGTTCCAGGTATTAAAGCTGAAATAGACAAAACCCAAAATATCCAAGAAATAACCCATATTCCTGATAAAAAATCTTATACTAAAATCGCAAGTTGGCTAATTACCCTACTGATTGTCTTGCTTTTAGCCTCAGGCTTTAGAGATGGCTTTCAACAAGGAATCAAAACACTTGCAACCTGGTCATTATGGTCAGGAGGTATGGCTGCAATGGCTACAGTCATCCTTAGGGCTCATCCCCTTACGACGCTTGCCACATTCTTTGCGGCCCCGCTAACAGCCTTAAACCCCCTTATTGCGGTTGGTTTTATTTCCGCGACCGTTGAAGCTTCTTTAAGAAAACCAACAGTTGCTGATGTCGACAATATCAATGAAGATATTAAAAGCTTTAAGGGATGGCGTAAAAATCGTTTCATTAAATCGCTAGCCCTTGTTTTTATTGCCAATCTTGGCAGTGTCATTGGACAGTTAATAAGTGGCTTTTCAATCTTTAGCAATTTATTTAGATAGTAAAAAAACATCATCTATTTGATCGTCACCCACTAAAGTTGGCAGGCGAAATAAATAAAATATTTGATGTTTTTTATTTTGTTTAATTTTTTTTAAAAATAGATTCTTATTAAAGCAATAATTGAACTTGATATCCATAAAAATATTACAAGATAAACATATTTCCTTTTTATTCTTTGATCTAAAGATAACTCGTAAGCAAAAAGGGCCATAAAAATATTAGATAAAATAAAAGTAATGCCTGGATGATCAAATAAATATGATATTGCGACAAGGACAATGCTAACTCGTGTCGCTATTGTAATTAAGTTTTTATTGTTTTTACTGCCACGCAAAATTATTTGCTCTCCCAAAGATCAAATGGATATTTACCTTGGTTTTTCATTTCTTCAAATTTAGCAACAACCTTTGGTTTGTCTTCTTTATAAGTAACTCCAAACCATGATTCTTCACTCTCTAATACTTTAACTTTAACACCCTTGTGCTTAATTAGCGTATCAACATCATTTGGTAAAAGTGCTTCTGATTTTAGTGGGTTATCTTTAACATCGCTCTTTAAAAAGTCAACAAAGACATCTTCTAATAGTTCTAAAACTTTCGGAGTAAAGGCCCAGAAATTCATTGATACAAGGGTTTTTGGATCAATTGTTTGCCAATTACCATCTTTATCTTCATATTTTGCGCCATCATTATCTTTAACTATTTTTAAGATTTCAACAATGTTATGTAAAAAGCCATCTTTAACTTCACAAACACCACGTGTTACTGAACCACTGTCACTTAGAGTATTGTGTAGTTGGTAGCCCATTAAAGCAAACTCACTATCAGTAATGTCATTTAAGAGATAGTCATACATTTTTACAAAGGCTTGTTTACCATAATAGTCATCCGCATTTAAGATTATAAATGGCTCATTAATTTGACCCTTTAAAGATAGTAGTGCATGGGTTGTTCCCCATGGTTTTTCACGGCCATCAGGAATTTCAAATCCTTGTGGGATATCTTCTAAGGCTTGGTATACATATTCTAATTGTATATGGTCTCTAATTTTATTACCTAATTCTTGATCAAAGGCTGCTTCATGTTTTTCTTGAATAATTAAATAAACTTTCTTAAATCCAGCTTCGATTGCATCATAAATAGAAAAATCAATAATACTTTCACCGTTGTTTCCAACTGTATCAATTTGTTTTAATCCGCCATAGCGGCTTCCCATCCCAGCAGCTAAGATTACTAAGGCTGGTTCTCTTTTATCTAAACTCATCTAATCGACTCCCTTTTTATTTTTGTTTTAATTCTTGTAAAATTTTATTTAATAAAACTTCGGTCTCACTTGGTTGGACAACTTCTTCTTCAACTTTTTCTGCTTCTTTACGTTTAAATTTATTAATGAATTTAATTGCCATAAAAATTGCGAAAGCGATAATTAAAAAATCCAATATTGCAAGTATAAAAGCTCCATAGTTAACAATTACAGCTCCAACTACTTCACCATCAGCTGTTAATTCTCCGGCTTTTATTGTCCACACAAGTGAACTTAAGTCCGTTGAGCCTGTAATTAAACCAATCAATGGTGAGACTATGTCTCCAACAAAAGATGTTACAATTTTTCCAAAGGCTCCACCAATAATTACCCCTACCGCAAGGTCAATAACATTTCCTCTAGATATAAACTCTTTAAATTCCTTTAGCATGAAAATTCCTCCTTTATTTATTACTATTATCATTTTAACATATTACATAATTTATTAAATAAAAGAAGGTTTAGATAATTCTAAATAAATTATAAATAAATAATATGGCTGCAATTACAATTGAAAGCTTTAAGTATTTTCGCTTTTCTGTATATAAGTAAAGACTTATAAATAATAGTAAAAATGGTCCCAAAATAAATAGGCCATGGTATAAAAAGGCTTGGTTAAAATTTAAACTTAAAACACTAAGCCAAGCTCTTGTCATTCCGGTGGTTGGCGTTAGTAGTCCAAAGAAATATGTGATTGGTGAGTAAACTTTAAATACTTGTAAGGCAATTGTGTAAATAAAAAGAACACTTAAAATTAAAACTGCTTTATGTGTTCTTTTATTTTGATTGTTTTTATCCATTACACCAAGTTTAAAAACATTTGAAGATTTTGTTGTTTAACTCGGTTTGAAATAATAAACCAGTCATAAATTGTTAAGATTCCACAAAGCCCTCCCGTTAAAAGCTTTAAGACTCCCATCCCCATATCACCAATCATAAATCGGTCGATACCTAAAGTTCCCCCGACAACTGAAATAATTAAGTACATAGTTGGATCTTTCAAATCAAGACTATTAATCATATAAAGATCTTTTTCCTCTAAAGTGTCTAAAATTTCTTTGATTGACCTTAGTGATTCTTGTGGAAAAAACTTAGCCTTGTTGGCAAAAAATAAATCTGTTTGTGTTACACTCATATTCATTCCCCTTTTTCTATTCCTTTATTAATCTTACACAAGAAGTCGGTAAGTTTCAAGTGCATCTTTTAAAATTAAATCCCCACGCAGCAGTCCAAAGTCTTGTGTATTCATAACTAAAACTAATTTCCCTTTAGATAAACTTTTAACGTCTTCTAAAGTATATCTAATTTGTGGGCCTAATAAGATAATGTCAGCTAGTGGGATCCTATCTTTTTTTTCCAAATCACCAATTGCTAAAACTTCTACATCAAGCTTATTTTTTTCTACATAGGCTTGCATATTTTCAACTACTTTTTGTGTTGAAATCCCACTTGTACATATAAGTAAAACTTTTACCATGATAATCCCTCCATCCACCTTCATTATAACATTAATAAAAAATGAGTGTAAACGACACTTAATCCTTTACACTCATTCATATTTTAGTCTTCTTTTTTGTTTGCCTCAATTACGGCCGTTGCAATACTGTTTGGAACTTCTTTATATCTCGATAATTCATAAGTATATTGGCCCTTGCCCTGGGTCATTGATCTTAAGTCAGTAGCATATTCAATAACTTCGGCCATTGGAACTTCTGCATTAATAATTTGGTCATGGTATGGATCATAGTCCATGCCCGTAATAATTCCGCGCTTTTTGTTTAAGTCGCCAACGATAGTTCCCGTATATGCCTCTGGAACTACGACTTGCATCGTCACCATTGGCTCAAGTAAGACTGGCTCAGCCTTTGGTATACCTGCCCGATAAGCAATCCTGGCGGCCGTCTTAAAGGCGATATCTTTCGAGTCGACATCATGGTAAGAACCATCAGTTAAAGTAGCTTTGACTCCGACCATTTTATAGCCAGCTAAAACGCCTTCCTTCATTGCTTCGCGTAAGCCATCTTCAACAGCTGAGAAATACTGTCTTGGAACACTTCCGCCAAAAACGGTTTCTTCAAAAATCATTTCTTCAGTATCAGCTGGTTCAAAGTTTACAAATACATGACCATATTGGCCTGAGCCACCTGATTGTTTTTTATGTTTACCTTCGGCTAAAACACTACCTTTTATTGTCTCGCGGTATTGAACTTTTAATGGTTGTTTAATAACTTCAACTCGATATCTTGCCTTCATTTTGGCAATTGCGACATCAATTAGTTGCGAGCCAATTCCATACATTACTGTTTGATTTGTTTCGCGGTTACGGTCAATTCTAATTGTTTTATTTTCTTCTGTGATACGGTGGAGGGCATTTGATAATTTATCTTCGTCATCTTTGGACTTTGGTTCAATTGCAACACCTAACATTGGACGACTAAAGTCAATTGGAAAGTGTTTGACAGGATAGTCTTTTGTAGCCAGCGTATCATTTGTGTCAGTGTTGGATAATTTAACAACAGCCCCAATATCACCAGTAAACAGTTTTCCAACTGCTTCTTGGTATTTACCATTAATTATATAGATGGCATTGATTCTTTCGACTGCTCTTTTTTGAACATTGTATATTTCTGAGTCTGAGGTTAAAACACCACTCATAATTTTAATATAAGAAATCTTACCTACAAAAGGATCAATAATCGTCTTAAAGACAAAGGCTGATAAGTGTTCTTGTTCATTTGTTTCTAATTCAATAACACTATTGTCTTGGTCAAAGGCTTCAACTGTCCCTTTTTCTTCATAATTTGGAAAGTATTCTGTTATTAAGTCTAAAAGACGTTTAATCCCAGTTTGATTTAAAGCTGACCCACAGTAAACTGGTCTAATTTCACCTTCACGGACAGCTGTTTTTAAACCAACCGCAATTTCTTCTTCAGTAAATCTTTCACCTTCAAAGAATTTTTCCATTAAACTATCATCAGTCATCGCCACGGCTTCAGCTAAATGATTATAGTACTCATCAACGATGTCCTTCATATTTTCTGGAACATCTTTTGCGGTCTTACGGTCATTGTAGTACCATGCCTTATTTCTTAAAATATTGACACTACCAATAACTTTACGGTCTTCAATAATCGGAATTTCAAATAAAATAACACTTTTACCAAATTGTTCTCTTAGTGAATTATATACTTGGTCAAAGTCAGCTTTTTCATCATCTAGTTTATTAATAAAAAAGATTGTTGGAAGATTAAGACGATTTACTTCGCGATAAGCACTAATTGTCCCAGCTTCAACTCCTTCAATCGCACTTACTACAATTAAGGCATTATCGGCGACTTTTAAGGCTGATTCTTGTTCGCCTACAAAGTCTAAATAGCCTGGAGTATCTAGCATGTTTACTTTGCAGTCATTCCACTCAACTGGAATAACAGCTGTGTATATTGACTGACCTTTTTCAATTTCTTCTGGTTCAAAGTCTAAAGAACTTGTACCTTGGTTACTGTTGCCCATCCGGTCAGTTACGCCATTATAATAAAGAATTGAATCTACAAGCGAAGTTTTTCCGCTACCACTGTGTCCAAGTAAGACAATGTTTCTAATTTGATCTGCTAAATAGTCTTTCATCTTAGTCCTCCTCAACTTTCAAGTAAGGCTTTAATTCTTCAAAACTGTGACCTCTAACATAATGAATAGCATAATTTCCATCATTATCTTTTATACTAGTATCAGCACCTGCATTTAATAATAGCTTAACTAAATCAACATAGCCTGAATAACTAGCACGCATTAAGGATGTTACACCATTAAAGTCTTGGGCATCAACTTGTGCACCATTTGTCAGTAAAACTTTTACTACATCAACTTTAAAGGCAATACAAGCATCCATTAATGCGGTGCGACCTTTATTATCGGCAACATTAACGTCAGCACCCTTTTCAATTAATAGTTCAACAATATCTGTATGGCCTAAAAATGCGGCGCGCATTAAGGCTGTTCGACCACGATAGTCGGCTTGATTAATAACAGCACCACGGGCGACTAAGGAATCGACGATATGGTAGTGACCATTTTTAGCGGCTCCCATTAGAGCTGTTTTATTATTTTTGTCTAAAAGATTAGTCTTAGCACCACGTTCCATTAAAAAGTCGACGACCTCATCATAGCCACGTTTGGCTACTCTTGTAAGAGCGGTACGGTTATCGGCATTGACAACATTGATGTCAGCGCCAGCTTCAAGTGCTTCAAGAACGCTTTTTAAATCTCTAGCGACGGCACCCTCGAAAAATTTACGATCTACTTGATTCATAATTACTCCTCCTTTTTCTATTTGACTTGGAATAAAAAAAGACGACACAGCGTGTACGTCCTAATTCTCCATATTAAAGATAATATCTCGTGATTTGATTTTTACAACTCTGCACATAAACATCACCTCTGTTAATATGATTATATAATAATTAAAAGAAAATGCAAGGGCTTTCACTTGTTTAACTTTGATTTCCTTGAAAATTCAAAAATTGTTTACTTTTTAAAGTTAGCTAAATTTAAGAGTTTAATTTTGAGATGTTTAAACTTAAACGCTTTAAAGCTGCATCTAAAGCCCAACTTGGGGTTGCGATATTAAAACGTACAAAACCTTGACCACTTTTGCCATAGGTATCTCCACTATTAATATAAATTTGACAAACATCAACTAAAAAATCAAACAATTCCTTGTCACTTTTATTTAAAGCCCTAAAATCTAGCCATAAAAGATAAGTTCCTTCTAAGGGGCTAACTTTAATCATTGGTAAGTGCTCTTTTATGTACGTATTCATTAGATTGTAGTTATATGTAATTTGGGTTAAAAACTCATCAAACCAAGCTTCACACTCGGTATAGGCAATTTCTGTTAACTTAAAGCCAAAAGCATTAAAATTTGTTTTACAGTTTTTAGCCACATAATCATTATAACGATTACGGATATCTTGATTTGGAATTACAATAAAGGATGTTGTAACCCCGGCTAAGTTAAAAGACTTTCCAGCTGAGGTTAACATAATTGTATTCTCTAAACTGCGCTTATTTAAACTGGCATAAATGTGGTGGCTATGACCTTCTAAGGTTATGTCCATATGTATTTCATCTGAAACGACTAAAACACCATATTTTGTCGTAATCGTTGAAACTTCTTCTAATTCTGCCTTTGTCCAAACTCGACCAACCGGATTGTGGGGTGAACATAAGATTAAAACTTTATTATTTGAATTAGCACACTGTTTTTCTAATAAGTCAAAGTCAATGGTATACTTTCCATTTGTATTTATTAGTCCACACTCGATAACTTTTCTTTCGGCTTTTACAATACTTTTAGCAAAGGGTGGATAAACTGGGGTCATAATAATGATGCCATCCCCTTCACTGCTGAAGGCTCTAATACTATTAAAGATACTAGCAACCACACCACTACCATCTAAGATCCACTCGCGCTTTATTTCAAAGTTATAGCGCTTAATAACCCAATTAATAAAACTATTGTAGTAGTTGTCATCAGGTTGTGTATATCCAAAAAGTGTCTCATCAATATATTGTTTAAACTTATCTATTAAAACATCGGGATATTTAAAATCATAATCTGCGATTGAAAATGGTGGAATGTTATTACTGGCAAGATTTGAATTTCTTTTATCCATCAAGTTCCATTTGATTGAGTTTTTATTTTTTCGATTAACTAATGTTTCAAAGTCATACTTCATAAAATAACCTCCTTAATAAGTCTATTGTATAATAAACACTTCAATATTTACAATTATTTAATTAATAAATAGTCAGTCTTTAGGGCTTATGTTAAAAAGTATAAAAGCCAACCTTTTAAGTTGGCTTTTAGAGTAAATTTTACCTTGTTTAAAACTCTAAATTATTAACTGTTCTTGGAAATGGGATAACGTCTCTAATATTTGAAACGCCAGTAATATACATTAGAAATCTTTCAAAGCCCAGTCCATAGCCAGCATGTTTAACTCCGCCATAGCGTCTAAGATCTAAGTACCAGTCCATTGAAATATCTTTTATATGTTCTTCTTGCAGACGGCTTTCTAAGACATCTAAGCGTTCTTCTCTCTGTGATGCACCGACAATCTCACCAACTGATGGAACAAGTAAGTCCGCTCCAGCAACCGTCTTGCCATCATCATTGGCACGCATGTAGTAAGGTTTGATTGCCTTTGGATAATCTTTTACAAAGACTGGTCCTTTAATGATTTCTTCACAAATATAACGTTCGTGTTCAGACTTTAAGTCAATTCCCCATTCAACTGGAAATTCAAAATTTTGTTTTGATTCTAATAACATCTCAATTGCTTCTGTGTAAGTGATGATTTTAAATGTCGAATCGGCAACTTTTTCTAATTTCTCAATTAAACCTTTTTGGATAAATTTATCAAAAAATTCCATTTCAACTTCACAGTTAACTAAAACATATTTAATTAAATACTTAACCATGTCTTCAACTAAGTCCATACAGTCATCTAAATCGGCAAAGGCAATTTCAGGTTCGATCATCCAAAACTCTGAAGCATGACGGTTAGTGTTAGATTTTTCGGCTCTAAATGTTGGACCAAAAGTATACACATCTCTAAAAGCCATGATAAAGGCTTCGGCATGAAGCTGTCCAGTGCCAGTTAAAAACGCATGCTTTTTAAAGTAGTCTTTTTCATAGTCAGCATCTTGACGGGTAGTAACAGTAAATGTTTGACCAGTTCCTTCGCCATCACTTGTGGTTAAAATTGGTGAGTGTAAGTAAACAAAACCTTGGCTTTGAAAAAACTCATGGACTCCCATTGATAAGATTGATCTTACTCTAAAGACGGCATTAAATGTATTTGTCCTTGGTCTTAAGTGCGATATTTCTCTTAAGTATTCAAAAGAATGGCGTTTTTTCTGTAATGGATAACCTTCCTCTACATCGCCCTCTAAGATAACCTCTTTTAGTAAAATTTCAAAAGGTTGTTTTGACTTTGGAGTTAAAACTAGTTTTCCACTAACGGTAATTGCAACGCCAGTATTATAAGTAGAAACCTCATCAAAGTTTTCTAAAGTTTTGTCATAAACTAATTGGGTACTTTTAAAATATGTTCCATCATTAAATTCAATGAAGCCAATTTGGCCACTATCACGATTAGTTCTTATCCAACCTGATAATTCAACATATTCTAAACTATCTAATTGAGCTAAACTTTGAGTTTTAACTAACTCATATAATTCTCTTACGGTAACAAATTCCATATTATTTCCTCCTAAATATAAAAAAACGCATAACAAGGAACGTCATGCGCGGTACCATCCTAATTCATTATAAAAATGCTCTCGATACAGTTAACGCCTGTTTACGTAGTTGTCTACTTAACTTTCACCAACTAAGCTCATAAAGTGTTGAATATTATTTAGCAAATACTTAGCTTCCACCACTCTAAGCTCGCTGAAAATGCTAGTAATAATATCTTCTTTAATCTTTGCTATAACGATCAGATGTTTCAAATACAATTTCTTGGATCGATGATACTACGTCAACTTCCCTAATCACAATGCCATCTGGTACATTTACATGTTCATGTGTGAAATTTACAATACCTATTATACCATATTCAATTAACTTATCAACTGTCTCTTGTATATTATCAGAGCCAGTTAAGATCGCAATCTTGCTTCCATCTGGAATTTTTGTTTCTAATTCATCGATGTGATAAACTGGTACATTTAAATTTTGTTTGTCTTCTATTTTGGAATCAAAACCACAGACAATTTCTCCAACAACATAATCCCAATGGTTGTAATTAAGTAGGGCTCTACCTAAGTTACCGACTCCAACTAAGATTATTTTCTCTTCAAAATTCATTCCTAAAATTTCATTAAATCGACTTTCTAAAAGTTCAACATCATAACCATAACCTTGTTTACCAAGTTTTCCTAATAAGGAAAAGTCTCTTCTGATTGTTGTTGATTTAATATTAACTAAGTCACTTAATTCATGTGACATTACTTTGTCGACGCCTTCTCTTTTAAGTCTTCTAACAGCCTTTAAATAAAGCGGGTATCTTCTTAGTGTTGCATTTGATATTTTATTTTTACTCATATAATCACCATTGCTATGATACCACATTATCACAAGTTTGTGAATCTTTTATTAATCTAAAACGTAATGTTTTGCTAATATACTTGCTTTTATTCCAAATTAGTACTAAAACAACTTTTTATGCGAAGGATTAGCCCCATCTTTTAAAGTTCCAAACTTGCTAGCTCGATATAATGGAAAGGCTGCTGCGCCAATCATGGCAGCATTATCACTACAATACTTCATTTGTGGATAGGCAAATACTATGTCAGGATATAATTCTTTAAAACGATTAATTTCGGAACGAAGCCGGCTATTAGCGGCCACGCCTCCTGCTAAAACAAACTGTTTAATTGGCAATTCTTTTATTAATTCTTCACTTTTTCTAACTAACTGATCAATCGCAACTTGTTGAAATGAGGCAGCTAAATCCGCGTTATCGACGCTTCGCCCAGCTTTGTTTTCACGTTGAACCAGTTGTAAAACACTAGATTTTAAGCCACTAAAAGAAAAGTTAAATTCACCTTGGGCCTTTGGCTCTGTTAATTCATACTTTGGTTGGCCAAATTTTGATAACTTGTCAATTTCTACCCCACCTGGATAGGGAATATCCATAATTCTACCAACTTTATCAAAGGCTTCACCAACTGCATCATCGGTTGTTTTGCCATAAATTTTATATGTTTGTTCATCAGAAAAATAGATTAACTCTGAGTGTCCTCCTGAGACAACAAGCGCTAAAAGCGGATATAATAATTTTTCACTATCAATTTGGTTGGCCATAATATGACCATAAATATGATTAACTGGGATTAAAGGTTTGTCGATGGTCCAGGCTAAAGTTTTTGCGGCGACAACCCCGACATGAAGTGATCCAATTAAGCCTGGTCCTTGAGTATACGCAACTGCATCTATGTCCTGATATTCAATATTGGCAGCTTTAATTGCGGCATCAATTACCTTTGATATATTTTCAACGTGCATTCGCGAGGCACTTTCTGGAATTACTCCACCATATTGTTTGTGAAAATCGACTTGACTGTTGACGATATTACTTAAAACCGTTGAGTCATTTTTTAAAACAGCACAGGCTGTTTCATCACAGCTACTTTCAATTGCTAGTATAATTATATCACTCATATAATACCTCCTTTTGCATCATATAGGCATCTTCGCCTGTTTTATCATAGTAGTTTTTAATTGTTCTTAAAGTTGTAAAACCTAGTTTATAATATAGATTATAGGCAGCATGGTTATTAACGTTTACTTCTAAGGTGATGGTTGTAGCCTTAATTTTATGGGCATAGTCAAATAAACTGTCAAACAATCTAGTCGCTATTCCCATTCTTTGATGATTTTTTGATATCGCAATATTTATAATATCAACATTGTCATCAAAGGCCCAAAAACCAAGGTATCCGACAAGGATATTATTTATATAAGCACCAAAAAAGACGCTTTTTTCATTTTTGATTACTTCGTAGTATAAAATCTTAAAATCCCATGGTTGTGAATAGTTTTCTCGCTCTATTTCTAACATGGTTATTAAGTCTTTCTCTTTTACACTTCTAATTATCATAAATTACTCTTATAATACTCCGGTTTTGCATCTAAAGCTGACTCTTTTTGCCAATATTGTCTCAAAAGTATAAAATTATCTTTTAAATCGTAAAACTTATCTTCTAAACCAAGAATTGATGCTTCACCAATAATTTCTTGATTTTTAACTAATTCTAAGGCTTCAATATTATACATACCTTCTTTA
>JAAZDW010000029.1 GCA_012512595.1 Erysipelothrix sp.
CACGGTTAAATGTCATTTATATCGCTGTAATATTTACTAATAAATTATTGGATTTTACTTATTTGGCGACTTTTATACGCATAGCCCAAATACATAACAGATGAGCAAAAGAGAATAAACATCAATATAAAATAAAAGCTAGCTAAAAGCGATCCTAGTAATATAATCATTGAACCTAAGATTGCGAGAATTGGCAAGATTAATTTAAATGTGCTGCCCTCATCTTTAAGTAACTTAAATACTAAGACATAAAGAATAATATAACTAACATAAGAAAAAACAATCGCAATTTCACTTACATCTCGACCATTAAATAAATTTAAACTCATAACAACATAATGAACAATAGCCCAAAATATCTGAAGTACTCCAACCATGTAGGCTGATTTAATTGATAACTGTTTTTTAGGATCAATTTTTGATAAGCCATAGTCTGGTATCATTTTCTTTTCTGCTAAAGCTTGCGGCATTCTAATAGAACCCAAGTTTAAACCATTTAAAACACCAAGCATTGAAATTACAACGACTACTAATATAACATTACCAAGTTTTTCACCTAAGATAATTTTACCAGCTTCAAAGACAGCACTGTCTCCAAGACTAATAATTTGTTGAACACCCAATATATTTGCTATTCCATAAATATATACCAAATATACTGACAAAATAATCAATGGACTTAAAATTAGAGCCCTTGTCATATTTTTCTTTTGATTAATGACTTCTGGAGCAATTGTTAAAGCCACAGTCCAACCATCATAAGAGTAAGCTAGAGGTACAAGTGCTGTTAGCCAGCCATACTTGCTAAATTCAACTACAAAAGTTGAATTAGAAAGCACACTAGGATCAAGTGGCTTAGCAATAAAAATTCCATAAATCGCAATCAATAATAATGGTGTTAGTTTTATAACTGTAGCAAATCTTTGAATAAAGCCTCCAAGACCTTTGCTCATTGTATTAATAATTACAAAAAATAAATTATAGAGTAAACCTAATCCAACTTGCATTAATAAAGTTGATTCAACTCCCAATAGCATAAATGTGTATATAGCCGTTGCCCATCCAACCACAATTGATATTGTTGGTAAATAAACAAATAATTGAAACCATCCAAAACCACTGCCCATTTTTTCTGAAATAAAGTGTTCAAAATAAGCAACAAGGCCACCTTTTGAAACATGTCTTTTTGATAATTCAGCCAAAGTTAGTGAGCCAAAAACAATACTAAGTGCACCCAAGGCTAAAACCATTAAACCCAATGCAAGATTACCATTAGCATATATAAAAATATCATCTGCTCTAAAATATATCCCTGATCCAATAACAATACCAACGATCATTGTAATAGTTGTAAATAGTCCATATGACTGTTTGTTTTCCATAAATATCTCCCGTACTAAATATTAAATTATTAATATTGAAATCTTATCTTACCACATAATTAAGCATTATAAGTAAAAAAGTTTGAGCAAATAAAAAAGTAGACGAGTGTCAATATTTAAACACTTGTCTACTTATAAAAAATGTTTAAAGTATACTACTTACCTTTAATATAAACAACTATTTCATCACCAAGCCAGTATAACATTACAGCTAAAAGAGTTGCGGCTATAATAATTAGATTACTTAGATTAAGATCACTAAAAAAGAACAACAACAACAAAATCAAACTATACATCAGCTTACTCGCAAGTATTCTTTGAGTCTTAGCTCTTTTGCCTAAATCATCACTTATATCACCTAATGGTGTTAAAAACCAAAAGAATATTGAAACGACCACTAAAGCTAATAGTCCATAATTAATTAGACTAGAGTAATTAATCGTGTTTCTTGCTAAATAATTTAGACTAATTGTTTCAACTAGAAAAAATGTTACACCAATCACGGCAAAAACACCAGAAAATTTAATGTTTTCTCTAAATAGCATCAGCAGTAACATTGCCAAGGTAAAAGGAAGTAGATATATACTGTTTTGATTTTGAATAGATAGAAACAAAGTCAAACCAAAGACAGACAAGATATCGACTAAAGTTGTCTTTTCTCCACATATTCCACTAACAAATCGCATCATTAATATAATCCAAAACAATACTAAAAACTGAACACTCTGATAATTTAGCAAATATACCAAAGATATAGCTACACTTAAAAATGCGGAATAAGCATATTTAGGATCTAACTCACGCGCAAGTGCCCATGTTAAAAAGACAGCCCCACCTATATTGACTCCAACCATTATATCTTTACTGACAAACCAGCCACCTGCTACAAATAAAAGTGCCAAGGCTGAAATGATTTTATTAGTCTGATATGAAAAATCTACTTTTCTACCTAGTGTAAACATGAAATTCCTCCCTCATTTATAAATTTGTCGCTTAAGTTTAAACTCTTTGTAAAAGTGCCACCGTCTCTACATGTTCTGTATTGATAAACATATCAACAGCTTCATGTTTAATGACTTTAAAGCCTGATGTTGCGAGTAAGTCGATATCACGTTTTTGACTAACTGGATTACACGAAACATAAACCAATCTATCAACTGCACTTTTATTTATATTGTCTATAATGTTTTTACTCAATCCACCTCTTGGTGGATCAACAACTATACAATCAATGTTGTCTTCAAAAATAATAGTCTCACTCAAATCTTTATTAATAATATCAACGTTATGGATATCATTTAATTCAATATTTTGGCGAGCAAAATCAACTGCTTCCGCTAAAATTTCAACACCCAAAACATGATTAACATAGTCTGATAAAACAATTCCTATAGCACCAATACCACAGTACAAGTCTAAAATATTATCATCTTTAC
>JAAZDW010000030.1 GCA_012512595.1 Erysipelothrix sp.
CTTTCTTTCTAGATTCTATTAGTAAAACAAGACTAGCGACCACAAAGACTGGAATAACCCAACCCATATCAATTTCATAGAATGGTAAATTTTTCAAAAATAGACTAATCTTTTCTGAAAAAAGTTTTGCGTCATCCAAAACTTTTAAACCAGATAAAACAGTTGTTATGGCAATACTATACTTATACACTTTAGTGTTCTCTATAAATAATTTATCAATAAGGGCTAAAATGATTAAAACCAGGGCCAGCGGATATATCGCATTTAGGATTGGTACAGAAATACTAAGAATTCTCGTCAATCCAAAATTTGAAATAAACAAACTCCAAAGCACAAAGATGATTGTCCATGTTTTATATTTTATTTTACTAATAGTTGAAAAATATTGGCTGATAGAACTTATCAAACCGACTGCGGTTGTTAAACAGGCTAGAGTAAAAATGCTAGCTAAAAGAAACATTCCCTTAGGCCCAAATATGTGGGTAATTATATTAGCTAGTGTTTGAGCACCATTTTCTGTTGCCCCATATTGGGCACCACTTAAAGCACCCAAATAAGCCAAAGCTGAATAAATTACTAATAGTATTGTGCCTGCGATCAGTCCAGCTTTTAAGGTTGATTTAAAGATAATTTTCTCATCTTTGATCCCCATATCTTTAATAACAATTGAAATAACCAAACCAAAGTTTAAAGCTGCAATTGTATCCATCGTTAAATAGCCATCTAAAAACCCACTAACTAAGGCAGCATCAATATACTTGCCTGAAGCAGGGCTAAAACCGCTAAAGTCTGAGAAAAAACTTCCAACAAAGACGACTATGATAAGAAAAAGTAATGTCGGGGTTAAGATTTTTCCTAAGCGGTCAATTAATTTATTTGGTTTAAGTGCTAGCCAAAACGCAACTGCAAAAAAACTGCTGGTAAAAATTAGTAAGGCTATTTCATGCGATATAAAATCTTTTGATACTAGTGGTGCCAAAACCATTTCATAAGGTAGACTTCCGGCTCTAGGAATTCCTAACAGTGGTCCTATTGACAAGTAAATTAGGATAGTAAAAATAAAGGAAAAGCGTTTGCTAACGCGAGCAGCAAGTTTGTTTAGACCATTGGTCTTAGATACTACTAAGACACCCAAAATTGGAAAACAAACCGCACTTAATATAAAGCCAATCATCGCAAGCCATGTCTTAACTCCAGCTTGCTGTCCTAAAAATGGCGGAAATATCAAGTTCCCTGCCCCAAAAAATAATGAAAACAACATTAATCCGAGTAAAAGTGTTTCGTTTTTAGTCATTTTATTCTTCATTTTAACCCTCCGTCTTTTACAAATAAAAAAACGTCCACCTAGGGACGAATTTATCGCGTTACCACCCAAATTTTGCATTTAATCAATACAACAACTTATCTATGCCAATCAGCACAGTTTCAGATAACGGTGAATACCGTTGCCACTTACTAATTTCAGCGACACATCTAGAAGATGATTTTTGCAAACATTTCAAACATTGACTTACACCATTTCGTCAACTCTCTTAGAATGACTATATCTGCTACTCTTTCTTCATAATAGAATTTACTATTAAAAGTATCATAATTGATTTAAATCTTTATGTCAACCAAGATATTTAAAAATTGAAAAATTTGTAAAGACAAAATATCAAAAAAACTTACTTCTGTAAAAGTGCAAACAGAAATAAGTTTTTAATTATGTTATAGAATTGGTTTTCATAAATTAAATGATTTAGATAATAATTTATAAGTCTTTGGTAAGCTGTCTTGCTATTTCAAACAATAAGTCTTCTTCACCTTTATTGGCCATAAATTGGACTCCTAAGGGAAGGCCATCATCATTTTGATGTAAAGGCAGACTAAGCGCAGGTTGTCCCGTAATATTTGCAAGCATTGTATACGGCGTATGAGCTAGTGACTTTTCAAACATTTTCCAAACTATTTCATACTTATTAGAAATACTTTCAATGTTGTGCATTTTTTCTATTAAATTTTTATTTATATACTCTTTTTGTAAGTCTGGTGCAACTGTTGCAGTTGTCGGTGTTAGAAATAAATCATATTGTTGGTGAAATTCATTCATAATATGACTAGTTTGATCCCAGTAATTTAGCGCTTCAACCATTTCAAAGCCTTTTATTGAAAGCCCATATTGATATAAGACCCATGAAATAGGTTCAATTTCATCAATAGTAACTTTTCTATTTAGAGAAGTTTCGATATTTTTTATCATTGCTGCGGTTTCAACACCATTGACTAAGTAATAACTTTCCATTAATTTAAAACCATCATAATTTGGGTTGGCTTTTACTACTGTGTGACCGAGTTTTTCTAAAGCCTTGACAGTTTTTAAAATTGCTGTTTTTGCATCTTGTGACACTTTTGTATTTACTGGTGATTTTAAACTATAGGCAATTTTTAATTTCTTACTAACTTTTATATCAGCCTGTACATAATTAAATGGAGCATAAACAACATTTGTTTTCATCGCATTAAATAAAAGTTCACTGTCATTTACAGTCTTTGTTAAAAAGAAATTAACTGAAGCACCTTGCCAACCACGATAATTTGTGGGACCAGTTGGCATACTACCTCGACTTGGTTTTAAACCAACTAATCCTGTATAGCTTGCCGGAATTCGGATTGATCCTCCACCATCACTTGCAGCTACTACAGGAACATAATCAGCCACTAAAGCAGCGGCAGCACCACCGCTTGAGCCCCCGGCAGTTTTTGTTAAGTCTAGTGGGTTTTTAACATCTCCATAAAGACTTGAATCTGTAATATTTTTAAATCCAAATTCAGGGCTACTTGTTTGTCCAATAATAATAAACCCAAGTTCAATAATTTTAGCGACAAAATTATCAGTTGTTTTTGATATCGAAGTTTTTAAAAGTTTAGACGCCCCAGTACTTGGTTCCCCCTTTAGGTTTTGCCCGAGACTTTTTATTAAAATAGGAATTCCTTTAAACATTGTTTGAGAGTAATCTTTATCAGCTTCTTTAAGTGCTAGTTCAAATCTTTCTTCAACGACAGCATTAATTGTTTGATCCAAATCATTAATTTTTTTAATTGATGCCTCAACTAATTCTTTTGGAGTAATTTGATTGCTAGTTAGTAAGTTAATGTAGGTTTGTAGGTTCATGTTAATGGTCCTATCAAGACTGTAGCCCAGGCATTATGGAGTGACTCTTGATCAGAAGGTTGAAATAAGCCAGCATATACGTCACGTAGTAGTCTAGACAACTCATTAGCGTTGTAGTATGATCGGCCACCAATAGCACGAATCGCTTGGTCAACCGCGTGTTTGGACGCTTCAACGGCATTATTCTTTACTGCGGATAGTTTTGGCATCCATAAATTACCAAAGTCATACCCTTCATCAAATTTATCAGCCAAATATTCAATTTGGGCTGCGACTGCATCATTTTTAATGGCAGCATCAGCAATTCTCCACCGAATATCCTTGTCTTGATCATAGTTTGCAGCATTTACAACACTTTTACGATTTTTAATTTCTTTTATTCCAAGCTCCACTGCGCGTTTACCGATACCGTGATAAGTAGCTGCCAGCAAAATTTCAAAATTCGCAAAAATTCCAAAGATTACGGGATCAAAGCTAGGACCAGGCTTTACTTTAGTTAAGATTCCAGTTTTTGGAGCATAAGCATCTTTAAGTAAAACAGAATTAGATTGAGTAGCACGCATACCAAGAGCGTCCCAATTATCATCAACAATAATCGTATTTGGATTATTTTCTAAGTAGCCAAAAATTGAAAGGGGACCCTCATCTGTTTCTTCTTGAGCGTAGGTAATTAGACGTGTACATTGTTTAATCATTGAGATAAATACTTTTGGACCATTAAAAAGATAGCCACCCGCAGTTGTCTTAGTTGCGCTAGCTATTGACCCAAACAAAACTCGGTCATTTGCCGGCTCTGAGATTCCAAAAGCCAAGAGTTCCCCTTTAACAGCATCATTTAATATCTGGACCCCAGCTAGATTTCCATGTTTAACCATATGCTTGGCCATACCGACAATGACATGGTGCATGTTAATGGCAAGTGCCGTAGCCGGAGCGGCCATTGCTAATTGAGTTTGCTCTTTTGCAACCTCTTTTAAACTAAGCCCAAACCCACCATATTCTTTTGGAACTAAAGCTTTATAATAACCACTATCTTTAAGTAGTTGAAAATCTTTCGTTGGAAATTCATTACTTTTATCATACTCAGGTGCTCGTTGATGGATTTCCATCAATACTTCTTTTGATAAAAACATATATTTTTACCTCCTTGTTTATTAATATATACTAGCATAGAAATAAAACAATACATCTAAAGTACCCATTGAAGTAATTTATAGTGAAAAGAGCATATTAATTGAAATCATTACGGTTTAGTAATAATATAGTCGTAGAAGTAAGGAGTGGTTTAAAATGAAAGTTAAAGGAATTCACCACATATCATCAATTGTCGGTCAGGCTCAAAAAGACGTCGATTTTTATTCTGGAGTATTAGGGTTAAGACTTGTTAAAAAGACGCTTAACTATGACGATAAAAATTACTACCATTTATATTATGGTAATAAAAATGCAAGTAGTGAGATAGTAACTACTTTTCCAATGAACAATATGCCCCAAGGAAAAATTGGCGATGGTCAGGTAGGCTATGTTAGCCTTGCCATACCAAAGGATAGTTTTGGATTTTGGAAAAAGCGCTTAAATGAATTTAATATAAAAAATAATGAATATACAAGATTTGATAAAAACAGACTGTATTTTACAGATCCAGATGGTCTTGAAATAGAATTTATTGAAAGTGATTTAGCAGCGGATAACCCATATAGTTTTAATGGCGTTAGCGAAAAACAAGCTTATAAAGGAATTATCAATGCAGCACTATTTTCAAAATTGCCAAAAGAGACGTTAACAGTTTTAACAGATGTCTTTGGCTATGAGATTGTTGATGAAGATAATGATTTCTATCAACTAAAATTAAAAGAATCTGATGAACAATTCATCGAATTATTAAAAAACTCAAGAGGAATTGGCCAAGTCGCCAAAGGTAGTGTTCATCATCTGGCCTTTAAAGTTAAAAACGAAGACATTGTTGCCTGGAGAGACTATTTAGTAAAAAAAGGTTATCACCCGACTGATGTTAAAGAAAGACATTACTTTAGATCAGTATATTTTAGAGAACCAGGTGGAATTTTATTCGAACTGGCAACTGCAGGACCAGGGTTTTTGATTGATGAAACAGTTGATAATCTAGGCGAGAATTTTATTATTCCAAAAAAATACATAGACGAAACTCAAGCTATTATTAAAAAGATGCCTGCGATCGTTCAAAGAGAAATTGATGAAATATAATTTTAAATAATGATTAAAAATAAAAGTTAAGTAAAACAGGAGGAAATATAAATGAATAATTTACAACAATTAAAAGGAATTCACCATGTTACCGCAATTACAAGTAGTGCCAAAGAAATATATAATTTTTATACAAACATATTAGGGATGCGATTAGTAAAGAAAAATGTTAACCAAGATGACTTGACAACATACCATTTATTCTTTGCGGATGACCGCGGAAACCCTGGAACGGACATGACATTCTTTGATTTCAAAGGGATATCAGCTCACCAAAAAGGTAAAAATGATATTTCAAGAACAAGTTTTAGAGTAAGCAATGATAAAGCGCTTGACTACTGGCAAGCTAGATTAGATCACTACAAGGTAAAACGTGATCCAGTAATTGAAATGTTTGGGCATAAAGTACTTTACTTTGAAGACTTTGATCAGCAACAATATGCAATCTTTTCCGATGAAAACAATAAAGGGGTTGCCCCTGGGGAAGCTTGGCATAAGGGGCCTGTCCCAGATGAATACGCAATATTGGGTTTAGGTCCAATTTTTCTAAGAGTATCGTCAGAACAATTAATTGACCAAGCTCTAGTTACTATTATGCAAATGAAAAAGACCGATAGCGAAAAGGGCTTCAACCTTTATGAAATGGGTGAGGGTGGAAATGGGGGGTCAGTTATTGTTGAAATTGATGATACACTACCACAAGCTCGCCAAGGTTATGGCGGAGTACACCATGTTGCCTTTAGAGTTAAAGATAGAGAGCACTTAGATGCTTGGAATGATTACTTTGATAAACTTAATCTTGCCAACTCAGGGTTTGTGGATAGATTTTACTTTAAGTCACTATATATTAGACTGTATCCAAATATCCTCTTTGAATTAGCGACAGATGGGCCAGGATTTATTGACGATGAAGAAGATTATGAAAATCTAGGTGAGAAACTAACGCTTCCAATGCATTTAAGACACCGACGTGAATATATTGAAACCCAACTTGATGATTTTGATACAGTTAGAAGTACCAAGGTTTTTGAAAAGGAATATTTTGATGAAAGATAAAGATTTAAAAAGTTTAATTATAATTTTTAAAGCATATCAAAGCCTACAAAAGAGTGTTAAGCACTCTTTAGTAGGTACTGATATTAATGTCAACGAGTTTACAACGATGGAAGCCTTGTATACTAAGGGTGAATTAACAACACAGGCAATTATTGATGTGATTTTGATTCCAAACAGTTCAATGACCTATGTACTTGAAATCTTACATAAAAAAGGTTACATAGATCGCAAGAAAAAACCAGAAGACAAAAGGGTCCAAATAATCTCACTAACCAAAAAAGGTCGCGAAATATTTGAAGATATATATGCACGCCACTTTGATTATATGCGGGCAATTTTTGATGTTATAGATATTAAAGAAGAAAAAATCTTACAAGACTTACTTAAAAAAGTAGGGAAAAAAGCCGAGGAGGCGTTAAAATGAAACACATAATGAATAAGGGTAGTAATAAACATTTAATAATTACTTTACATGGAACCGGCGGTAGTGCCACAGACTTATTTGATTTAGCAAGTATTATTGATCCACTTGCAACCAAAGTTGGATTTCAAGGCCAAGTTAGTGAAAATGGAATGGCGCGCTACTTTGCCCGTTATCCAGATGGTAGTTTTGATATTGAGAGTTTAGTTAGGGCAACCTATGACTTGCATGATTCAATTTTAAAGCTTATCAAAGCAGAAAATTTTCAAGACTACATGATTACGGTACTTGGCTACTCAAATGGTGCAAATATCGCAAAAAACTTACTGAAAGAATTTGAGAATGTAAAAG
This sequence comes from Erysipelothrix sp., assembly GCA_012512595.1. Classification (GTDB taxonomy): domain Bacteria; phylum Bacillota_I; class Bacilli_A; order Erysipelotrichales; family Erysipelotrichaceae; genus JAAZDN01. The sequence continues at coordinate 7,206 of JAAZDW010000030.1, forward strand.
TTGATAACATGTTACTATTTCATCCTTCATTAATAACTCCCAAAATTGGTTATAAAAACCAAGATAATTTGAATGTTTTAATAACTTCAGGAATTAATGATCCATATATAAATAGTGAGCAGTTTAATGATTTAAAAGCTAAACTTATTTCAGCAAATATGAAGGTAGAAGCTTATACCCATAACCAAGGTCATCAACTGATTCATGATGAAGTGATTTTTGCCAAAAACTTTCTGCTTAAATTAGAAGGTGAAGCAAAAAATGAGCAAGTTTAATTTAGATTTTGATTTACTTGATGAAGACACGATTGGTAAGATTGTTAAGGGAAGTATAATTCCGCGCCCCATTGCTTGGATTACAAGTTTAAATGAGACGAAAAGTGTTAATTTAGCACCTTTTAGCTACTTTACAATGCTATCGCCAACACTATTACTAGTGTCATTTCAAAAAGATCAAGTTAGTCAAAAAGATACGTTTATAAATATAATACGTGAAAAGGAAGCGGTCATTCACATTGTCGATGAATCATTAATTGCGGCAATGGACAAGACTGCCAAGCCTCTAGAAAAAAATATCAGTGAAGTTGATTTAGTAAATTTGACGCTAAGTTCAAGTCTTAAAATTAAGACACCAGGGATTAAAGAAGCTTTGATTCGCTTTGAAGTTGTTTTAGAGCAAACTTTGTCTTTAAAAAATTACAATAAAACTGCAGAAGATGCTGATTTAGTTATTTTAAGAGTTGTAGCAGCAAGTTTAGATAAAAAAGTTTATGACAAAGACAGCGGTTATATTTTAGTAGATAATCTTAAGCCAATCGCACGCTTAGCTGGAGTCGATTATGCCGGAATAAAAAAATTAGATTTTAAGCGCGAATTTTAAAAGATTAAAATTTACAATGATAATAATTAAAGCAAGAACCAATACACATTCTTGCTTTTTTAATTTGGTTAGTCAAAAAGAGCATTGTATAAATTTATATATAGCAGTTTGATATAATTAATCAGAAAGAAGGTGCAAGAAACTATGGATATAAAAGATATCTTAACACAATTTAATAATCAGGCAGTAATGGATGAACTGAGTAAATCAACCGGCTTAAAGGCCAAAAAGCTTCAAGAAGCAGTAAAATTAGGGGTACCAACTATTATGCAGGCTTTAAGCAATAATGCTAAAAATGAAAAAGGGGCTTTATCATTATCAAAGGCTTTGAATGATCATAAGGATGATAAAGTAGATGATGTTGTTAATTTTTTAAAGAATGTGGATACAAAAGATGGATCTAAAATGTTAGGCCACATATTTGGGAAAGATCAAAAAGTCGAAAATAATTTAGCAAAACAAACAGGCATTGAAACTAATGATATTTCTGCACTATTAGCTAGGTTGGCACCGCTATTAATGGGAATGTTAGGTCAACAAAACAGTGTAAAAAAAGCACAAACAAATGATCTCTCGTCGATACTTTCAGGTGTTTTAACTGGCAAGGCAACAAAAAGCATAATGGATTCTGTCACAAACATGTTTGATGCTGATGATGGAAGTGTTATTGATGATTTAGGTAAACTTGCAAGTGGATTTTTAAAAAAGTAATTGCATTTATAAAGCCTGATACAATAAAAGCTGTAGTTTAGAGTTGATAATCTAAACTACAGCTTTTTATATTTACTAATTCAACCACTATTTTTATATGTAATCAATTATAATTTTATTAATAAGCATTTCAAGCTTTTTGACATCTTGTTGGCTTGCTAGAGTAACAATAATGGTCCTTTTATCAGGGATCATAGCGAGTGTTTGGCCATCTGTACCATGTCCAAAATAGATATTGTCTTTAGCTAGCCAAATACCACTTCCATAGCCATATCTTCTGAAAACTGCCGTTGGTGTATCGACTTCAGGTGTAAGCTGGGTAATTTCAACAATTTTTTCAAAACTTTCAGTAGCGATTATTTCTTTGTTTTTATAAATGCCTTTATTTAATAAGACATCTCCAATTTTTATTAAATCGTTTGGATACATAAAAAGCCGTGTCGCTCCTGCTAAATAATTACCATATTTTTCCCACTTGTAATTAGTAATATTCAATTTTTGAAATAAGTGGATATCGATAAAGTCTAAAAGGTCTTGCTGGATAAACTCTTGTAAAACAACGGAAAGTAAGTAAAAACCAGCATTTGAATATAAGTAGTAATCACCAGGATTAAAGACAAGCGAATGATTAATTACATAGTCTAAGTAAGTATAAGGGTCGATATCCTTAATATCATCACGCATTAAAATAACTTTATCATAACCAACTGTGTGATTTAGTAAATGCTTAAGTTTAATTTTATTAAGCCGATCAAGATTATCTAGATTAGTTAAATTTACTCTATCTTTGATAATTGGGAAGATGAAAGTTTTTTCATTAAAATTTGGATAAAGTCCTTTTTTTGCCATATCCATTACAATACAAGCGGTTATGGTTAAGACAGTCTTACTAATACTTCTTATATCAGAAGGCTGGTCATAATCATTAAAACTATGTGAAAAAAGTTGATCATTTTGTTTAATTGACAAATAATGCATATTTAAAAGATTGTCTTCTTTATCTTTAGCAGTTTCAAATAGACTAACAATTTCTTCAAACTTAACGTAATTCATAAGGACCTCCCATAAATCTAATATAGTCTTGCTTCTTGCTATAATTATAGCATTAATTTTATTTACTACTTAAATTTGAATTAGAGGTCGATACTTTATCTTTGAAGTGTATAAGTAATTGCCTTAGTCGGACATATTTGTTGACAATTAGTACACTGTAAACAAATAGCACTGTCAATCTTGGCCTTTTTATTAATTGGACTAACTACCACTGATTTTGAAGGACAAACAGTTTCACAAAGTTTACAGCCAATACATTTATCTTCATTAACTTTTTCCGAAAAAAATGCAAATTTTCCAAATATCTTTTGAAGTATTCCATATGGACAAATTAAATTATGAAAGACTTCGGGTTTGTATCGAATAGTTATTAATACTGAAGCCAAGATCCAGACAATTAGAACTGGAAAGTTTTTATTCAAAACAAACCTTGTAAAGAAGAAGGCTATTAAACTTACTACTAAAGCAAACCAGCCAAAGTTTCCGGAACTAAGCCACTTAGGTGTTTTGTCACTTTGGATACCCAACTTTTTAGAAATAACTTCAGTTGGGATCATAAGCGTATTCATTGGACACATAAATCCACAGTAAATTCTACCAAAAAATAATGCCAGCAAAAGACTTATTCCAAATAATACTAACCATAGCATTAATTTATCGTTTACAAGCAAAATCACAAATAAACCTAGAAATAGCACTCTTATTGTATTTATTGTATATTTCATATAAAATCCTCCTTGTTAATTGACTTTGTAATACCTTATCACTATAATGTTGGTAATGTAGTTACCAAGGTAACACTTAAGGAGAAATATATGCAAACATATACTGAAATTATTAAAAATACAACTTTACTAAGTTCTCTATCTAAAGATCTTATTGCAGAAAATCTTAATAACGGTAAGTTTAGGGTTGTATTGTATAAGCAAAATAATATCGTTCACCTAGAAGGTGAGGCTTGTAACAAATTGGAAGTAATTCTAAAAGGTAGGGTAGTCGTTGAACGCGTAGATGAGGGTGGAAATTTACTTACTATTTCTGAATTTAAATCTGATGATGTTTTAGGGGGCAATTTATTATTTTCTAAAAGACCTTATTTTCCATTAACTGTATCAACATCAACACAGGTGGTTATTCTTGAAATTGGCCGTAAAGTTTTATTTGACTTGTTTAGCTCTGATTCAAAGTTATTACTTACGTATTTGCAATTTGTGTCTGACCATGCTTTTATCTTAGGAGATAAAATAAAAAGTCAATTCAATCAAACTATTCGAGAAAGTGTTATGGCTTATTTACTCTATGAAACTAAAAAGCAAAACTCTAAGACAATTATGCTGACAATGACTAAAAAGAAATGGGCTGAGAAAATTGGTGTTAGGCGGACATCATTATCGCGTGAACTAGCAAAGATGAAAAAAGATGGACTAATTTTATATGACATAAACTCAATAACTATGTTGAAGTAGAAATTAAAATATAATAAAAGACTCATTGAATTAGTCAAAAATATCAAAGGCAGCGATTTAATAGCTGCCTTTGATACTATTGAAATTTTTGAATTTATTTCAGATTAATTATTTAACATTAGGCAAATAAAAAACCCTGTGCTTTTGAACAAGGTTTAATACTTAGTTTAGATAATGTTTTGGAACTTTAATTCTTGTAACAATTGGTACAGTTATTATAACTACAATGATAGTTTTGATAAAGGTCGAAGTACTAACTAAACCAATTATTGCAGTAATAGCACTTTTTCCTGCCGCTATTTCAAATTTATCTCTAACAAATAAATACATGCTTAAATAAACAAAGAAGGTGTTTGACAAATTTCCAGTTATAACAGCCAGCGTAGCACCTACTGTTTTGTTTAGGCTCTTTGTAGCTTGTGCCATAAGATGGGTCATAATTGGAATCATAAGTCGTGGCGCAATGGAAATAAGTGGATTTTGAAAAAGTGGATCTAAAAGGCCAACTGGTGCAAGATAAGCCTTAGTCATTGAAAACACTCCGAAAATTAAAGCCAACATAAAACCTTCCTTTAGTCCTAACATTAAAGTTGCGACAAGAATTGGAATATGCGCAATTGTTATTGAGATTGCTCCAAATGAAATTGTACCAAATGGTGTTAGTCCCAGTATTAACATAATCGCCGTCAATAGACCTAAGATTGCGATATTAAAATTTTTCTTTTTACTCTGGCTCATTTTACTGCCCCTTTTCTTTTTAATATTATAACACTATCTATAAATATAAACATATAAATAACTTTAAAAACCTCTAAAAGGCGCTATACACTACATAAAAAGCCTATATAATCATATTTCTTGAAGCGGTTTCAAAATAATGATAAGTTATATTTAGAAAGTTTGAGGAGGATTAATATATGAACTACAAAGTATTAGATTTACCTTATGCATATGATGCACTAGAACCACACATTGATAAAGAAACGATGATCTTACATCACACTAAGCATCATAACGCTTATGTTACAAATTTAAATAAAGCATTAGAAAATGCACCAGAATTAAGTAAGTTACCAGTTGAGGAATTAATTGCAGACTTAGACAGTTTACCAGCTGATATTAAAACAGCAGTAAGAAACCACGGTGGCGGTCATGCCAACCATAAGTTCTTTTGGACTGTTATGTCACCAGATGGTGGCGGAGAGCCAACAGGCGACTTAAAAACAGCAATTGATGAGACTTTTGGAAGCTTTGAAGAGTTTAAAACAAAATTCAATCAAGCTGCTGGTGGTGTCTTTGGATCTGGCTGGGGATGGTTAGTTGTTAATGATGGAAAACTTGAAATTATGGCAACACCAAATCAAGATTCACCATTATCAGTTGGAAAAACACCAATCTTTGGAGTAGACGTTTGGGAACATGCTTACTATAAAAAATACAGTAACGTAAGAGGCGACTATTTAGCAGCATTCTTTGAAGTTGCTAACTGGGATGAAGTTGCAAGACTTTATGCAGACGCAGTAAAATAGATTTAAATAAATAGTAAATAAAGGTAGAGTCAGCCCAAGGCTGGCTCTTTTATATGCTTGCTTTAATGGTTTAATTGTAATAACATAAGCATGTTAAATGGAGATGATTAAATGGATAAAATAAAATTAGTTATGGTAGATCTTGATGAAACGATCTTGTTTTCTAATACAGAAATATCAAAGGCGACTAGTCAAACAATCCAGCGTTTATTAGATAATAATATTGAGGTTGTGATTGCAACAGGGAGATATTTTCAATCGATACCGCGAATATTTATTGATAATAAAAGAATTAAATATATCGTTAGCTCTAATGGAGCCCTAATTACAAATAATCAAACAAATGCGATAATCTATAATAAAGACTTAGATTATAAAACAGTCTTATCGATAATAGAAAAAGCCGATAATAAGGATCGACATATGTTTATTTCGACAACAAAGGGCGTCTTTATTGATGAAAACTTATTAAATGATAAATTAGTTGATAGCAATGAGTTTTTTAAACTTTTAAAATCCCATGCCGTAGTCGTTAAGGATATGTATAGTTACATCAAAGAAAATAAGCAAGCCGTAAAAAAGATTGAAATTGCATTTAATGATTTAAAATTTAGAGATGACTTATACACATACCTACAAACTTTAAAAGATGTAACGATTGTATCATCTCACCACACTAACATTGAAGCTACTAACCAAAATGTTAGTAAGGGTTTGGCTTTAGAGTTTCTTATTGATCAACTAAATTTGAATAAAGACGAAACTTTGGCAATCGGAGATAATGATAATGACTTGTCAATGATACAGATGGCAGGAATTGGAATAGCTATGAAAAATTCGTCGCCACTTCTTTTAGAAAATGCTGATTTAATAACAGCCAGCATTGATGATGACGGATTTACTAAGGCAATTGAAAGAATATTCAACTTTTAACATAAACAAAAGTGAATAAGCATTTTAAAAATAGTCTTGCTTACGCTTTGTTTTTTGATATTAACTATATCGCTATGATTACTGATAGTATTGATTTCTTATACTATCGAAATAGTGATTAAACGACAATAAAAATTAAATGGAGGAATAATAATGAGTAAAATAAAATTAGTGATGGTTGATTTAGATGGGACAATTCTTTTAGATCATAAAAACTTTACCGATAACACAAAAAAAGCGATTGAAAAATTATTAGATGCAGGTATTGAGGTCGTGCCGACAACTGGAAGATATTATAATGGAATTCCTGATTATTTTACAAATCATCAAAAAATTAAATACATTGTTAGCTCAAATGGAGCACTAATTTCTAATAACACAAGTAAACGTGGTATAAGTGAACAAAACATTGACCAACTAAAAGCTATAGAAATTTTAAAACAAGCTCATAAGGAAGCAGACCATGCCTTTATTGTTACAAATAAGGGTGTAATCATGAATAAAGAAAGATATTTTGATGAAGGTGAAATAGATGATGAATTTATGAAAAAGTTTTATGAGGATCGGTTTATTGTTGATGACATCTTGAAGCATGTTAAAGAGAACAAATTAACTATTAAAAAAATTGAATTTCATTTTGAAGATTTAGACCAAAGAAATAAGTTTCATGAGTTATTTTCAAGTTTTGAAAACATTAATACAGTTTCATCTAATGAGTTAAATATTGAAATAACTTCAAAATCTGCAAGTAAAGGTGAAGCACTTCACTTTTTAAAAGATTACTTAGGGTTGAGTCAAAAAGAAACTATGGCGATTGGTGATAGTGAAAATGATATTTCAATGCTAAAAGAAGCAGGGATAAGTGTAGTTATGGGCAATGCAACAGATTCTGTCAAAGCCTTTGGTGATAAAATAACTAAGTCATACTTAGAGGATGGCTTTTCAGCAATTATTTCTGAAATCTTTAAATTTGAATTATAAAAAAAAGTATTTAGCATAAGAGCTAAACACTAAACTAAGTAAAATACAATTGCAATATAATGGGATATGGAGGCGGCGCCTATAAATAAGTGCCAAATAACATGGGCCCATTTTTTCTTTCTAGTATAAAAGAATGCTCCAATCGAATACATAACTCCACCTAGGATAATTAAAAGTAAAAATATCGGCTGTGAGTTTCTAATTAAAGTTGGCATAAACAAAACTGCAACCCAACCCATAACTAAGTAGATTGATAGGGTAAATTTTGGGTACTCTTTTTTAGCAACTGCCTTGTACATTATTCCTAAAAAGACACTAGTCCATTGAATTACTAAGATAACAACTGCCTTCCAACCACCGATTAAAGATAGGGCAATCGGAGTGTAAGATCCAGCAATCGCAAAATATATAAAAACATGGTCTAAAATTCTAAAGACAACCTTGTGGGGAGACCCAAACTCCATTGAATGATAAAGGGTTGAAACCAAAAGCATCAAAAAGATACAAATTACAAAGATACTAGTTCCAAATGATAGTAAAAGTCCACCATTTATATAAGCATAAACTGCTGAAAACGGAATTAAAAATAGAAATATCGTTGCCATAATTCCATGAGTGACGACATTTCCGACCTCTTCACTATAAGATAATTTAACCATATTTTTTATTGAATTTTTATTATTGGACATATATTCACTTCCTTAATTTCCAACTATAATTATAACACAAAGAAAGTTGTTATAGTTTAAACACATTTCAATATTTATTTCAAAGACAAAACATTATAAGATTAATTAAAATATAAATAATTAAAAATATCACAAAACGTCTAGTATTTTTGTTACAATAAAATAAAGGAACATTTAACACACTAAAAGGGAGCAGAGTATGGACATCATTACTACTATATTAGAGTTTTTTTATTCGATAGCGGAAATTTACAAAGAACCAAACAAATCAAAAAAACAGAAACTACAGCTTTTGGCTGTTTTTATAATGCCAATCTTAATTCTATTGTTAATAATTACTTTTATAAATAATCAAAGTTAAGTTCAAATAAAATAAAAGGTAAAGTAAGCATAGAAAGTTATTTTATAACGGCAGACATTTTAACTAACATCTTTTATGACCTTTTAATCAAGACTTGTTCAAATGTGTTAAAATAGATAAGACAAAGTTTTTAATAAGTGAATTTATTTCGTTAATTTTAGTGAAAGAGGAAATTTTATACAAACTATAAGTAAGACAATTGACAGCATATATGCAAAGACAGAATTAGCTTTAAATGATTTTAGTAATAATAAGGCTAAGATTGAAGATTTTTTACTTATCACAAAAGATATCTTGAGCTTAATTGAAAATGAATACATTCAAATTGATCTACTTTCAAAAAATGGTGAATTGAATTTTCACTTAGTTAATGTTGCAATTTTAAGTGGTTTAATTGGACAATATTGTGAACTGTCCCAAAGAGATTTAATAATCATCATTTTAGGGTCGGTGATTCATGATATTGGCAAGCAAGAAATTCCAATTGAAATCTTAGATAAGCCCGGCAAATTATCAATTGTTGAAAAAAATCTAATTAATACCCATCCTTATGAGGGTTTGAAGATTTTAGCAAAATTTAATTTATCACAAGAAGTTTTAGATATTGTGCAATTTCACCACCAATATATAAAAGAATTACCAAAAGCAATTAAGTTAAAAGATATTGTTCAAGATCATCGAGCAGCATATCCAATTATCTGTTCAGTCGCAGATGTAACAGATGCAGTTATATCAAAACGAGCGTATAAGCTTAGTCTAAGTCCAACTGTTTCAAGAGATGATTTACTAAAAAAAGGGATTTTAGATATTGACGAAATATATAAAGCAATTGGTATCATATTAGATTAATTAATTTTTAGTAGGGGAGAGAAAAATGAAGAAAAAAGTAATGTTAGTATTTGGAACCAGACCAGAGGCGATTAAAATGTGTCCTTTGGTAAAAGAATTAAAGACAAGAGATAGTTTAGAAACAATTGTTTGTGTAACTGGTCAACACCGTGAAATGTTAGATCAAGTGTTAAAAGCCTTCGATGTTAAGCCAGACTATGATTTGTCAATTATGAAGGATAAACAAACACTCTTTGATGTTACAATTAACATTTTAGACAAAATGAAGGCTGTATTAGAAGAAGTTAAACCAGATGTCGTTTTAGTTCATGGTGATACTTCCACAACTTTTGTAACAGCACTCGCAAGTTTTTACTTACAAATACCAGTTGGTCATGTTGAGGCTGGACTGAGGACTTATGATATTCTTTCGCCATACCCAGAAGAATTTAATCGCCAAGCGGTAGGTATTGTCGCAAATTATCATTTTTCGCCAACACAAATGTCAATGGACAATTTAGTAAATGAAGGAAAAAACAACAAAGATATATATATTACTGGAAATACAGCTATTGATGCCCTAAAAACAACTGTCAAAGATGACTATAGCCATCCTCAATTAGACTGGGCTGCCGATAGCAGACTAATAATGATCACGGCCCACCGTCGCGAAAACTTGGGGGAGCCAATGGAAAACATGTTTAAGGCAATAAAAAGAATTATTGATGAACACCCAGATACAAAGGCTATTTATCCTATTCATATGAATCCAACTGTTAGAGAAATCGCTAATCGCATCTTAGGCGACAATGATCGCATTAGAATTATTGAACCTTTAGATGTTTTAGACTTTCATAATTTTCTAGCTAACTCTTATATGATTATTACTGATAGTGGGGGCATCCAAGAAGAGGCACCAAGTTTGGGCAAACCAGTTTTGGTAATGCGTGATACAACTGAAAGACCTGAAGGTATCGCGGCTAAGACATTGAAATTGGTAGGAACTGATGAAGAAGTTATTTATGATAATTTTAAACTACTTTTAGAAAATGAAGCAGAATATAATATTATGAGTCAAGCTAACAATCCTTATGGTGATGGCTTTGCTAGTCAAAAAATTGCCGATATCCTTGAAAGAGAACTAAATCGCAATAATTAAAGTTGGAATTTTACTAAAAAGTTAGGCAAAATAATTTAAGACTTCGGTAAAAACTAGTGAATTAGCACTAGTTTTTAAGGTTTACATATATTGCTCTTGCTTGACAATTAGGCTTTATATTTATATACTTATGATATTAATGGAGGAGTGCAAATGACGGAATCAGATTCGAGTAGTGCGCCCAGTTGTAACAGAAAACAATTAGGTTTAAATAATAATGAAATGACTTTGGATGGTGAAACTTTATGCTAGGAAATATAACGCTGGTTGTTGTACTTTTAATATTTAATGCATTTTTTGCTGGCAGCGAAATGGCTTTTGTTTCTCTAAATATTAATCGAATCAAGGCAAAAGCATCAGTCAATGACAAAAAGTCTCAGAAAATCGTCCAGATTCTTTCAGATTCAACTAATTTTCTGTCTTCGATTCAAGTTGGTGTAACCCTTTCAGGGTTTTTAGCATCTGCCTTTGCGTCAGAAGCCTTCGCGTCAGTGCTAGTACAATTTATGCTTGATATAGGGTTGAAGTTTTCACCCGAGTTGATCAAGCCTTTTGCAGTAATCATAATTACAATTATATTGTCCTATATGACAATTCTTTTTGGAGAACTAGTTCCTAAAAAAATAGCAATGGCCCACCCTGAAAAATTTTCACGAGCTGTCGTTGTTCCAATCAGTTTTTTCTCAAAAATGTTTACCCCTTTAGTAAAATTTCTTTCCTTTTCAACTAGACTTACTTTAAGGCTGATTGGAATTGATCCTGATAAGCTTGAAGATAGCGCAACTGAAGAGGAAATTAGACTTTTAGCATCTGTATCCCAAGAAAGCGGAAATATTGATGAAACAGAAAGAGAAATGATTGAAAATATTTTTGCCTTTGATGATATGACAGTTGAGGAGATTATGACTCACCGAACTGAAGTTTTGGCTTTATCAGATCAATGGTCATTTGAAGAAATTATTGATTTTGTCGCTGACGAGAGATTTACTCGTTATCCAATATATAAAGATAGTATTGATAACATTATTGGTACGATTCATTTACGTGACTTATTAAAATATACACATTCAGATAAAAGTTATGTTGTAAATGATATCTTAAGGAAACCATACTATATTCCAACTTCAAAAAAGACTGATGACTTATTTAATGAATTTAAATTAAGCAAGACGCATATTGCAATTGTCGTTGATGAATATGGTGGAACCGCAGGCATTGTAACGATGGAAGACTTAATTGAAGAAATCATGGGTGACATCTCAGATGAGTATGATGTTGATGAGTCTGATGGTATAAGTAAGATTAATGAAGAAATGTGGATTGTTGAAGGGGATACAGAGCTTTATGATTTACAAGAAGCACTTGATATTGTTTTTCCAATCGATAAAATAGATACAGTTAGTGGTTTTATTATTAGTGAACTTGGAAGACTTCCTGAGTTTAGCGATTTAAATTCAATCGACTCAGCAGTTATTTACGAAGGATACCGCTTCATAATAACAAAGGCTGAAGAAAAAGTCGTATCTAAGGTTAAGATTTTAAAAGTTATTGATGAGGATGAAGAAGATAATTAAAAGGAGAAAACCGATGGAATTAATGGATGTTTTAAATCAAAAAAGTATTATTTCTGATAATTTAAATTTAAGGTTTGTTTCAGCACAAAATGGTGAAAGTGAAATCAGAATGTCTATTGATGAAAAGGTTTTAAATCCTTATCAAATAGTCCATGGTGGTGCGATCTTCACTTTGGCTGATTCTGCAGCTGGTGCTGCAGCGATTAGTTTTAACGATGCCTATGTAACAATGGATTCCTTTATAAGTTTTATGAACCCAGGGGTTGGCAGTGAGCTAATAGCAAAAGCCAAGACTAACTATAAGGGCGATGACACTTGTGTAATTGAGGTCGAGGTAAAAAACGATATGGACCTGCTAATTGCCAAAGGCATGTTTACAATGTTTAAGATAGATGTGAGTGCATTTTAATGCACTTTTATTTTGTAAGATAAATATTTTTATCTTAATGCTTTTGCTATAGTACTACAACTTTAGTATAATGAATATGGTGGGTGGATATGAAGAAAACAATAAAAATTAGGATGCTATCACAAGCAGATATTGTAAAAGGCCAAGGAGTTTCAAGTGCTTATCATGAGCAAGTTAACTTAGTTAAACAATCTTCTAAATTAGAAGTAAGGGTAAATGAAAGCTTTAAAGATGCTGACATTGTACACCACCATACAATTAATCCGTCTAATTATTTTAGGATGTTTAATAAAAAGTACAAGCATGTTGCTTATGTGCATGTTTTAGCTGAAAAACTAGAAGGGTCAATTAAACTTAATAAATTATTTTATTTAATCTTTAAAAAGTATACTCATGCCTTTTATAGAAAGGCTGATTACTTAGTTGTTGTTAATCCAATGACAACGCCACTGCTTTTAGACTATGGAATTTCTAAAGACAAGATAAAATATATCCCAAACTATGTTGATAGCAAACAATTTTTTGAAGAAAAAGGCGAAGTTAAACTACAGTTTAGAGAAAAGTATAACATTTCAAAAGATGCCTTTGTAGCGGTTGGGGTTGGCCAAGTACTTTTAGGTAAGGGTGTCCTTGATTTTGTTGAAGTCGCAAAAAAGATGCCTGACATTGAATTTGTTTGGGCGGGCGGATTTTCTTTTGGAGTTTTATCTGATGGATATAAAACCTTGAAAGAACACTTTGAAAACCCACCTAAAAATGTAAAGTTTTTAGGGATTATTGATCGAGAAAAAATGAATGAAGTATACAATGCTAGCGACATTTTATTTATGCCATCTTATAATGAAATGTTTCCAATGACAATCTTAGAAGCTGTTAATACACAATTGCCAGTTGTTCTAAGGAATTTAGAACTCTATAAACATATTTTATTTGAAAAATATAATTATGGAGAAAACAACCAAGATTTTATAGATGAAATTTCAAAATTAAAATCTGATAAAAACCACTTTGATAAGTCAAAACAAAACGCTAAATACTTAAAAGACTACTATAGTCACAATCACGTATTAAAACTTTGGGAAAACTTCTATCAAATGGTTTACGAATCAAAATAGAAAGCGAGGAAATATTATGTTGAATAAAAATCCTTTTATTGAGAATATGACAAATGTAAGAATGAATAATAATAACCTACAAATTGCGGTTTTAATCGATGCTGACAACGTTCCTTATAAGGGTATTAAGGGAATCTTAGAAGAAGTTACTAGATATGGAACGCCAACCATAAAACGTATTTATGGAGATTGGACTAATCAAAGACTAAGTGGCTGGAAACCGTTACTTTTAGAAAATGCAATTAGCCCGATTCAGCAGTATGGCTATACAACCGGAAAAAATGCAACAGATTCAGCTTTAATTATTGATGCCATGGATATGTTATATACAAAACAAATTGACGGCTTTTGTTTAGTTTCTAGTGATAGTGACTTTACAAGACTTGCAACAAGACTTCGTGAGGCAGGTAAATGGGTTCTTGGAGTTGGCGAAAGAAAAACACCTAATCCATTTATAGTAGCTTGCGATAAATTTGTTTATATAGAAGTTATCGATGAAAATAATAAGGCAAATCTTTTAAGAGGTCAAGATAAAGACGAACTAGTTCGATTAATCGCATCATCAATTAATGATAGTGCAGATGATAGCGGCTATGCATTTTTAGCTGATGTTGGTAACTCAATGATGAGAAAACAACCAGACTTTGACCCTAGAAATTATGGCTATTTTAAGTTAACACCACTTTTGAAAGACTTAGAAGAATTCGAAATTGATGAAAGAAAAATTGATGATACAATAAAACACGTTTATATAAGAAACAAACATCACAACAAATAATCTTTTAAAGTTGAAATAAATGGTAGCTTATTATATAATTAAAAAAGAAATTGATGATTAGGACAAGTAAGATTAAATATCCAAATTTAGAGAAAAGCTGGTATGGTGAAAAGCTCTTGGAATTTAATGTGAATTCACCTAGGAGAGAAGTTAATAACTTCCGTAACTACTGCGTTAAAGTAATGATGAGACATATTTTATATATGTAAAACAGGATGGTACCGCGTACGTCGCTTCTGGCTATGCGGTTTTTTTATTGAAAGGAAGTAATCAAATGAGTAGTATTCATGATATTAAAGAAGAGAGTTTACAACTTTTAAAGGATGCAGATAATCTTGAGAAGCTTGAAAAGTTAAGAGTTGAGATTTTGGGTAAAAAAGGTCTTTTAGCTGACTTAATGAAACAAATGCGCGATTTAGATAAAGATGAAAGACCAGTCTTTGGTCAAAAGGTTAATGATCTAAAACAAGAATTAGAAAAGATCATTCGAGAAAAGATTTCATCTTTTATCGAAAGCGAAATGTTAAAAAAATTAAGTGAAGAAAAAATCGACATAACCCTTCCAGGCGCAAGTCTAAAACATGGAAATAAACATCCTTTGACATTAATGAGTGATGCTATATTAGAACTTTATACATCAATGGGTTACACAGTCGTAAAGGGACCTGAGATTGAATTAGATAAATATAATTTTGAAAGAGCCAATATTCCAGAAAATCACCCAGCTCGTGAAATGCAAGACACCTTTTTTGTCGATGTGGAAAGATTGCTAAGGACGCATACAACTGCGATTCAAACACGAGTTTTAGAATCAGAAAGTAATAATCTACCTATTAAAGTCATTTGTCCTGGCAAAACCTACCGTCGGGATGATGATGATGCTACCCATTCTCATCAGTTTATCCAGATCGAAGGACTTTTGATAGACGAAAACATTAAAATGACTGACTTAAAAGGAACTTTGGAAGTAATGGCGACTCATTTATTTGGGGATGACCAGAAAATTCGTTTAAGACCATCATATTTTCAATTTACTGAACCATCAGTAGAAGTAGACCTTGTTTGTTTTAATTGTAAAGGTGAAGGCTGTTCAGTTTGTAAACAAACTGGTTGGATTGAGCTTTTAGGAGCTGGAATGGTTCATCCTAAAGTTTTAGAGATGGCAGGTATTGATAGTTTACGTTATAGTGGCTTTGCTTTTGGCTTAGGTGTTGATCGTGCTGTAATGTTGAAATATGGAGTAAAAGACATTAGATCTCTCTATACTAATGATGTTAGATTACTTGATATGTTTGATCGTTTTGATTAGGAGGAAGAAAAATGAATTTAAGTTATAATTGGTTAAGTAAATATCTTGATTTAAATGATCTTAGTGTCACTGCGGTGGCAAATGAGTTAACATTAGCTGGACTTGAAGTTGAAAAAATAACCCACTTGGCTAAGGCTGATCATTTAGTAGTTGGAAAAGTATTAGAAGTTAAAAACCATCCAAATGCCGATGCTTTAAAGGTCTGTCAGGTTGATATAGGAAGTGAAGTCTTACAAATTGTTTGTGGAGCACCAAATGTTGAGCAAGATCAAAAAGTTATTGTCGCAAAAGTTGGGGCAACACTGCCAGAGCTTAAAATAAAAGAAACGACAATTAGAGATGTTTCATCAAAAGGGATGATTTGTTCATTGAGTGAACTTGGAGTTAGTGAAAAAAACTTATCAAATGAGCAAATTGCTGGAATAGAAGTTTTAAACCAACAGGCAATAGTCGGTAGTGAAAATGTCTTAGAAGCCTTAGGCTTAGATGATGCAATTTTGGAAATTGACTTAACTCCAAATCGCACTGATTGTTTGGCAATGTTTAATATGGCAAAAGAAGTTGGCGCTATTTTAGATAGAAAGGTTGTCTTACCAACAATCAATGACCACCACCAAGGTTTACCAACAAAAGTTACAGTTGGCTTAGAAACAAAATATAGTGAGCGTATCGGAGCGAAATTGATTGGTGACATTACAATCAAGCCATCGGTGGCTTGGATGAAAGAAATCTTAATTTCAAATGGAATTAAGCCCATTAATAATGTCGTTGATATTAGTAATATTGTTATGTTAGAACTTGGCCAGCCATTACACTTTTATGATGCAGATAATCTAAATGCCTTGGAATTAGTCGTAAAAGATGGTTATAGTCAAAAGTTTATCGCCTTAGATGAAGAAGAATATACTATAAAGCCAAGTGACTTGGTAATAACATCAAATAATGAGGTGATTGGAATAGCCGGTCTAATGGGTGGCGAAAATAGTAAAATTACTGATAAGACAAAGTCTATCCTAATTGAATCAGCCCATTTTGATTTAACTACCATTAGAATTAGTTCAAGAGAGTTAAATATTACTTCTGAAGCTTCGCAAAGATTTTCTAAAGGGATTGATCCTAATGCTTTAGAAATGGCAATTAATCGAGCCGTTGATTTATTGATAAAATATGCAGATGCGACAAAGATTGAAGAAACTGTAATTGCTGGAGAACAAAACTTAACTAAAAAACGAATTGTTACAACATCAAAATACATAAATGATCGTTTAGGTACAAATTACACAGCCCATGAAATGGAAACTGTTTTTAAGCGTTTAGACTTTAATCCAGTGTTAATAGATAACACTATTTCTGTCCATATCCCGACTTATCGCCAAGACATTGAAGAAGAGGTTGACTTAAGTGAAGAAGTGATTAGAATTATTGGTGTTGATAAACTAGAGTCAACTCTACCCTACATTAGAATGAGTCCAGGTGGTGTTAGTGAGAGCGACAAGCAACAACAAGAACTTGTCCAAACACTTCGTGGTGGCGGCTTTAATGAAGCAATCACATATTCACTTGTTTCAAAAGAAAACTTGGAATTAGCCGTAATGCCAATTGGTAAGGCAGTAAAGATTTCCAATCCAATTAGCAAGGATCGAATGTATTATCGAACCTCACTAATACCAAGTATGTTAGAGGTAATCCACTATAATGAAGCACGCAATAATACTGAGTACTCACTCTATGAAATAGCTAGTGTATACAGCGATGACAATCTAAGTCAAGAAAGATTATCGATCGCGATTAGTAGTAAACAAGAAATAAGCGCTTGGCAAAACATTGTTAATTTTACTAATTTCTTTAGTGTTAAAGGTAGAGTGGAAGCACTATTATTAAAACTTGGAATAAAAAATGACCGGGTAGAAGTTAGAAAGAATAGCGAAGAAACAACTATCTTTCATCCATACCAAAGTGGTCAAATCTTTATTGACGATAAATTATTTGGGGTTATGGGACTGATTCATCCTAAAATTCAAAAAAACTATGACATTACTCAAGCTGTAATTGGAGAGTTTAACTTAGAAGTAATTTATCAAGCAAGAAAATCTAAGGTTAAATATACAGATATACCTAAATTTCCAGGAGTAAATCGTGATATCGCCGTTATTGTACAAGAAGATTTAAAGGCAGCGGATTTAATTGACACTGTTTTAAAAGTCGGTAAAAGTTTAGTAGTCGATGCAAAGGTCTTTGATGTTTATCAAGGTGAAAATATTGAAGAAGGCTATAAATCAATAGCCTTACGCGTTTATTATCAATCATTAGAAAAAACATTAAAAGACGAAGATGTCAATGACTTACACGCAAGCATCGTCCAAGCACTAAGAGATCGCTATGATCTTATTTATAGAGAAAAGTAAGGTGAAATAATGGGAAGAGCATTTGAAGTAAGAAAAGCCGCAATGGCAAAAACGGCTGATGCAAAAGTTAAGATATACTCTCGCTATGGCAAAGAAATTTATATTGCAGCTAAAAGTGGCGAACCCAATCCAACTATGAATTTGGAACTAGCCAGAGTTATTGAAAAAGCTAAAGCAGATCAAGTCCCTAATGATATTATTAATCGGGCAATTGAAAAAGCTAAGGGTGGATTAGATGAACACTATGATGCATTAAGATATGAAGGCTTTGGGCCTGGAGTATCAACTTTAATTGTTGACACTCTGACAAACAATACAAATCGCACTTTTAGTGAAGTAAGAAATTGTTTTACAAAAACTGGCAGCAAAGTTGGAGTTAATGGCAGTGTTTCTCACGCTTATGATCAAGTTGGAATTTTAACTTTTAAAGATCAAAATGAAGATGCTGTTTTAGAGGTCTTATTAATGGGCGATGTCGATGTTATTGAAGTTGAAAGTCATGCAGAGGAAATCAGTGTCATTGTTAATCCAAAAGATTTGTACTTAGCTAAAGAGACCCTAGAAAAAGATCTGGCTGTCGATGATTTTCTAACTTTAGAAATCACAATGCTAGCTCATGATTATCACAAGTTAAATGACGACGACAAACAAAATTTTGAGAAATTATTATCAATGTTAGATGAATGTGAAGACGTACAAAATGTTTATCACAATATTATTTTAGAATAATTTATATCAAACCAACAATAACCCTATAGAAAGACTTTTATCTTTAAGTCGCTTATATAGGGTTTGCTTAATTTTTGGGAAATACATTTCTTGACACACTAGTAGTGCATAATATAAGGTGTAAACAAGAAGAGAGTAATATAATGAAAATAACAGTAGGACAAGCAATAATGAGAATTTTGAATGCATGGGATATTGATCATATATATGGAATCCCGGGTAGTTCTTTAAATGGTATCTTTGATGCCCTGGACAAAGAACAAGAAACAATGAAATATATTCAAGTTAGACATGAACAAGGTGGCGCTTTGGCGGCTTCTGCTCACTATAAGTTAACAAAAA
>JAAZDW010000031.1 GCA_012512595.1 Erysipelothrix sp.
CATTTGAAAGACATGCAACAAGTAAAATTGAAAATGAGGCAGACTTATGGGCAATTGGTACTTTAGGTTTTAGGGGTGAGGCGCTACCATCCATTGCATCAGTTTCACGTGTACATTTAATTACTAATGATAATGATTCAAGCTCAAGCATTAAAGTTGAATATGGAGTTATGAGTGACATTTCAATAATTGGAAGTAATGTTGGAACATCAATCTCTATTACTGGTCTTTTTCATAAAACTCCTGCCCGTTTAAAAAACTTTAACAGCGTTAACTATGAAATGGCAATTATCACAAGTAATCTCGAGAGGTTTGCACTAGCCTATCCAAAGATAAGCTTTATTCTCAAAAACAACGAAAAAATAGTTTTTAAAACAGCTGGTAATGATGATTTGCAAGAAGTTATATATCAAATTTATGGAAGAGATATAGCAAAAGAGAGTTTAATTTTTAATGATAGTGATAATGATTTTGAAATAACTGGCCTCTTAGCCCTGCCTGATCATACACGTTCTAATCGCAATCATGTTATGTTATTCATTAATGATCGAATGATTAGGTCTTATAAATTAGTAAATGATGTTATTAAAGGCTATGAAAAATATATGTTTTCTGGGCGCTTTCCCATAGCCGTAATCAAATTAAAAATGGATTATAAACTCGTTGATGTAAATGTGCATCCAACAAAATGGGAGGTTAAGATTTCAAAAGAACAACAATTAAGCAAGTTGATTAAAGATAGCATTGAAAAAGCATTAAGTTTAAATATGCAGGCACCCAAAATTAGAAGCATTTCAAACAAAAATAATATTGTTCAAAGCGAAATAGACTTTGATCTATTGAAAAACACCAAAGATAAGCTTAGTAAGCCATATGCTGATGAAACATATTTAAAATATGATACGCCACTGCCGGCAATCAGTGATTTTATTGAATCTGAAATGTCGCCAAAGCCAAACTTAAGTGATCAGCCTGTTTTTCCAATATTACGTCTAATAGGACAAATGCATGGCAAATATATTTTAGCTGAAAATCAAGAAGGGCTTTATATTATTGATCAACATGCAGCTGAGGAGAGAGTAAATTTTGAAAAAATTAACCATAAACTCACAAATAATATCTTAGAAACAACACCTTTATTAATGCCAGAGAGAATAGAGATTAAACCATCAGACATGCCATTTATTTCTGACACATTAGAAAAACTCGCCGAGATCGGACTGTATGCAGAAGTCTTTGGAAGTGATAGCATTATAATTAGAGAAATACCTTTATGGCTAATGGACAATGATGTATTAAGTTTTATAAATAAATTAGTAGAGTATTTAAAAGACAATAGTGAAGTTGATATTAATTATTTAAGAAAAGATGTAATTGCAACGATGGCCTGCCATTCGTCAATTAGGTTTAATAAAACTCTATCAAAAGATGAAATGCAAAGAGTACTTGATAATTTGAGTCAAACGCTTCAACCTTACCACTGCCCACATGGCCGCCCAACATTGATTAAGATAACTGAAAAACAATTGATTAAGGAGTTTTTAAGATGAGAAAAGTATTAGTTATTGTTGGTCCAACCGGGGTTGGTAAAAGTGATTTGAGTCTTTTTTTAGCAAAAAAATATAATGGAGAAATAATTTCAGGAGACTCAATTCAAATATATAAGGAGTTAAATATAGGGTCAGCAAAAGTTAGCAAAGCGAGTCGATTGAAAGTTAAGCACTATTTAATTGACCAATATCAACTTAATGAGCCTTATGATGTAAAGGCATTTCAAAGCCAGGCACGAGCCCTTATTGAAAGAATAAGTGAAAAAGGTAAACTTCCAATTATTGTAGGAGGTACTGGACTTTATATAAATGCAGTGTTAAAAGATTATATATTTTTAGCGGAAGAAGATACAAGTGAATTAGAACAAGAATTAGATGCTAAATCTAATCAAGAATTACATGATTTGCTAAAGACTTTAGATTCGCAATCTGCAGATAATTTACATATAAATAATCGTCAACGGGTCAAAAGAGCAATTATTATTGCCAAAACTCAAACTACAACAAAGAGTGATATTGTTGAAAAACAAGATCATAAACTTCTATATGATGCTCATATAATTTCCTTGACAATGCCTCGCGAACTCTTATATAAACGGATTGATGAGCGAGTATTAATGATGGATGACTTAGGTTTAGAAGCAGAAGTTAGAAATATTGTTTCAAAATATGCTAAACCATTTGAATTAAGAGGGATGTTTGGGATTGGTTATAAAGAGTGGAAGCCATATTTTGAAAATAAAATATCTAAAGAAGAAGTAATAAAGGAAATACAAAAGAGGTCCCGCAATTATGCAAAAAGGCAATATACATGGTTTAGAAATCAAATAGAAGCTAATTGGTATGATATTCTAGATGATTCATACTTAAGTAACATATTTTCTGATATTGATAACTGGTTAAATGAAACGGAGTCTGAAAGTGATGAATGATATGTTTGAAAGAACAAGGCTATTGATTGGCTGCGAAGGTTTGAATAAAATTAAACAAGCAACAGTAGTTGTTATCGGCGTTGGAGGCGTTGGTTCAATTTGTGTTGAATCTTTAGCTAGATCTGGTGTCGGTAAAATCATTGTTGTCGATGGTGATACAATTGATATCACAAATTTAAACCGACAACTTCAAACTACCGAAAACAATATTGGAAAATCAAAGGCCCACGAAATGGTAAAACATATAAAATCTATTTCTAATAATATTGATATTGAATATTATGACATCTTTTTTGATAAAGATCATTTTGAAATATTTGAAAAAGTCGACTTTGTTGTTGACGCTATAGACACCCTATCTAGTAAATTAGACTTGATTGAGATCTGTCTAGAAAAAAAAATTCCTTTTATTTCTAGTATGGGAATGGGTAATCGACTTGACCCTAGTTTAGTCCATCAGACAACCTTAGATAAGACAGAATATGACCCTTTGGCCAAAGTCTTAAGAAAGATGGCTAGAGATAAAAAAATTGATCTTAAAAAGATAAATGTGATTTTTTCAAATGAAAGGCCAATTACACAAAATAAAGTTTTAAACAAGGATGGAGAAACTAGAAAAGAGCGAATTCCACCAGCGAGCATGTTTTTAGTCCCGCCAGCAGCAGGTTTATTAGCGGCATCAATTTGTATTAGATACTTAATCCAGGCAGATAAAAAAGCAAGTAATAAAAGCTAAATATTCTTTGAGTATTAGATATTAGGTAAACATTTTTTAGTTAATTTAAATCAGTTCAGCAATTTAATATCTTATGGGGTATTAACTTTGTGTATTTAAAGAGCAATATCGCTCTTTTTTTATCTTAAAATCAAAAGTAGTAGCTTTTAATTTTGTAAATATGAGCATTTGCTAGAATAATCCGATATCAAGAAAAGACATACATTCCAGGCTAATCAATCCGCTTACACCTGCATAATGAAAATCTTACATAATCATGAAAATACTACCAATTACACTTGTAAAAACTTACTTATTAGTATAAAATATGTTCATTATGCAAAAGCATATAAAGGGGAGTATATATCATGAAAAAAAGAAATTTACTAATAAAATTAACACTGATGGCTTTTTTAGTTTTTTCACTAATTGGCTGTGGTAACTCTAATGGAAAGGATTCAAATGCTGATAAAATTGTCTTAGGATTTATGGGACCTTTAACTGGTGACTATAGTATTTATGGCGAGACAACAAGAGAAGGTATTGACTTGGCACTTGAAGAAATTAATGCCGCAGGTGGTGTATTAGGTAAGCAACTTATTCTAGTTCCATACGACACTAAAGGTGATAAAACAGAAGCTATTAACGCATATAACAGATTAAGGGACAATGATAAAATGGTTGCTCTTCTTGGTGGGACCTTAAGTGGAGATACTTTAGCAATAAAAGAAATTGCAAAAAATGATGGAATTCCTATTTTAACACCAACTGGTACCCA
This sequence comes from Erysipelothrix sp., assembly GCA_012512595.1. Classification (GTDB taxonomy): domain Bacteria; phylum Bacillota_I; class Bacilli_A; order Erysipelotrichales; family Erysipelotrichaceae; genus JAAZDN01. The sequence continues at coordinate 3,976 of JAAZDW010000031.1, forward strand.
TCTAGATATTACTATTGATGCACCTAATGTATTTAGAGCATGCTTCATTGACCCTTATCAAGGGGAAACAGCCGCTGTATTTGCAGCTAATAACTTAAAAGCTAAAAAGGTTGCAATTTTGTATAATACAACAGATGGCTATTCTGAAGGGTTAGCAACATCATTTGAAACAAAATTTGCTGAGTTTGGAGAAGTTATTAATGTCGAGGGATACACTCAAAATGACTCTGACTTTAGATCAGTTCTTACCAAAATTGCCGCAAGCAACCCAGATGTTTTATACCTGCCTGAATATTATTCAAAGGCTGGACAAATATTAACTCAATTTAAAGAACTAGAATTAGATTTTCCGGTTATTGGTCCTGATGGTTATGACGGTATTGAACAAGACTATGCAGATGTAGCAGAAGGTCACTACTTTACTAATCATTTTGCAAAGACAGATGAAGCCAAAATAGTTCAAGATTTTATAACAAATTATACAAAAAAGTGGGGGACAAGTCCAACAACTTTTGCAGCTTTAGGCTATGATGCAACATATATAATGGTAGAAGCAATAAAAAGTGCTGGTAATACCGATAGTGCTGCTTTAGTAACAGCAATTTCTAATACAGAAATCACCGGTGTCACCGGTAATGTTGTCTTTGACGATAATGGCGATCCTAAAAAGAGTATATCCATTGTCCAAATAAAGGACGGAAAACATTTATTAGTAGATAAGGTTGCAGTAGAAGATTAAGTAAGTCTAAATATTTTCAAGGAGAGACCTAATCATCTCTCCTTATGTTTTTAAGGAGGCAATATAATGAACTTATTTATTCAACAACTTATAAATGGTCTATCTGTAGGGAGTATTTATGCACTAATTGCCTTAGGTTATACATTAGTTTATGGAATAATAAAATTAATAAACTTTGCTCATGGTGACATAATGATGATGGGAGCATATTTTGCCTTTATTGCTGTCACATCACTAGGGTTAAGCTTTATACCAGCACTAATCTTTTCAATGATTTTGGCGGCACTTTTAGGCGTTTTAATTGAAAGAATTGCTTATCGACCTTTAAGGAAGGCGCCACGCATTTCTGTTTTAATTACTGCTATTGGCGTGAGCTTATTTTTACAAAACTTAGCCTTAGTTATTTTTGGAGCAAGTCCGAAAGTTATGCCTGCTTTAATTCAGAAAAAACCAATCAATATTGTAGGTATTCAGATAAGTACTGTTACTCTTGTAACTTTAGGATTGTCGATAATTTGTATGATTGGTCTAGACTTGTTTATCAAAAATACTAAGTCAGGCAAAGCGATGCGAGCTGTTGCTCAAGATAAAGAAGCGGCGGTTATCATGGGAGTTAATGTTGATCGAACAATAAGTATAACCTTTGCAATAGGATCTGCTTTGGGGGCTTTGGGTGGTGTTTTGTATAGTGTGGCTTATGCTCAAATATTTCCAACTCTTGGTGCTATGCCGGGTCTAAAGGCTTTTATAGCCGCGGTTTTAGGAGGCATCGGTATAATGCCAGGAGCAATGATTGGTGGTTTTATCATTGGTATGATAGAAACCCTATCTAAAGCCTATTTATCAAGTCAGTGGACAGATGCAATTGTTTTTGGGATACTTATTTTAGTGCTGCTTTTAAAACCTTCGGGAATTTTAGGAAAAAATGAAAGAGAGAAGGTGTAGGTATGAAAAAACTAAATCTAAAATCATACTTAATAAATCTTCTTGCAATAACTGCTTTATATGTGTTGTTTAAAGTGTTGATTGGTCAGGGAATTTTAAATAGATACTATGTAGGAGTACTTATATTTATTGGTGTAAATATAGTTTTAGCGACAAGCCTAAACATTGCCACTGGATTTTTGGGTCAACTTGCCCTAGGTCATGCCGGGTTTATGGCAATAGGAGCTTATACAGCTGCCCTTACTTCCAGAGCTTTGATATTACAAGCAACAGCACTTCCAAATATTCTTATTTTACTTATTTCACTTGCCTTGGCTGGATTTGCTGCTTTATTAGCAAGTTTAATAATTGGTATCCCATCACTCAGATTACGCGGCGATTATTTGGGTATCATTACCTTAGGATTTGGAGAAGTTATAAGAATTGTGATAAACAACCTTAACTTTACAGGAAAAGCCCAGGGATTATCAGGAATAGCCAACTTAGTAAATTTCGATAATATATTTTGGATTACAGTTGTCATTGTTTTAATGTTATATACTTTTACTAATTCAAGGCATGGAAGGGCAATTGTATCAATAAGAGAGGATGAAATAGCTGCTGAGGCAGTCGGTATCCCAACTATCTTTTATAAGATTGTCGGATTTTCGATATCAGCCTTTTTTGGAGGTATTGGTGGCGGTCTTTATGCCCATTATATTTCTTATTTAGATCCAAATATTTTTAGTTTTATGAAATCAATTGAAATTTTAGTGATAGTTGTTTTGGGTGGAATGGGAAGTTTAACCGGAAGTATAATAGCTGCAATAGTGTTAACGATCTTGCCTGAAGCCTTAAGAGAATTCGCAAATTATAGAATGCTGGCGTACTCATTTTTGCTGGTGATAATGATGATATTTAGACCACAGGGACTATTTGGGACTAAAGAATTTTCATTCTCACAATTTTTACATAAACTTAGGTATAATCAGATACTTTCACCAAGAAAAAAAGTAAAGGAAGTTGATTAATATGGCAACACTCGAAACTAAGGGATTAACGATGAAGTTTGGGGGGTTACTTGCAGTTGATAATTTTGAAATAAAAATAAATAAAAATGAACTTGTGGGATTGATTGGGCCAAATGGGGCAGGGAAAACAACAATTTTCAATATGTTAACAGGAGTCTACAATCCAACCCAAGGCTCAATTTTTATAAACTATAGAGATGTCACAAATAAGAGTCCGTATCAAATAACTAAAAGTGGAGTAGCTAGAACCTTTCAAAACATACGATTATTCAAAGATTTATCTGTGATAGATAATATTAAAATTGCCCATCATAATGAGATTAAATACGGTATTTTGGCTGGAGTTTTTCGGAGTAAAAGATATTGGAAACAAGAACAAAATGCTTATAATGAAGCAATTGATTTTTTAAAGTTATTCAATTTAGAGGATTATGCTCAAACATTGGCAAAAAATCTCCCATACGGTAAACAAAGAAAATTAGAAATTGCTAGAGCATTAGCAACAAAACCGAAAATATTAATGTTAGATGAGCCAGCTGCAGGGATGAATCCGCAAGAGACTAAGGAATTAATGGAAACAATTAACTTTATTAAAGACAAATTTGATATATCAATTCTATTAATAGAGCATGACATGAATTTAGTAATGGGTATTTGCCAACGGATTGTAGTTATTGACTATGGAAAGATTATCGCAAAGGGTACTCCAACTGAAATTAAAAATAATCCGAATGTAATCAAAGTTTATTTAGGGAAATAGGTGAAAATTATGTTAGAAGTAAAAGATATTGATGTCTTCTATGACAAAATCCATGCCATAAAACAACTTACTTTTTATGTAAATCAAGGTGAAATCGTCACTTTAATCGGTGCCAACGGGGCTGGAAAGACAACTATATTAAAGACAATTTCAAGAATTTTACAGCCAAGTCACGGAATTATTAAATACCGTAATGAAGATATCTTAAAATTTCCATCCCATCAGGTTGTGGATCTCGGGATTGCCCATGTTCCTGAGGGGCGAAGAATATTTTCTAATATGACTGTTGCAGAAAATTTAGAGATGGGAGCCTTCATTAGAAAAGACGCCCGTGAGATCAAGGAAGATTTGGAAAAAGTCTTGGAGACATTTCCAAGACTTAAAGAAAGATTTAATCAAATGGCTGGAACTCTATCTGGTGGTGAGCAACAAATGTTGGCAATTGGCAGAGCATTAATGAGCAGACCAAAAATGATACTTATGGACGAGCCTTCAATGGGTTTAGCTCCAATCTTGGTAGAACAAATTTTTGATATTATAAAAGCCATTAATAAAAATGGTACAACAATACTCTTGGTTGAACAAAATGCAAAGAGGGCTTTAGAAGTTGCCGACAGAGGCTATGTTTTGGAAGCAGGAAAGATAGTCGCCGAAGGAAGTGGCGCACAGTTATTAAATGATCCAAAGGTTAAGGCTGCCTACTTGGGTGGTTAAGAAATTTTTACTTGCATATTTAGAAAAATTAAGAAGTTTGTGTTTAATAGATAGAATAAATAAATTAAAGAAGGCAAATAAAAAACCGCTTAAGCGGTTTTTTCTAATCTATTAATGTTTTGTACTTCCTTATAAAGAAAGAAAGAAGCAAGTGAGATAGCAACAAAGTCAGCAATTGGTCCTGCATATACAACCCCATCAATTCCAAAGTATATAGGTAGCACTAATACTAAGGGTAAAAGAAATAGAACTTGTCGAGTTAGAGAAAGAAATATCCCTCGTGATGATTTACCGATTGAAGTAAAGAAACTAGAAGTTAACATTTGTACTCCATTAAATAGTGTGAAGAATAAGAATATTCTTAAATAGCGAACTCCAAATTGAAAGTAAAGTTCATCACCATTTCCAAAAATAGAAATAATTTGTCTTGGAAACACTTGGAAAAACATAAATGCTATCACACCTATTGAAATTACAATTTTAACTGCTAAGTATAAGGTTTCTTTAACTCGTTGATAATTTTCAGCCCCATAATTGAACCCAAAGATAGGCTGAGTACCCTGTGCAATTCCAATAAGAAGTCCAAAGTAGAGAGTGCTTACTTTAGTAATAATCCCTACAACTGCAAGTGGAATCTCTGCGCCATACTGAGATAAAGCACCATAATGAGTTAGTGTGTTGTTCATAACCGTTTGTACAAGTGCAAATGCCATTTGATTTATTGCTGAAGCAGCACCTAAAGCGGAAATTACCTTTAGTAAGCCAAGTTTAGGAATAAAGTCTGACTTTTCTAAGGCTACTGTTTTGAAATTTCTGAAATAGTTAACAATTAATAATGCAGAAACGCCTTGACCAATTATGGTTGCAATTGCAGCCCCAGCAATACCTAGATTGAAGGTGAATATAAAGATTGGATTTAGAAAGATATTCAGTATAGCACCGGTTAAAGTTGTAAACATTGCATATCTTGGTGAACCATCTGCTCTTATAAACTGTCCACCACCAATGATCATAACAGCGAATGGAAATCCAAGAGCTGTTATTCTAGTGTAAGTTAAAGCATAAGGTAAAACTTTTTCTGTTGCTCCAAACAAAGTAACTAACGGTTCTAGATAGACTAAAGTCAAAATCATTAAGACAACACCCGCAATAAATAAGTAAGTAATCCCATTTCCTATATAATTTTTTGCCAGATCATGATTTTTTCTGCCCATTTCTAAGTTAAATTTAGAACCACTACCAATACCTAGTAATAACGAAATCCCAACTACAATTGTCGTTAATGGGAAAGCGACATTTGTGGCCGCATTTCCAAGCATTCCTACAGCTTGTCCAATAAAAATTTGGTCAATAATATTATATAAGGAACTTACAAGGTTACTTATAATTGCCGGTATGGCAAAAGCTAAGATCAAACTTTTTATATTATCTGTACCTAATTTATTTTTTCTAATTGAATTTTTTATACTCACAAAATACCACCTTTTTCTAAAAATGTACTAGTCTATAATAGGTTGTTTTGGCCCTTTAGTCAAGGAGATAGCGTTTGTCTAAACATATATATCGTATAATTACATTTAATGTAAAAAAAGAGAAATTAATGTACTCTAATAGTATAAACTTAAATCAAGCAAGGAGCCAATTATGAATGTCCAATACAAAGAATTAAATAAAAAGGAAAAAATTTTTAGATTGAAAGAAATTGGCAGAAGTTTTTTAAAATTGGGTTTTTTGGCCTTTGGAGGGCCCGCAGCTCATATAGCGATGATGGAAGACGAGTATGTAGCTAAACGCAAGTGGTTAAGTCAAGAAGAGCTAGTGGACTTAATGAGTATTACACATTTAATTCCAGGTCCAAATTCAACAGAGTTGGCTTTATTTATAGGTCTTAAGCATGGCGGATATCTAGGATTATTATTGGCAGGACTAGCTTTTATACTACCCGCAATGGCAATAACTATTCTTTTAGCATATATCTATGTTAGATACGGAAGTTTACCTGAGCTAAAAGGAATAATGTTGGGGATCAAACCTGCTGTAATTGTGATTATTCTGAGTGCTCTTTTTAGAATGAGCAAACTAATCGTTACTAATAAGGAAAAAATAATTTTAGCAATTTTGATAGGTATAGTTTATTTTTTAGGAATTAGTGAGTTTATGCTGTTATTATCAAGCGGTATAATATTTTCGCTTTATTTAAAGCGAAAAGACTTACCAAATAAGCCTTTAGTTATTGAGCCTGTTTCTCTTAGCTTAATCTTTTATATATTTTTTAAGATTGGAGCTATTTTATATGGGTCAGGCTATGTTCTTTTAGCTTTTTTAGAAAGAGAGTTAGTTTTTAAAAGAAACCTCTTAACGATGAGCCAGTTAATTGACTCAATCGCAATCGGTGAATTCACGCCTGGCCCAGTCTTAACGACCTCTTCATTCATTGGTTATATTATGCATGGAGTTTTTGGGAGCATTGTGGCAACCTTCGGTATATTTTTACCCTCTTTTCTAGTTGTCTTAGTGATTAATAAATTTGTGGGTAAGCTTAGAAAGTCAGAAATTGTTGCTGGTTTTCTTGATGGAGTAAATGTTGCATCTATTGTCTTAATGGCATTTGTAACAGTAAAACTAGGAATTAATTCACTTGTTTCCCCTACAACAATAATAATATTTATTATCGTTTTTATTCTAAAAAATAAATACAAATTGAATTCTGGATTTTTAGTAATTACAAGTGGCGCTGTTGGCTACGTCTTGAGTCTACTATAAGTCTATAGAGTTAAGATCCTAATAAATGAATAATCATAAAGCTTGAAGTCAAATAAATAGCTTAGTATAATGCAAGTATATTAAAACATTAAAAGATGTTAATGTTTAGAAAACTAAAGGAGGGATATTATGAGCGAAAATAAATTGAAAGAATTGAAAGATAAAGTTGTTGGTAGTGTAAAAGAGGCAACAGGAAAAGTTACTGATAATGAAGAATTGGAATTAAAAGGTAAACTTCAAAAGGGTGTTGGAAAAGCACGTGAAGTTGCTGGTGACTTGACTGATAAGGCAAAAGAGGTTAAAGATGATGTCTTAGATGCTGTAAATAAAAAGTTAGATGAAACGGAAGAAGCACTTAAAAGAAAGAAAGAAGAAAAATCCGCAAACGAAAATAAGTAAGTAAAGGATAATGAAAAAGCGAACATTGATTATTAATCACTGTTCGCTTTTAAATTGATAGAACTATGAGTTAAGTGTTTTGATTACTTTTTTATTTAAAACATCGACAATTCCAAGCTCTGACATTTTAAATTTGGGGATTACGATTAGCGCCATTGCAACAATTCTTAACAGTGGGTTTTCTAACTTAGTTAATCCAAGTTTTCGGTTTACAGCCTTCATGGCGTTAGCATCAATAGCTAGTTCACCTGCTGGTTTTGTAGACATTAATCCAGCTACTCTTAGTTCTAATGTATGGAGAACCTGACTATTCAGGACTCCAGTTTGGCCGCCACCAACTCTTATTAATTCATTAGCGGCTATTAAAGCATTTTCTGGATTGTCATAAACAACTACCAGATTATGACTATCATGGGAGACTGTGCTAGCTAGACAGCCTTGGTTTGTACCAAAGCCTCTAACAATGCCTAAACCTATTTTATCATTATGGTTATGACGATTAACTACTGCAATATATTTTAAATCATCATCATGGCTAATATCTATTTTGCCTTTTATCACTTTCAGTGTTTCCACAATCAATTCAGAAGAAGAAATTCTGGAGTCAGGATAATTAATGATATTTACAGAAACCTCAGCTAGTCTAGTATCAACTTTAATAATAAAGTCTTCTAAAGTTAATCTTTTTGTGTTTATAGAGTTTCTCGTTTCTATCTCATTAGGCATAGTTGATATAGGTACAATTAATTTATTATTACTTGCAACTAGTTTACCTTCAAAAAACACATGGCTTGGCTCAACTTTTTCTAAATCAGGGATTAACAACATATCAGCAATAAAGCCAGGGGCGATTGCTCCTATGTCATCAGCTTTTATTTCTCTTGCGATATTGTATGATGCGGCTCGGTACGCATCAATTGGGTGCAGTCCGGACTTAATAGCATTTCTTACTACATCGTTCATGTGTCCGATATTTAGAATTTCATCACTTTCGCGATCATCAGTACACAAGCATAGATGGTCAAAGTATCTGACATTTTTTATACCATTAATTATATCTGTTACATTTTTTGCTAGACTGCTATCTCTAGCATCAACAAACATACCTTTACGCATCTTCTCTAAAGCCTCACTACTGACTCTTGTTTCATGGCATGTGTTTGGTCCGGCAACTAAATAAGCTGATAAATCCTTACCAGTAACAAAAGGTGTATGGCCTTGAATATATAAACCCAAGTTTTCGGCTGCTTCGATAATGTCCATCATACGGTCTTCGCCATTTATAACCCCAACATAATCCATTACTTCAGCTAAACCAATTACGCGTTCTAATTTAGCTAACTCTATTATATCTTCACTCATAAAAGTGGCTCCAGCATATTCCAAATCAGGAACTGATGGAACACAGGACGGTATGTTAATTAATTGTCTCTGGGGTAAACCATCACTGCTGTCATGCATATACTTAACTCCTTCAACGCCATAAACATTAGCAATCTCATGTGGATCAGTTATTACAGTGGTTGTTCCATGTGGTAGTGATGCTTCAGCAAAGGTTCTTGGTATCATCATGCTAGACTCAATGTGGACATGAGCATCTATGAGTCCTGGTGTTAAGAATTGACCTTGGCCATCGACTATCTCTTTTCCATTATCTAAATCTGCAGTTAAGTCTTTATCCTCAACATGGACTATGAATCCATCATGAACAAAAACGGTCGCGGGATATATTTCCCCGGTAATAGTATTTAATAATTGAATGTTTTTAATTGCTAAATCTACTTTAATCTTACCCAATGCAGCTTGAAGTAATAATCTCTTATTTTTTTTCTTTAATTTCATATTAGGCTCCTTTTACACTAATCCTGAAGTAACAAAGTATAGTATTAATGGTATCGCTAATAAATACATTCCGATATGGACTTCTTTAGCTTTTCCAGTGAATACTTTAATTGCGATATCTGATAGAATACCAGCTGATAAACCTGTAGCGATTGACCCGGTAAAAATAGTAAACATAATCATAACAAATGGGCCAAAAGCCTCTGTAAAATTTGAAAAATCAATATTTTGAAAACCTTGAATCATTAAAAAGCCTACAAAGATTAGTGCAGGTCCAGTGGCCGCATCAGGAATAATGACAAACAGTGGTGCAAAGAAAGCGGATATAATGAATAATATACCAACGACTATTGAGGTAAAACCAGATTTACCACCTACTTCAACCCCTGCACTAGATTCGACATAGGTAGTGATAGTTGTAACGCCTGTCATTGAACCAACGCAAGTACCAATTGCATCGACAATGAAAGGTTTTTCGATACCTGGAAGATTTCCGTCTTCATCTAGCATCCCGGCTTTGGCTCCTACTCCTAAAACTGTGCCTAAAGTGGAAAAGAAATCCCCAAAAAAAGCAACAAACATTAAAATAAAACCGTTTGCGGTAAAGAGATTTGAAAAGTCAAAGTTAAACATTACATTTCTAACAGAATCTAAATTTGGAACACTCATTATTTGTGAAGGAAGTTTTGTAACTCCAAATGGGATTCCAAGTATAGTTATTGCGATTATACCAATTAAAATTGCCCCTTTAACTTTATATGCTGTCAGAATTGCTATAATCAATAATCCAGCTATGGCAAGTAAAACATTAGGGCTTGTAAAGTCACCTAGACCAATACCGTTTGTAAAAGTTCCTATACCGGTATTCTTAAATCCTAGATAAGCAATAAAGAAACCAATTGCTGAACTAATAGCTATTTTTATATTTTTTGGTATCATTGTAACAATAACATCACGAATTCCAACTAAGGACAAAAATAAAAAGACGATACCAGAAACCAGAACAATTGCCATAATTGATCCAAATGATATTTCGTCTTGTTGTAAAAGGGTTCCTAATATAAAGTTAGTTCCCATTCCTGCTGAGAGTGCAAATGGCATATCAGCATAAAAAGCCATCAAAAGTGTTATAATCCCGCTGACAATTGCTGTTACAATTAAAATGGCTTCTTTGGTTATTAAAACTCCACTTGAATCTACTAAGCTAGTTGCTTCTCCAAAGCCTATTAGGGCCGCCGGCTGAACTGCTAACACATAAGCCATTGTCATAAATGTTGTCAGACCTGCAACAGTCTCAATCTTGAAGTTTGTCTTTCTATCGTCAAACTTAAAGAAGCGTGAAATAGGCCCATCTTTTGAGAAGCCTAAAAAACTAATTAAATTTTGCATGTTTCCTCCTTATTAAATACTAAAAGATAATATCAATAATTATCAATGATAATATTTAATAAGCATCATCATTGTAACTTGTTTCGGCAAGTTGTAGAAACTACCAACCATATCTTGGTATTAAATGACAATTATTGATCAGTCTATTCTAGCATATAAATATCCTGTTTGGTTAATTTTTTTATTGAAAGGGGATACAGTTTTAAATTTGAAATTATTCATAAAGTTTTTTTGACAATGAAGTCAATGAAATGATTGTGTTATACTTAGAATGAGAATATATAAAAATGCTTTATAATCATTTAACACTTTACATTGGTTTATTAAAGGTTTATAATACTACAAAGTGAAAAAACAAGGAGGATTTTATGTCGAATATGAATGGTAAAATATTACAAGAAGGTTATACATTTGATGATGTGCTTTTAGTTCCAGCATTTTCTACAGTGGTTCCAGCTGAGGTTAAACTAGAGACTCGGTTAACGGATAAAATAAGACTAAAGATTCCAGTAACTTCTGCAGCAATGGACACAGTAACTGAAGATCAAATGGCAATTACATTAGCATCATTGGGTGGTCTTGGCTTTATTCATAAAAATATGAGTATAGAAGCACAAAGCGAAATGATAAAAAAAGTTAAAAATCATACTATTGAAGAAAAATATAAAGATAGTGCTGCAGTAGATGCTGAAGGACGACTATTAGTTGGTGCAGCTGTTGGTGTAGCGGACAATACTGTAGACAGAGTAAGAGCTTTAGTAAAAGCTGGTGTGGATATTGTAACCGTTGATAGTGCTCATGGACACTCCAAAGGTGTCATAGACTCTGTAAGAAATATTCGTAATGAATTTGAAGACTTGGATATTGTGGGTGGAAATATTGTCACAGCGCAGGCGGCAATTGATTTGATCTATGCAGGAGCAAGTGTTATAAAAGTTGGTGTTGGTCCAGGTTCAATATGTACTACAAGAGTAGTTGCCGGAGTTGGGGTTCCTCAACTAACTGCAATTAACGATGTTTATGAAATGGCTAAAACATATAATATTGGAGTTATTGCAGATGGTGGTATTAAACTTTCAGGCGATATTGTCAAAGCGCTAGCCGCAGGTGGCGATGTTGTAATGCTTGGAGGTTTACTGGCAGGGACAAAAGAGACTCCGGGCGAAGTAGTTGAAGCTAGTGGTAAACAAGTAAAGACCTATGTAGGTATGGGCTCACTTAGCGCAATGAAACGTGGTTCTAGTGACAGATACTTTCAAGGTGGAGAAAAAGAGTTAAAAAAACTAGTACCTGAAGGTATTGAAGCAACTGTTCCATATAAAGGCGAAATGCATGCTGTCATTCACCAAATGATGGGTGGTTTAAGAGCCGGCATGGGTTATGTAGGGTGTAAAACAGTTAAAGAACTAAAAACAAATGCTCGATTTGTAAAAATATCTAATGCGGGCTTGAGAGAGTCTCATCCACATGATGTTGATAATATTAAAGAGGCGCCTAATTATGTTAAGTAAAATCTTAGTTGTCGGCTTTGATAATGACACTAGTGTTGATATCATTCACTTGCTTAGAGATAATAAGGTTTATGCAGAAATATATTATGATCAATCGGAAGACGATAATATCGTTGGCTTAGTTATCCATCCAGAAAACAACGATAATATACGAGATTGGAATGTTGTTAAAATAATAGACAAACCAGAGAATTTAAACGAAAAAACAATGAATAGGTTTATAGACGACAATCATATTCAAAGAAATTGGTCAATAAAGAAATACTTGGAACACTTACGTATTGACATTAAAGATAAGGTAAAGGATGACCATGTACTGTTAGCTTTATCAGGAGGGGTGGATTCTTCAGTCGTAGCAACTCTATTAAGAGAAATTATTGGAGATCAATTGCACTGCATGTTTGTTGATCATGGCTTCATGCGTAAAAATGAACCAAAAGAAATAGAAGAAGAGTTTATCAAAAGACAAAAAATTAATCTATTAATGATAGATGCTAAAGATCAGTTTTATAATAAGCTAAAAGGTGTATCTGATCCCGAAACCAAAAGAATGATTATTGGCAATGAATTTATCCAAACATTTATTGATAATATTGAAACAAACCAACAATTTAAATACTTGGCTCAAGGAACAATTTATCCAGATATCATTGAATCAATGAAACGAGATGGGCAATTCACTAAATCACATCATAACGTTGGCGGCTTGCCTGAAAAGTTGGGATTCGACTTATTAGAGCCAATGGCCAACTTATTTAAATCTGAGGTTAGAGAGCTAGGTTTATTGTTAGGGCTGAAAGATGAGTTAGTATTTAGACAGCCATTTCCAGGTCCAGGAATCGCAATAAGGATAATTGGTGAAATAACAAAAGATAAAATTAAAATTGTACAAGAAAGTGATTATATACTAAGAGAAGAAATAAAGAATGCATACCTTGACCGGGACATTTGGCAATACTTCACCGTATTAACAAACATTAGATCAGTTGGTAAAAACTTAGGCGAAAGAACATATGATTATACTGTTGGTATAAGAGCAGTAAACACTATGGATGGTGTCACAGCCTTATCGGCAGTTATCCCGTTTGAACTATTACACAAAATCTCAGCAAGGATTACCAACGAAGTAAAAGGTGTGAATCGTGTAGTATATGACATTACTAATAAGCCCCCAGCTACTATAGAGTGGGAGTAGTTTTAAGCAGAGTATGAGAATCTCTAAAAGCCTTTAAATAAAGGCTTTTTTGATGCTCTAAGCATTTAAAAGGTCTATAAATAGGGCTAGTGATGTCAAAGTGATGTCAAAAAGTTTCAAGTAATTAAGGTAACTGTGACAAAATATATAATATCGAGTTAATATTTGTCTTTAAACATTTTGGTATTAGCGTTTATTATCCAGGAAAGAACCGATTACATGGTATTAAAATTTTGACCAATTATATTGGTTTTTATTTTCTATTTCTATTTTATTCGATCTAGGTCAATGTAGACTTTCAATGCATTATCAAAAATGGTAATATGTGTTTAAGTTGAAGAAGTATTTAATATATGAGTTTATCACAATAGTAATTAAGTAAAGCTCAATATATATGACTAGTATGTATAAAAGTGTTAGGATTTGAAAACCCTAATCAAGTGGCAGCAGAATATATTGAGTCATATTGATTAAATTAAAGAATAAATAAAACTAATAAAAAAGAGGATAATAAATAAACACTTCTAAATAATTGAAAGTGTAACATATGTTTGATTTGTCTAGACAGGACCAAAACACAATGTTATAACAACATGGCATGAATTCAGTTTTTACGATACATTATGACATTATGCAAATGGAGAAGTTACCTCTAGATACGGTACATATTGGTCACGTAATAGTATAAGGAGATACAAGAGTTCGAGTAGCAGCTAAAACACCTTAGGCTTGTTCGTTTAATTGTTAAAATGGCAAAGGATACTGC
>JAAZDW010000032.1 GCA_012512595.1 Erysipelothrix sp.
AAAGTGCCGCAAATCGTTGTGTAAAGTAATTATACTACATATTTAGCATAGATTTATAATAATGATGACTTAGATAGCCTTTAAAACCGGAACTTACTCCTGCAATACCGAAAGTCAACCTAAACGGTAGTTAGTATTTCAATTAACCTTTTTACTTTTTAAAAAAGCAAGCTAAATTCTTTCTATTGCTTTATCTAGACGCTTAACTCCAAAGTGTTTGATTACGTATTGATAAATTACAAACGATAGTAAAACAGCTAAAAGCAAGATTAAAACAGCTGCTAATAACTGGTCATTTTTAAATTGATTAAAAATAAAGACAAATAAGCCGATGATTAAAAAGGAGCCAAAGATGGGTACAATCGTAAGAAAATTTTGCTTAATAGCTTGAGTTTCATTATCCCAAACTAATTTTGGATAAAACACATCTAAAACAATACCTAAGGTATTACTAAAGACTGCGGCTATAATTAGGGCAATCAATGCGCTAATTATAATGATCACCTTAAGTTTTAAAGCAAAGGCTAGTAATGTTAACGTTATTAAAGGCACAGCTAGTGAGGATACTATCCCTAACAGCAGTTTGGAATTGATCACTGTCATCATTTTAATTGGCATTGATTTATAAAATTCCATTCTTTCACCTTCACGTGATATTGAGGTTGAGGTAATAGTTGACATAGATGATAAAAAGAAGCTAAATACAAAACTTCCAATTATTGCATAAGGTAGAATAACAGCCAATTCAATCTCATTTAATCCTACTTGGACAGCAAGAATTAAATCAGCTATCATTTCAGTTGAAAATTGTTCCGATGACAATATTCCAATCAAAGGAATAACTGAAAAAAATGGAACAATAAGTACTGGCAAATAGTAGTTAATCATAAAAACTGGTGTTCTAAGTATATTTTTAAAGTCAGTTTTCAATATCGTGAATACTGGTGAGCTAATCTTTTTATCCATACGATATTTTTTAAGCTTTTGGGGTCTACGTTTTTTACTTGTAGTTGAAACCCCAATAGCCCCTTTAAAATAAGTTTTAGCAAGCAGTTTAACCATTAAGCCTAAAAATATCATTGATAAAACAAGACCAAAGATAATTTTAAAAAAATTAAAATCATTAACTGCTTGTGACAGAATCTTAATTGTTGGGATAAGTGTTGTAATGGCTAAGGTTAAATTTGAATCTCCTGTCATAATATCATCTAATAAATTAGAATTTCCAATTGATGAGAAATTAATTCCAAAAATAATAGCGATCATTAAAAAACTAGTCACATAAGTAAATAGATCTTTATTATTAAATTTAGGAATAAATCTAAAGATTAACACAACAAAGGTAATTGCAATTGCCATTGGCAAAAGCGGTAAGATTAAAAACGCTAGTATATAATATAGTAAAAATATTAATGGCGGATTAGCAATCATTTGATATGAGATACCAAAAGGTATAAGCACAAATGAAGAGCCAACTAAAATTGTTATATATGTTGTAAATGTTTTGGCAAACAAAATTTCATCTGACTTAAGCGGCATAGCTAAAAGATTTTCAAGATCTTTTGAAAAATAGAATATTGTTGGTACAGTCGCTATCCCAATTACCAAGATATACAGACTTGCCGCCAGAAAGACTAAGTCAATGACTAAGGCTTCTTGATTTAGTTTAACAAACAGTTTTAGTATGTCTTGAGATGTCAAAAACATTGATGTTGAAATAATTGAGTACAATAATATAACCGCAATTAAATTTATTTTACTTGCATGTTTCTTTTTTTGTTTAACTACTGCCATCGTTGAAAAAGAACTTTTCAACATAACTTTGGTTAAAGAGAAGATTTTTTTCATCTTGTTACCTGCAAGAATATTTCTTCAAGGGAAAGTTGTGGATATTTGCCCTTTAATGCTTCTAGTGTTCCTGTATAAATTATTTTACCATGATTAATAATTGCAATTTGGTCACAAAGCTTTTCAGCAATTTCTAAAACATGGGTAGAAAAGAAAACTGACTTTCCTTCGGCTGCTCTTTCTTTCATTAACTCTTTTAGCACAAATGAAGATTGCGGGTCAAGTCCTGTTAAGGGTTCATCTAAGATCAATAAATAAGGATCATGAATCAAAACAGCTATCACCATAATTTTTTGGCGCATACCATGGGAATAAGTTGCGATTTTATCGTCTAAAACATCATCCATGGCTAAAAGCTTTGTGTAATGAGCAATTTGTTTATCACGGGTTTGGTAATCAACTTCATACATATCGCCAATAAAGTTTAAGTACTCTCTGCCTCTTAGTTTAGGATAGGCATTGGGATTATCACTAACAAATCCAAATTGCATCTTTGCCTTAATTGGATCTTGGGTTATATCATAACCATTGATACTAATGCTACCACTATCTGGATTTAATATTCCAGTTAGCATTTTAATTGTTGTTGTCTTACCAGCCCCATTGGGTCCGATAAAACCAACTATTTGGCCATCTTTAATGTTCAGGCTAACATTGTCGACTGCCAATGTTTCCTTTCCATATGTTTTAGATACATTTTTTATTTCAATCATATTAAGTCCCCTCTTTTTTTTCTAGTGTTTTTAATTAAACTATTTATTCTATTGCAATTATAACATATCTTAATTGTTCTAAAAAATATTCTTATTCTTGTTTTAAAAGTTTAGGTGCCATAATACTTATCAAGGTCGCACCTATTGGCGTTGTGACAATGATTGCTAAGACTGCGATCAATAGCATTAAATCGCCATCTTTAATTCCCATGGCCAAAGGAACACTTGCTAGGGCCGCTTGCACAGTAGCCTTTGGCATAAAGGCAAACATTGAAAATAACTGTTCTTTTTTAGTTAAACTTTTAACCGACAATAAAACTCCAATACTTCTAAATATTAAACCAACAACAATTAATAATAAACCCAAACTTAAGATATCTTTTAAGGCTAAGATATTTAATTCACTACCAACTGATATAAATAAAAATACTTGCATAATATTCCAAACTGGCTTCATTATGTCACTTAATATATCAGCTGACTGTTTTGAGTATTTATTTAAGCCAATGCCCATCGCCATAATTAAAATTAAGGCTGATATTGGTAAATACTTTTCAAAGTAAACTGATCCTAATGCCAATATTGTAATTAGAATTAGTTTAAAGTTGTTAAATCTTTTGATAAAATAGCTAAAAGTATAACCAAGTACAAAAGACAAAAACATTTTTAAAGGTATTAAAAGTATACTCGCTAACAAAGATACTTCATTATTAAAATATAGTGAAGTAAAGAAAGTAAAAAAACTTAAGGCTACGACATCATCGATGGCCGAGCTAGCCAAAATCATAGAAGGTATATCTTTTCCTAACTTTTGATCAATAAGCTTTAACATAGCTGGAACAACAACCGCTGGTGATACAGCGGCCAGCATGAAACCTAAAATAATTCCTTGCAATAATGTAAAACCAAAAATAAAATATGCAGCTATTGCAACTGCAGCTGCCTCAATTAAGCCTGGTACAAAAGATAAGAGAATTGCTGGTCTTGAAACCTTTTTCAATGATTGTAAAGATAAACCGAGCCCTGACCTTAACATAATTACAACTAAAGCTGCTTGACGAATTAATGGACCATTTTCAAACTTTATGTAGCCTAAAGCAAAAGGACCTAAAATAATCCCGGCAAAAAGATAGTAAATTAATACTGGGACCTTAGATATTTTAGCCAAATAACCTAAAGGTATAATTAGGGCTAATACTATTACTACTGTCATCACTTTCCCTCTTTCCAAAATAAAACGCCTACTTGAATGATAAAAAAAATCAAGTAGGCGTTATTAATCATAAAATGATGGTTAATGGCGAACACCATCGCCCATTTAATTGTAATCCAATTATAACATATTTATACTTACATAAAAAATAATTTTAGGCTTTTATCGTTAATGATAAAAGTTACTTTGCCAAGTATTCATCATTTACACGATCTTGAAGATAAACATTGGTGTAGTTATTTAAAGTTGTATTTTGATATAGATTATAAGTTTTTTCAATACAAGATTGACAAGCTTTTCTTGGAAGTGTAATTGCTAAGACTTTGTCACCCTTGTCACTTGTAGATTTGATTGTATTATAACCAGAACATTGCGAACAAATATTGAAAGTATTTATTTGGTGTTCCATAATGCCATCTGTATCATAATATATTTGCTTTTCTAAAATAACTTCTGTTTTGTTTTTAAATTTTTCTTTTGCTAATTGTTCTTTGTTTTTCCACCTTTTATATATGTAAGTGGATAACTCTTCAATATGCTTGGTAATTCTTTTATCTTGCTTTATTTTGATTGGATCATAGTCTGGTTCAATAACTTTAGAATAGTCCATTCCGGCCATCGCTAAAATTATCCCTAAATTTATATAAGGAAGCGCACTTTCAATTGAATAGCCGCCTTCTAAGACAGCAATATCTGGATTTAAACGTTGGTTTAAAATTGCATACCCTTGAGCTGTAAAATTCATGTTTGTCAAAGGATCACTATAATGATTATCTTGCCCTGCTGAATTAATAATTAGATCAGGTTTGAAATCATCTAAAATTGGCATTACAATATTATCTAAAATATACAAAAATCCCTCTTCCCCAGTTTCAGGTGGCAGGGGGATATTTATATTGTAACCATAGGCTGCTGGCCCGCCAAATTCTTCAATTGCGCCAGTTCCTGGGTATAGCGTTCTACCGTCTTGATGAAAGGAAATAAACAAAGTATCTTTGTCATTATAATAAATATCTTGGGTACCATCGCCGTGGTGCGCATCAGTATCAATAATTGCGACCTTCATGTCACCATACTCTTGTCTGATTCTTTCAAGCGCAACCGCTTCAACATTAACAATACAAAACCCGCGGTCGCCATAAACAACCCGGTGAGCATGGTGACCAGGTGGCCTGATTAGGGCAAAAGCCTTGTCTACCTCTTTGTCCATCACAGCTTTATAGGCTCTAATTGCTCCTCCAACTGAAATGTAGTGTGACTTTGTAAGTCTACTTTTTACATCTGGAATTGCAAAGTGAACTCTTTGAATATCTTTTTCACTAGCAATCATTGGATTAAAAAACTCAATTCCTTCTATATCTTGGATTCCTTCTTCAAAGATTTGATCTTGGGTATATAAAAGTCTTTCTTCTCTTTCTGGGTGAGTTGGGGATATCGCCCAATCAAAGGCAGGAAAAAAGACTAAACCTAATTTGTTTTTTGCTTTTTCCATTATTAATCTTCTCCTTTTAACATGTAAATAAGTCCTGGCTTTACTTGAGCCCTTACTCGAATGTTTTTTGATGCAGACATATAGCCTTTAACCATATTGTAACTATTAGCATCAACTATTTCAGCTTCTACCTCACCGTTAATATTTTCTGTATTTGATTTAATGATTGCTAGTGCTTGGTCTATAGCTTTGTCTAAATTATAATTTCTGTCGATGCTTTGATAAAGATTTACTTCAGAAACCGATAAGATTGCACGTTCAGTGTCCGCATGTAAATTTATTTCCATTGTTGGTTTTGCAAGAGCCGCACCGATGGCATTAGCAACTTCATATTGTAAGGGAAATTTTACCTTTAAGTTAAACTTGCTCTCTAAATATGGGGCTAATATTTTAGCTGGCCCACCAATTACATTAATAAATTTTGGTGATAACTTATAGTCTTGCAATAATTCTTTAATTGTATATACGGGTTTTGAATTTATTTTATCCAAAGTTTGTATAACATTAACATAAATTATATCTGCCATTTTCTCTAAAATATATTTAGCAAGTTGATTAACATCCATATCTAATTGTGATCCCATTGCTTTTAAAGCCTTAATTGATTTTTCTTTAAAGGGAGCCTGCATTTTATCTAAAGCTACCATTGCGTCTGTTGGAGTTAAATATTCACCTCCAAAGGCAAGAGGTTTACCCATTCTTTTTGGGCCAATTTTAATTTCTTTATTGACGACACTAATATAACTGTCTCCACCTAAGCCAATTGATTTTGAATAAATAGCTCTAATTAGAGTTTTATGATTATCAATGCTAATCCCTAATGGCTCAAATAATTGGACACCATTGACAAGGAAAAAAATATCAGTTGTCGTACCGCCAATATCAAGCAGTATTCCATCTTGATTTTCTTCAAACATAGCACTTAGTCCCATAAAACTAGCGGCCGGTCCAGATAAGATTGTTTCAACAGGCTTTTTAGTCGCCATCTTTAAATTCATTGTCCCGCCATCGGCCTTTAAAATATAAACCGGGGCATTAATACCTGCTTGTTTTAATGCTTTTTCTATATTGAATGCAAAGTCATTAAAGGTTTTGTAAACGGCAGCATTTAAATAGCTAGTATTTACCCTTCTTAAAAAGTTTAGTTTTCCTGAAAGGCTGTGCCCCATTGTGATATGATCAAATTCAGCTTCATACAGCTCTAAGATACGTTTTTCATGACTTGGATTTCTGGTTGAAAACTTTGTCACAACACCAACAGCTTCAACATCATTATCTTTAAAAGTTTGTTTATACGCTAATAATTCTTGACTGTTTAAATCTTTAACGATCTTGCCACGATGGTCAATGTAGCCGCTAATTAAACCTAAGTTTTCTGTTACATTTGTAAAGTCATAATTGCGCCCAGGTCCACTTTGAATAATCAGCCCAACCTTACTAACCTTATTTTCCACAATTGCATTAGTTGAAATCGTCGTACTTAAATTAATTCTTGTAATCTGATTTTTGTCATTACCATCTAATAACTGTTTAAGTGTAGTCCAAATTGTTTCAAATAGGTCATTTCTATTAGTTGGATTTTTTATTGTTTTAATAATATTGCCATCTTTTATAATTACACCATCTATATGTGTTCCACCCATATCTATTCCAACAATCATCTTTATCCACCAGTCCCTCTCTTATCATTATATCGATTGCTACCAAACATAGCAAAAAAGATGGATTAATTCAGTAAGTCTAAAGTTGATATTCTTTAAATTGAGTTTGTTTACTAAGGTATTTAAAAAAAACCTCAAAATAAAAGGTTCTTTAAATAACATATATGTTTTAACTTATTTGGCTTTTAGTAATCGAAGTCCATTTAAGATAACTACAATTGTACTTCCCTCATGGACAACAACACTAATTGAAATATTTGACAATCCAAGTAAGGTAACAATGACTAAAAATGCAACGACTGCCATTGAAAAGATAATGTTTTGATAAATAATTTTATTCATCTTTAAAGCTATTTCGTGGGCTTTTACTAACCTTGTTAAATCACTTTGCATTAAAACTATATCCGAGACATCTACAGCAACATCTGTACCGTCACCCATAGCAATCCCTATATCCGCAATTACAAGTGCTGGGGCATCATTGACGCCATCTCCTACCATTGCAGTTGTTCCATAGGTTTCTTTTTGCTTTTCGATAATATCAGACTTGTCTTGCGGCATTACATTTGCCAAAACGTGATCAATTCCTAATTGTCTACCAACTGCTTGACCTGTCATTTTTGAATCTCCTGTAATCAGGGTTGTAACGATTCCAGCTTGATTAAAGTAGTCGATAGTTTCTTTGGCATATTCACTAGCCACATCCATTAATGCGATCATCCCAACTACAACATCATTTTTAGAAACGTAGACAACAGTATTTCCATCTAAAGAATACTCTTCATTTAAAAGCTCATATTCAGATTTTACACTAGTAAAAGACGTAGGCTTTCCAATTCGATAAGTATTATTTTCATAAATACCTTTTAAGCCTTCACCTATTTGATTTTCAACTTTAATGTATAAATCATTTTTCGCTTCAAATTTTTCTAAAATTGCGTTGGCTAAAGGATGGTTAGATTCCCTTTCAAGCGCCACGATAATATCAATTAATTCTTGGTTGTTTACAGTCTCATCAAAATGGTAGTTAGTAACTTTTGGCTTTCCTACAGTTAGTGTCCCAGTCTTATCAAATGAGATAGCTTTTATTTCACCTAATTGCGACAAGTAGGTACTTCCCCTTGAAAGCACACCGCGACTAGCAAGGTTAGATGTAGCTGAAAGTGTCACCGATACTGTAGCTGCAGCAAGGGCACAAGGTGAGGCACCAACTAAGAGAACTAACCCAATATAAATACTCTTGGACCAAGTCCATCCAAAAATTAATGGTCCAAATAATATAACAAGCGCTGTTGCCAGTAAAACAGACTTAACATAATTTGGCATAAACCTTTGAATAATACTTGAGGCCCTTGTTTGGTTATCTTGATTTTGATTTACCAGCTGTAATATTTTTGCAAAAACAGTGTCTTTATTTTCCTTTGTCACTTCCATTGTAAAAGTACCGGTTCCATTAATTGTACTACCAAAGACAACGTCTCCCTTTGATTTTTCTTTTGGAATGCTTTCGCCATTAATAGATGATTCATCAATTGAAGTTGATCCTGATAATATAACTCCATCAATTGGCACTTGGTCACCGTTTAAAACTTGCAGCCTGTCTCCAATTTTTAAATCATTAACTTCAACAATTTTAATCTCATTATTTGCCACAATTAAACGAGCGGTTGTAGGGTTCATTTTCAAAAGATTAGTAATTTCTCTTTTACTTCTACCTTCGGCAAATTCTTCAAGAAAATGAGCTCCAGAAAAGATTAAAATAAGCAGCGCCCCCTCCCAAAAACTTCCGATCAAAGAAGCTCCCAAGGCGGCGATTCCCATTAAAATATGCGAATTAGGTGTAAACTTACCTTTAAGTTTTGAGTTTTTAATTGTCGAACCAACGCCTGCTAGAATAATGACATGATAACCAGCACTGATTGAGGCCAAAGAAAATAATACATTTGCTAAAAAAGTATTACTCCTTGTTAAAAATAGCCCACTGATTGCCAAAAGCAACCCAACAAAATATAACACAACTGGCATTTTGCCATGATTATGATTACACCCCTGTTGTGTTTGTTGTTTTTTTATTTCTTCCATCATATACCTCTTTCATAATATATTTACTAATAAAACATGTTTTTTTATAATATCTGTTTAATATTTTAAGTAATTGAAACGATTTTTAATTATTTAATATTTATTTCCTTATATATCATAACACTTAAATAAAAAATGTTTAACCATTTAACCTATTTGACTTAAATCCTAGTCTATTTAGAAAGTATAGTCGCATTTTATAAGAAAACGTTTAAAGGTTAGTTATTTTTAGGATATTTTATTACACTAAAGCTATTTCGTTGACTTTGCTACTAGTTAGTAGTAATGTTTAAATATGGACAAAATAAAAGTAACTTATGGAAAAGTAAATAACCAAAATCTGCGATTGCTTATTACCTTAAGCAAGACAACCCAGAATATTCACAAAAGATCTGCGGATATTTTTATTAAGCACAAATTAACAACTTCACAGTTTTCTGCCCTAGAATCACTTTATCACAAAGGAAGTATGAGTATTAATAAACTTACAGAATCTGCACTTTCTACAAGTGGTAATATGACCGTCGTTATAAATAACCTATTAAAGGCAGGACTTGTTAGTAGAAGTGTTAATCCAAAAGATAAAAGATCTAGTTTAATCAAAATAACTAACCAAGGTAGACAAAAGGTTGAAGACATTTTTCCAATTCATCTGATTGATTTAAGTAACTCTTTTAAATTATTAAATTCAGAAGAAAAACAACTTTTAATTCGTCTTTTAAATAAAATAGAAAAATAGATGTTTGCTTTTTATTTATGTCAAAAACTACTCTTTGGTAGTTATTAAATAGTTGTGAAAAACAACAAAAGGAGAGAAATTAATAATGGAAAATAAAAAATATGTTGAAGTAGTCGAGTTTACAGATCCTGTTTGTACTTGGTGTTGGGGAAGTGAGCCCGTTTTAAGAAAACTTGAAACTAGGTTTAAAGATCAATTAAAAGTAAAATTTGTAATGGGTGGACTGGTAAAAGATATCGGTGATTTCTATGACAGTTTTAATGATATTGGTGGAGATGCAGAAACATCAAACACCCAAGTTGCAGCACATTGGCTTGAAGCATCACTAAAACATGGGATGCCTGTAAAAAGTGAGGGCTTTAGTTTATTTTCTAAAGAACACCCTTCTACATATCCACAAAATATCGCTTACAAGGCAGCACAAATGGAAGATCAGAATCTTGCAGATAAGTTTATGCGCAGAATCAGAGAAGCAACAGCAACCGAAGCTAAACAAACTAATAAACTTAGTGTTTTAATCGAATTGGCGGCAGATGTTGGTTTAGATATCGCAAAATTTATTGAAAGATTTTCAAATGGTAGCGCTGAGGCTGCTTTTGAGGATGACTTACGAGTTATGCACAGCTATGGCGTCAGAGGTTTTCCAACATTTTTAGTAAAGTATGGAGAGCAAGAAATATTAATGCGCGGCTATCAGAGTTTTGATGCACTAAAAGCTGTTATAAATTCTATAGCAGGTGATAATATCAATGAGATAATTCCAGAAAAGTCTGAAGATAGTGTCCTACAATTTATTAATAAATACGATCGAGTTGCTCCTGTAGAAATTCAAAGTGCCTTTGACTACTCTGAAAAAGAACTTGAATCATTAATAAAAAATTTAGTAAGTAAAGATTTAATTAAAACTATCCCCGCTGGAAATGGAATGTTTATCGAATCAATAAATAATAACCCACTCTTTTGTGATTCTGACACCCAAGTTTGCAATGTCTAATCTAATCCTAACAAAAACGTAGACCTTAAATAGAGCTACGTTTTTTTATGGGCCAAATATAATCTATATTATAATAATAATTAGTATGGAATAGTTGTAAATGTATAGCCTTGGGCTCTAGCCTCATCAATCAAGTCTGCTAAAATTGCTACATTAGTATTTGAAACTGCATGTAGTAAAATAATTGCCCCAGGATGTAATTGTGAAACTATTTTATCAAATGCTTCTTGGGGATTAGGTTGTTGGTCAACTAACCAATCACGATAAGCAAAGCTCCAAAAGATTGTCTTATATCTCAAATCCTTAACAATCGCAAGACTTCTTTCACTATAACCGCCTTCAGGTGGACGATATAAATTTGCGAGCTCTTTACCTGTTAAAACTCTAAATTTATCTTCTAGTTTAACAATATCGTCAATAAGTGTTTCATCACTAGTCGCCAAGGCAGGACTTGGGCGCAAATGTTTATCGCTGTGATTTGCAACCATATGACCTTCTTTTACCATTCTTTTTACAAGATCTGGATTATTGTCAATATAGCCACCAGTTATAAAAAATGTTATGACAACACCTTTATCCTTGGCTATATCTAAAATCTCAGTTGTATTATTTTCATATTCGTAGCCTTCATCCATTGTTAAGACAACAACCTTTTCATTTGTATTTAGCATCCATAGTCCATTGTATTCCTTTAAAAGTGTCTCAATATTTGATTCAATTGTTGGTTTAACGTGACTGTAGAGAGTTGGTTGTGTATGATACCACCAGCTCAAGTCTTCATTTGAAAAACTTGTATAGTCAGGTTTTTCTGGAATCTCAGGAATCTCAGGGACTTCAGGGACAACAATTACCTGATTTTTTACGACCCCTTCGACCGTTATGTTGATGTCAGCATTTATATTATCTACATTAAATTGATTGTCAGTTATTTTTACCTTTTCATTATTCACTTTAACAATTGGGATTGAATTACTATAGTCAACATCAACTTTAAAGTTAAATCGAAGATTATCTCCTTTATTAACAAAACTGTCATCACTATTGATTAATTCTAACTTATAACCAAGTGCTTGTGGAAGTGTAATCTTATATTGTTTATTGAAGGTAATAAGAATATCTTGGGTTATGTTTTCAATTACGTATTCATTATTTAAATTAGCCATTTGTTCAACACCATTTACAAAAACTTTATTGTAAGATTTATCTTTTGGCATTATAAAAATATAATCATCACCACTACTCACTTTTTTAGTTTCTTTTGTATCATCATCTTGAATGGTAATTGTAAATAAAGGTTCCAAAATATCCGGCCTTGTTTTTGTACAAGATAATAATAAAGCCATAGTCATAACTACAAAAAATAATCTCTTCAAAACAATCACCT
>JAAZDW010000008.1 GCA_012512595.1 Erysipelothrix sp.
CTGCAAATGTATGTTCAACGAATTGCGGGAAAATTGTTGAACGTCTTGACCAAGTCTTAATGACTGATTTCTTTCCGCCTTTTTGAGCTTCTACTTTTTTCATTAAATGCTCATCACAGAAAGGTCCTTTTTTTAAACTACGACTCATATTGATTTCCTACCTTTCGTTATTTTTTCTTTCTTCTGTCTCTAACGATTAAATCATTAGATTTATTTTTACGCTTACGAGTTTTAACTCCTTGAGCTTTTTTACCCCAAGGTGTCATCGGAGCTACACGTCCAATTGACGTACGTCCTTCTCCACCACCATGTGGGTGATCGATTGGGTTCATTGCTGATCCACGAACTGCAGATCTTTTACCCATCCAGCGTGATCTTCCGGCTTTACCAATTACTACAAGTGAATGATCTTCATTACCTACAGTACCGATAGTTGCCCGGCATGTGCCTAATACTTTACGTACTTCGCCACTTGCTAATCTTAAAGTTACATATTTACCTTCAGAGCTTGTAACTCTTGCACTTGTTCCAGCTGAACGAACCATTTGTCCACCTTTACCAGGTTTTAATTCAACGTTATGAACTGTAGTTCCTTCTGGAATAAATTGTAATTGTTTTGAGTTTCCAACTATAATATCAGCGTCTTCGCCTGATAAGATTTCCATTCCAACCGTTAAGCCTTTAGGTGCTAAGATATATCTTTTTTCACCATCTGCATATGTTACTAATGCAATGTGAGCACTTCTGTTTGGATCATATTCGATTGTTGAAACTCTTGCAGGTATATTGTCTTTATCACGTTTAAAGTCAATGATTCTATATTGACGTTTGTGCCCTCCACCTTGATGGCGGGTTGTGATTCTTCCTGTATTATTACGTCCACCTTTTTTACTGATTGATTCAGTAAGTGATTTTTCAGGTTTACTAACCGTTATGTCTTCTCTTACTAGAGATGTCATGTGACGGCGTCCTGGAGTGGTCGGTTTATATTTTTTAATCGCCATTGATTACTCCTCCTTGCGCATTTGACGGAAATAGCGCCTTCTTCCGTTATTAATATTTATCTTTCTTCGAAGATATCAATTGAATGGCCTTCAGCTAATTTAATAATAGCTTTTTTATATGAAGACTTAAATCCTTCATGTTGACCCATTCTAGCTTTTTTAGCTCTTACGTTGATTGTGTTAACACGTTCAACTTTAACTTTAAATATTTCTTCGACCGCTAATTTCACTTCAGTTTTGTTTGCGTTTTTAGCAACTACAAATGTAACTGTATTGTTATCATCGGTTAAATGCATTGATTTTTCAGTGATTACTGGGCGAATGATAATATCTCTTGCTCTACTCATTATACTAATACCTCCCCAGCTAACTCAGCAGCTTTTTGTGTCATTACTAAGTTTTCTGCATTTAGAATATCGAATACATTTAAGCTTTCAACTGGAAGTAATACTACACCTTTTAAATTTTTCATTGAAAGGTAAGCATTTTCATAGTCTTCGTCAGCTCTTATAACAAATAATGTCTTATTAGTTACATTAAGATTGTTTAATACTTCGATAAATCTTTTTGTTTTGATTTCTTGCATTTCTAAGTTTTCTACTAACATTGCTTTATTGTTTAAAACTTTATCACTTAAAGCTGATCTAATAGCAAGTCTTCTAACTTTTCTATTAGTGTGTAGCTTATAGTTTCTTGCTGTTGTTGGTCCAAAGACAACTCCACCACCAACCCATTGTGGTGATCTAATTGATCCTTGACGAGCACGACCTGTACCTTTTTGTCTCCAAGGTTTACGTCCGCCACCTCTAACTTCTGATCTGTTTTTTACTTTATGTGTTCCTTGACGTTGCGCAGCTTGTTGAGCTACTACTGCATCAAACAGAACTTGTTTATTTGGTGTAATCCCAAAAACATCAGCAGATACTTCAATATTTTCTAATTCTTTTCCATCTAGATTAAACATTTTTAAGTTTGCCATTGATTACGCCTCCTCTGCTGCAGTTTCTTCTGTAGTTTCATAATTTACTAATTGTACTGGTTCTTTTTGTTTAATTCTCTTAGTTGTAGTTTTTAAGAATACTAGGCCTTTTTTAGGTCCAGGAACATTTCCCTTAACTAAAATGACGTTTTTGTCTAAATCAACAGAAACTACTTCTAAGTTTCTATTAGTAGTTGTAAAACCACCGTGTTGTCCAGCCATCTTTGTACCTTTAGCAACTTTACCAACTGTTCCACCACTCGCAATCGATCCCGCACTACGGTGGAATCTAGAACCATGTGTTTTAGGTCCTAACGCTTGGTTATTTCTTTTAATTGCTCCAGTATAACCTTTACCTTTTGAGATACCTGTAACATCTAGCATATCGCCTTCTGAAAATACTTCTAATGTTACTTCTTGTCCTACCTCATATTCAGACATGCCATTGCCACGTACTTCTCTAATAAACTTCTTTGGTCCCGTTTCTGCTTTACTTGCGTGACCCATGCTTGGTTTATTTGAACGGTGCTCTTTCACATCTTCAAATCCTAATTGAACAGCTTCATAACCATCTGTTTCAATTGTTTTCTTTTGCATAACGACATTTGGTGTTGCTCCAATAACTGTGACTGGTAACAATGTACCATCAGTGGTGAACACCTGAGTCATGCCAAGTTTCTTTCCTAAAATACCCTTCATGATTTAACCTCCATCACCACTAAAGTTTAATTTCGATGTCAACACCACTTGGTAGCTCTAGTCTACTCAAGGCATCAATAGTTGATGCGTTAGGTCCAACAATCTCAATTAATCTTTTATGTGTCCTTTGCTCAAATTGCTCTCTTGAATCCTTGTTCACGTGTGGTGAACGAAGAATTGTAACAATTTCTTTCTCAGTTGGTAGTGGAACTGGCCCAATTACCTTCTTTGCTCCGTGTTCGTTAGCTGCTGCGATTATTTTCTCAGCTGCTAAATCGATTGTCCTATGCTCATAAGCCTTAAGACGAATCTTTACGTTATTCTTTGCCATGAAACTCCTCCTTTTTCTTTAGTCACTCTCGGCGACTTTCGCCTCGCTTGAATTCCCCAATATCCCACCAGTCATGACAACGGGCTCCGGTGTATCGGCAACCTCACGTTTCTTTGCGACGCTTGATTATTATAACAAAAAGACTTGCCCATTGCAAGTCTTTTATTCAATATATATATATTAACAATATCCTTTATTAAAAGTTAAACGCGGTGCCCTAATCTAAAGCCTTCTCCAAGGATTTCTCTCGCATCTTGTACGATTAAAAATGCTGATGGGTCCTCTTCCATGACTATCGTTTTAAGATCTGTATATTGTTCATTTGTAACCACACACATAATTATATCACGAGCTTCGCCTCCATAGCCACCGACTGCACTAATTATTGTTGTACCACGGTTAAGCTCTAAGTGAATCCGACTATTAATTATATCTAACTGATTGGAAATAATTTGAATTGACTTAGTGGTTTCACTACCAAATAATAAAACCTTATCAATCATATAAGATGTGGCCCAAACTGAAATTAAGCCAATTAAGACGTGAGTGATCCCTAAGGTATATACACCTAAGGCAACTGTTAGCCCATCTACCAGCATCAAACCTTTTGAGGTTGGAATATGAAAGTACTTATCTAATAATAGAGGAAAGACATCCATACCACCAGTACTTGCGTGTGATCTAAATACAAGTCCTAAGGCAACCCCCGATAAAAGTCCTCCATATAAGGACGCCAACATCGGGTCAATTTCAATTGTAAAGGTTGAATATCGTAATAATTCAATCATCAATGGATAGGCAATCGAACTTGCAAGTGTTTTTAAAGCAAACTTTTTTCCTAAAAAGGCCGCCCCCAAGATATAGGTAATAAAAATAAAGAAATACGCAATATATTTTGTGTCTACATTTGGCAGCAGTGGACTTAAGGCAATCGAAACTCCAAAGACGCCACCTGTCAAAATATCATAAGGTAGAATAAAGAAATTTACAGCACAGGCTAACAAAAAATTACCTAACAACAAAACTAAAAACTCAGTTATGTTGTCTTTTATAAACTTGGTCATTTTAGCCTCCTATTACGTATTTGAATTTTGACTTAAATACTCATAAACAAAGTTTTCAATTTTTCCATCTAAAACAGCTTCAACGTTACCTTCTTCATAATTTGTCCGAGTATCTTTAACTAAGGTGTAAGGATGCATAACATAAGATCTTATTTGTGAACCCCACTCGATTGCAGACTTTACTCCAGTTATTTCATCTAATTGTTTAGCTTGCTCTTGCACCATCATTTCAAAGACTCTTGACTTTAGCATCGTTAAGGCTTGGTCACGGTTTGCGTGTTGTGACCTACCACTTTGACTTGCCGCAACGATACCAGTTGGCGTATGAATCAGTCTTACTGCAGAGTCTGTCTTATTAATATGTTGACCCCCAGCTCCAGTGGCGCGATGAGTTTCCATTTGAATATCAGAATCTGGAATATCTAACTCAACATCTTTAATTTCTGGTGTTACACTTACTGCCGCAAAAGATGTATGTCTTCTACCAGAACTGTCAAAGGGTGAAATTCTAACTAAACGATGCACACCTTTTTCAGATTTTAAATAACCATAGGCAAGGTCACCACTAACACTAAAAGTTACCGACTTTATTCCAGCTTCATCGCCAGCTAAATAATCTAAGACTGTCATCTTAAAACCTTTGCGTTCAACATAGCGACTTAACATCCGATATAACATTGCCGCAAAATCATGACTTTCAGTTCCACCTGCTCCTGGATGTATTTCTACAATGGCAGTATTATTATCATATTCACCACTTAAGAGCACTTTGATTTCAAAGTCAGAAAAATCATTTGCTAACTCCTCATACTCCATTTGTAAAAGTTCTAAAAGTTCAGCGTCATTTTCATCTTTTACTAATTGATACGTATCTTCAATTGATAAAAGTTTTTTTTCGATATTCTCATAACCTTTAACTAAGGTCTTATTTTGATTTAACTCATTAAAGACTTTTTGCGAGTTTTTTCGGTCATCCCAAAAACCTGGCTCCATAGTTTTAAGATTTAATTTTTCAATTAAGGCTTTCTTTGAATCTGTGTCAAAGCGAACCTCTAAGTTGGTCAAACTTACTATTTAAATTTTCTAATTCTTTTTTAATTTCATATATTTGCATAATACTAACTCCTTACTTTACTTCGACGTGCATACACCATTGAACTGCTTCAACCGCTATATTTTTCATCATTGTTTCAAATAAAGTATAGCCTTCTTCAATATATTGCTGAAGTGGATTTGATTGGGCATAAGAACGCAAGTGAATTCCTTCTCTTAGGGCACTCATAATATCAATATGATCAATCCATTTACGGTCAATTATTCTCAAAACAATAATTCTCTCAACTCTAACCGCTTCATTTTTAACTTTTCTAATTTTTTGATTATAATAATTCCAAGCTGTTTTAAAAGCTAAGGCACTAACTTCATTACTATCCTTGCCTTCAATATCTTTTAGTCTAACAATTCCATCAAAGCCTAAAAGGTCTAAAGCCTTAATTATCTCTGGATATTCTAATAGCTGAGATTCAACATTGAAATGAGCATCGACAATATCAGAAATAGCTTTTTCAAACATTTCTTCAACAATCACATGGATGTCGTCATTTTCTAAAATATAATCTCTTTGTTTATAAATAGTTTCCCTTTGCAAAGCTAGAACATCATCATACTCAAGTAAGGATTTTCTAACATCAAAGTTAACACCCTCAACTCTTTTTTGGGCTGTCCCAATTGCGGTCGTAAACATTTTAGACTCAATTGGTGTGTCTCCAAGTTCATCAGTTAAACCACTAAAACGCTCACTTCCAAAGCGGACCATTAGCTCATCTTCCATCGAAACAAAAAACTGTGACATTCCTGGATCACCTTGACGACCGGCCCGACCACGAAGCTGATTATCTATACGACGTGATTCATGACGCTCACTACCTAAAACCGCAAGCCCACCTAATTCACGAATTTCATCAGTGATTTTAATATCCGTACCACGACCTGCCATGTTAGTAGCAATAGTAACAGAGCCCTTAAAGCCAGCTCTTGCGATTATATCGGCTTCTTTTTCATGGAATTTAGCATTTAAGACTTGGTGTCTAATTCGACGTTGTTTTAACATTTTACTAACAAACTCACTTGTCTCAACTGAAATTGTCCCAACCAAAACTGGCTGGCCTTTTTCATTAAGTTCTTCGATCTTATTTATTAGGGCTGAAAACTTAGCCTTTTGAGTTCCATAAACAACATCTGGTAAGTCTTGTCTAATTAGTGGTTCATTAGTTGGAATTTCGATAACTCGCATATTATAAATTGAAAGAAACTCTTCTTCTTCAGTTTTTGCGGTTCCGGTCATTCCTGACAATTTCGAATATAATCTAAAGAAGTTTTGATAAGTTATTGTTGCTAAAGTTGAAGTTTCTTCCTTAATTGTAACGCCCTCTTTAGCTTCAATAGCCTGGTGGAGTCCATCAGAGAAAGCTCTACCTTCCATCATTCTTCCTGTAAATTGGTCGACAATAACTATTTCATCATTTCTAACTACATATTCAACTTCATCATCCATTGTAAAATTGGCCTTTAGCGCCATATTAATATGATGAACAGCATTTGAATGCTCAACATCATACAAGTTGTCTAACTTAAAGAATTTTTGAGCTTTTTCAACACCTTGTTCATTTAACTGTACAGTCTTACTTTTAATATCAACATCAAAATCTTCATTGTTTTTTAATCTTTTGACAAAAGTGTCGGCTTTTTCATATAAATTGGCAGTTTTTCGCTGGCCCCCTGAAATTATTAATGGGGTTCTAGACTCGTCAACTAAAATTGAGTCAACCTCATCAATTAAAGCAAAGTTTAAACCACGCATAACGCGCTTGTTAACATCGGTAACCATATTATCGCGTAAGTAATCAAAGCCCAACTCTGAGTTTGTTGTATAGGTAATATCAGATAAGTAAGCTTCCTGCTTCTGCTTTTCATTTAGACCCCGCTGATTAAAGGCAACAGTTAAACCTAAAAACTCATGAATTGCGCCCATCCACTTAGAGTCACGTTTAGCTAAGTACTCGTTGACTGTAACAATATGAACGCCCTTGCCTTCTAACGCATTTAAGTAAACCGGCATAACTGAAGTTAAAGTTTTACCTTCACCAGTTTTCATTTCGGCAATATCGCCATCATTCAAAATTACCCCACCAATAATTTGCACAGGATATGCATGTTCACCAATGACACGCCTAGCAGCTTCTCTTACAACTGCAAAAGCTTCTACTAAAATATCGTCTAAAGTTTCACCATCAGCTAGTCTATCTTGAAAAACTTTGGTCATATCTTTTAATTGTTGATCACTTTTAGCTTGCATTTGTTGATCTAAAGCTAAAACTTGGTCAGCAATATTTTCTACTTCATTTAATCTTTTGCCTTCATAAGAAAACATATTATTGAAAAACTTTTTTATAAAACTCATGTGATGCCCTCCATTTTGATACCATTGCAATTATAACACTATTATAGTAAATAAAAAAGGCGTTTCCACCTTTTCTACGAAGTACATTTAAATACTAATAGCTACAACTTCACGATATTATGTGCCTGAAGTCCTCGCTCTCCTTCAACCAATTCGAATTCAACATCTGCGCCTTCATCGATTGTTTTGAAGCCTTCCATAACTAACTGAGAGTAATGAAAGAAGACATCGCCTTTTTCTTCAGTCTCAATAAAGCCAAAACCCTTAGTTTGATTAAATCTCTTTACCTTACCTACCATATTAAAACCTATACCTTTCCACGTATCTACGTATTCTTATTATATAACATTAACGTGAAAATGCAAAAATTTTAACTTTCTACAATTACTACATTACGAGCTTGAATTCCCTTAATTTCATTTACTATCTCATATCTTACAATATCCCCCGCTTCAAGACTTTTATAACCTTCTTGTAAAATATGCGAATAATGAACAAAGATGTCTGATCCATCTTCTTGACAAATAAAACCAAAGCCTTTTTCAACATCAAACCATTTAACTTTTCCTTGCATTTAATTCACCTTTTCTAATTATTGTGTTCTATTTGTAATGATTGAAATAAGTACTATTTTTTTTGAGATTGGAGCCAACAGCCTAAGTGCCTCCAACATTGAACTTCCAGAGGTTATAACATCATCAAAGATAATTACTTTATCTAAATTATCAACTGATTCTTTAAAAGTGAAATAAACCTTTGAACGATGATGACTAAACCGCTGGATACTGTCTGTTTTTTCTAGACAGTCGATAACCTCTAGTTTGCAGCCTTTTAAAATAGCTTGTAAATGATTAAAGCCTCTACGCTTTTCTAGAGTCTTTGATGAAGGAATTAGAATAACTTTATAACCTTTAAAAAAATAATTAATTAACCACATATACTCCTTTAAAAATAATGGAGCCAGAGGTTTATCTAAAAGATCTTTATATCTAATTAAAAGTCTAGCAATCTCATCATTATAACTATAAAAGCTTAAAAGGCGATAATTATTAAATTTCGAAAACTTAAGTTTGGGTTTTAAATTTTTTCTACACCTAAAGCAAATGCAGTCATCCACCAGTAAGTGATAAAGATCTAAACCTTTTAAAAGCGATCCTTCACAAATTAAGCATTCATCATTTCTAACTCCGCTATACATAGGTCAACCTTCTCACTTTTATTTTCACAAAGAAATATTCCAAAGCCATTTGGTGCAGAAGCTTTCCTTCCAACCCGACCGGCGATCTGGATTAGCGAAGCTTGATTAAATACTGGATGGTCAGCATATAAAACACAAATGTTAACACCTTCAATTGTAATCCCACGTTCCATAATTGTTGTCGTTACTAGCACATTAAATTCTCCTTGTTCAAACTGGTTAATAATTTCATCCTTGGCATCACTTTTTGAGTGGATAGCTGGATAGCCTAAGATTTTAGATAATTTTTGAGCTAGGGCAATTGTTGGTACAAAGAGCAAGACTTTTTTATTTAAAGTAATCCATTTGTACATCTTTAAGAGCAAAATAGGCTTAAAGGCAATCACTACCTTGGGAACTAATAAGTCATGACCATGATAACGTTTAAAAAGTGTTAAAGTTTCAAGTTGCTTCATCTGTTTTGTTGGCGTTGCAGTCATGTAGACAGTGTTACCTTTTACACTGTTTTTAGCTAAGGCTTGTAAAAGTGGATTGTCAGCAAAAGGAAAGGCATCTGGTTCATCAATAATTAAGATATCAAAGTAGTTTGGGTAATTATGCAACTGGTGGGTAGTGCATATAATTAAATCCGCAAACAACTCCTTTGTATAACCTTCACAAACACTGACTATTTTAATTTTAGAAAAATATTCGCTCAACCTTTCTGAAAGTTGTAAGACTACCTGACGTCTCGGGATTGCTATACCAACTTTTAGCTTGTTATCTAAGCCATATTTTATCGTTTTTAGAATAATTTCCGTTTTTCCACTGCCACAGGCCGCAAAGATTAAGACGTCTTTTTTCGCCATGATATTTTCGACAACTTTTTTTGATAAAACTTTTTGTTCTTTAGTTAAATCAAAACCAAGCTGATATTCGGCATCAAGGTCTTCGCTATATGAATATAACTCTTTGTCTAATAGACCAACATTAAACATCAGACACTTGCGACAAACATACTCTTTCTTTAATAAAAAGAAATATCTCAAGTCTTGATTATTACACCTCTTACACTTCATTTAGGCCTCCCAGTTTAATATATGAAAGATTTTCCTTTTTACCTAAGCTAAAACATAATGTGTTAAAATAAATGAACAAGGAGAGATAACATGGTTAATTTTACATATTATACACCAACCAAAATAGTTTTTGGTGCTGACACTGAAAATCAGGTTTCAGAGCTTATTAAAGAATTCAAGGGTCAAAAGGTATTAATTCACTATGGACAGCAATCAGTCGTTAAGTCTGGGCTTTTAAATAACGTTAAAGAAAACTTAAAGGAAAACAATATCGATTTTGAATTATTAGGTGGGGTTGTCGCTAATCCCCTTTTATCAAAAGTAAAAGAAGGCATCGCTTTAACCAAGGCGAAAAATATCGACTTTGTATTAGCCTTAGGTGGTGGCAGTGTCATTGACTCCGCTAAGGCAATTGCCGTGGGTGCAATAACCAATGATAAAGTCGAAGATTTAATTGGGAAAAAAGACATCAATCAATCTTTACCAGTCGGAGCCATTTTAACCATTGCCGCAGCCGGTAGTGAAATGAGTGCAACATCTGTAATCACAAATGACCAAACCCTTTTAAAACGATCCTTTAGTGGTGATGCAATGCGCCCAGTTTTCGCAATCTTAAACCCACAACTAACTTATACTCTTCCAAACTATCAAAGTGCCTGTGGTGCTGCCGATATAATCATGCACACAGTTGAAAGATATTTTACAAATGCAGCTACTTTAGACTTAACTGATCAAATAGCTGCGGTTTTAGTTAAAAATGTCATAAAGCATACAAAAACCATTTTAAAACATCCAAATGACTACAAGGCTCGAGCTGAATTGATGTGGAGTGGTTCCCTCTCCCACAATGATTTAACAAGTGCTAGATCAAACCGTGGTGATTGGGCTGTTCACCAGTTAGGTCATGAACTAAGTGCCAAGTATAATCTCGCCCATGGCGCTTCACTTACGGCGATCTGGTCAACTTGGGCTACTTATGCTGCCCCTTGTAATCAAGAGAGATTTTTAAAGTTTGCTAAAGAAGTGATGGAAGTCGAAACAACCGATAAAAGTGATAAAGAAGTAATAAGTCAAGGCATTAGTAAACTTAATAACTTTTTTAAAGAAATTGGCTTACCAACATCCTTAAAGGATTTAAAAGTTAACATTAGTGACCAAGATATTGATGATATGACCATAAAGGCTAGCCGTTATCATAGCTTTAAACCAGGCAATATTTTATTGTTAGAAGAAAGTGACATTAAAAATATTTATATGCTTGCCAATACTTAGATAAAATAAAAATTTTAAATAAATACCACGTAACTTTAAGAGCCTACGTGGTTTTTAAATGAAAAATCAACAACCATTAAGATTGTTGATTTTCTAGATTATTTATAGATGTCTAATTTACCCTGCAAATAAACAAATAATTCGTCTAATTTTTCTTTTTCCATACCTGGAACACCTTCTAGCGGATATTCAATACCAAGTTCTGTATATTTTGAATTTCCCATAGTGTGGTATGGAAGTAGTTGCACCTTTTCGACATTTTTGATTTTATTAATTTCAACTGCTAATTCATCCATTTTTTCAAATGTATCATTATGACCTGGAACAATAACTGTTCTAATCCATAATGGAACATTATTTTCTTGAGCCTTGGCGACAAACTGGTCGGAGATCCTTTTAGTGACCCCAGTTAATTTTGGATAATCAAAGGGATTTGGTTCTTTTAAATCAAAGATAACCAAGTCCACTAATTTTAAGATGCTATCAAAATGAGCAGCATTTCCAAAACCGGATGTATCAAGGACTGTATGAATTTCATTCTCGCGACACTTTTCTAGAAATGACTTTAGAAATAGTGGTTGTGATAATGGTTCGCCCCCACTAATTGTTACTCCGCCATCTGTACCATAAAATGTTTTATAGCGTGAAATTTTTTCATATAATTCATCAATGGTCGTTAAATCAGATGGTTGTGTTTTCCATAAGTCAGGATTGTGACAGTATGAACATCTAAGTGGGCAGCCTCCAAAAAAGACAACTGTTCTAACTCCAGGTCCATCAAGGGTACCCATTGATTCAATTTTTCTGACAAAACCTTTTTTAGACCACGTCATGGAAGGTCCTATTAATTACTTCTTCTTGTTGTTCTTTAGATAAGCGATTAAAGTGAACGGCATAGCCAGATACTCGAATGGTTAGATTTGGATAATTATCTGGATTTTCCATTGCATCAATTAACATTTCACGGTCTAAGACGTTTACATTTAAATGATGGGCATCTTGAACAAAGTAGCCATCTAAAATTGAAACAATATTTTCTATTCTTTGTTGTAAGTCTTCGCCTAAAACTGAAGGTACAATTGAAAACGTATTTGAAATACCATCTTCACAAGCACAGGCATAAGGTAATTTTGCCACGGAATTTAGCGAAGCCAAGGCTCCACTTTTATCGCGACCATGCATTGGGTTTGCACCTGGGGCAAATGGTTCGCCAATTTTTCTTCCATCTGGTGTTGAACCAGTTGTTTTACCATAAACAACATTTGAGGTAATTGTTAATAAAGACATCGAATGTTTAGCATCACGAATTAATTGGTGACTCTTTAGATAACCAAAGAATGTTTCAACCATATCATTAGCTAAGTTATCTACCCGGTCATCATCATTTCCAAATTGTGGATATTCACCATCTAAGTCAAAGTCAACCGCAATTCCTGCTTCATTTCTAATAACTCTAACTTTACTATATTTAACTGCTGACAATGAATCCGCAACAACTGAAAGTCCAGCGATTCCAAAAGCCATAATTCTTTCGATGTTTGTATCATGTAAGGCCATTTGAGCTTTTTCATAAGCGTACTTGTCATGCATAAAGTGTATAATATTCATCGCATCAACATAGACTGCGGCTAACTGGCTTAATACTTTATCATAATTAGCCATTAATTTATCAAAGTCTAAAATATCATCAGTAAGTGGTTCAATATCAAGTAAAACTTTTTTTCCTGTGATTTCATCAATACCACCATTAATTGCATAAAGTAGCGCCTTGCCTAAGTTTGCTCTTGCACCGAAGTATTGCATTTGTTTTCCAAGGGCCATTGCCGATACACAACAAGCGATCGCATAATCATCACCATAAATTGGACGCATCAAGTCATCGTTTTCATATTGTAGGGCACCAGTATGAACTGAGGTTTTAGCACAATACTTTTTCCAGTTTTCTGGAAGATCTTGAGCCCATAAAACCGTCATATTTGGTTCTGGTGCTGCACCTAAATTATCCAGTGTGTGCAAGTATCTATAACTGTTTTTAGTTACTAAGTGTTTTCCATCATCGGTCATTCCACCTAATCCTTCAGTTACCCAAGTTGGGTCGCCCGCAAATAGGTCATCATATTCCTTAGTTCTTAAGTGTCTAATTAAACGTAACTTCATCACAAATTGATCAACTAATGTTTGAGCCATGTCTTCATCAATTAAACCGGCTTGTAAGTCACGCTCAATATATATATCTAAGAAAGTCGAAGTTCTACCAATACTCATTGCGGCTCCATTATTTTCTTTAGTCGCAGCTAAATATGCATAGTATAACCATTGAATTGCTTCTCTGGCTGTAGTTGCCGGTAATGAAATATCATCACCATAAGTAAGCGCCATTGCCTTTATATCATGTAAGGCTTTAATTTGGTCACTAACTTCTTCTCTTAATTGAATCGTTTTTGCATTAATTGTTGTAATCTCATTTAAATCTTTAGTTTTTTCTTCAACTAAATAATCAATCCCATAAAGTGCTACTCTACGGTAGTCACCAATAATCCGACCACGCCCATAAGCATCAGGAAGCCCAGTAATTAAGCCAGCACTTCTTGCTCTTCTAACCGCAGGTGTATATGCATCAAAAACGCCTTGATTGTGTGATTTTGTATATTTAGCGAAAAATTCTGAAAGTCCATCTTTCCATTTATAACCATATTGGTCTAAAATGCTATCAACCATTCTAATCCCGCCATATGGATTAATAACTCTTTTTAAAGGAGCATCACTTTGAAGCCCTACAATTAATTCTTCTTCTTTGATAATATAACCAGGTTTAAAATTATTAACTCCTGAAACACTATCTGTGTCAATGTCTAAAACACCAAGTCTGAGTTCCTCTTTTAATAACTCTTCTGATTTAGACCATAATTTTTCTGTTGACTTGGATGGTCCAACTAAAAATGAATCATCGCCGTCATATCGAGTAATGTTTGCTTTAATAAAATCAGATACATTTATCTCATCTTGCCACTTATTCAAAACAAAACCCTTCCATGCTATATTTTGCATATTATCATCCTCCGCTTTAATATAATAGCATATATAACTGTAAAGACTAGTTAATATCATCATATTATAAAGGCTTTATTAAATATTTCACTTTTAAAAAGTTATTCGACAAATCAAAGCGTTTACATTTGAATTATGTTATTATATAAGCATAAGGAGGAGTTGTTTAGATGGTTAAATTTAATTACTATACACCCACAGAGATAGTTTTTGGAGAAAATAGTGAATACGAAGTCGCAAACTTAATCAAAGTTTATAAGGGAAAAAAAGTATTAGTTCATTATGGAGGAAAATCAGCCCTTGAATCCGGATTACTAGATCGTATTTATGAAGCCTTAACTGCAAATGAAATTACTTATGTAAGTTTAGGTGGGGTTGTGGCAAATCCTGTGTTATCTAAGATTGAAGAAGGAATCACTTTAGCAAAAACAGAAAAAGTCGACTTTGTTTTAGCAGTAGGAGGCGGAAGTGTTATTGACTCTTCCAAAGCAATCGCTGTAGGGGCATTGTCAAAAGAGCCTATTTGGAGTTTTGTTGGAAATATTGACATCAAAAAAGCGCTACCGGTTGGAGTTGTTTTAACAATTGCCGCAGCTGGTAGTGAAATGAGTAGTGGTGCAGTTATTACAAATGACACCAACGACTTAAAAAGAGACTTTGGCGGAAGAGCCTTACGTCCGGTCTTTGCGATTTTAAATCCCGAATTGACTTATACCCTTCCAACTTATCAAACAGCTTGTGGTGTGGCCGATATTATTATGCACACAGTTGAAAGATACTTTACTAATAAAACAAGTATGGAAATAACTGATCAAATTTCAAATGTTTTAATTCAAACTGTAATGCGTCATGCGCTAGTCTTGTTAGATGAGCCTACAAATTATGAATCTCGTGCTGAAATAATGTGGAGTGGTTCACTATCTCACAATGGCCTTACAGGCGCAAGAGCTAGTGGTGGAGACTGGGCTTGTCACCAAATGGGACATGAACTAAGTGCTAAGTATGGTGTTGCTCACGGAGCCTCACTAACTGCTCTTTGGCCTACTTGGGCTAGATATGTTTCAGGGGAAAATAAAGAACGTTTTAAAAAATTTGCAATTGAAGTTATGGAAGTAGACCCAAGTGATAAAACTTCAAGTGAAATTATTGACCAAGGCATTTTAAAACTAGAAGACTTCTTTAAAAAACTTGATCTACCTACAACACTAAAAGCTTTAGACAAGGACATAAATGAAGAAGATATTAAAGACATGGCTTTAAAAGCCACTCACAATAATACGTTTAATCCAGGAGAAATAAAAAAACTCCACTATGAAGATATTATTAATATCATGAGTAAAGCTAATCAATAAAAATTAAATTGTTATAAAAAGTGCACCAGGTGCACTTTTTATTTACTTAAATAAATAATATTAAAACAACTGAGATTAAATTATTGAAAAAATGTGCGCCCATGGCTGTATAAATAGAATTAGTTTTAACATAAATATAAGCGAATAATACTCCCATCATTCCATATATTGGCAAAAACAAGAATTCAGAATAACCCGCTCCTTCAATAAATCCAACTAGTAAGTGTGGGATTCCAAAGGCAAAAAATGTTACCACATAAGCCAAGACTTTATTTTTATTATAAAGATTTCTAAAAAAGATTCCTCTAAAAACAAACTCCTCAAAAATCGCAGCTGTAAAAGTAACTTCAAAAGCTACCCTTAAAAAGTTGTCTTTTAACATCATTTGAATAATGGCTTGATTGCCTGATTCAATAACTTCAAAATCAATTACTTGAAAGAAAAAATCATTTAATAAATTTAGCGCAAAGATAGCGGCCACTCCAATAGAGATCCATTTAAATGTTTTTTTATACCCTGTCTGTTT
This sequence comes from Erysipelothrix sp., assembly GCA_012512595.1. Classification (GTDB taxonomy): domain Bacteria; phylum Bacillota_I; class Bacilli_A; order Erysipelotrichales; family Erysipelotrichaceae; genus JAAZDN01. Next base: position 15,992 of record JAAZDW010000008.1, read on the forward strand.
AAACCCATGGTACGATTCAATTGCCAGTGGTGCCAAGGCGACAAATATTGCTGTAAAATTCATAATACTAAAAATATAAAAGGCCCAATTACTTAAGTATGGGGTAAAAATATCTGCGATAAAAAAGACAAACAATAAAAAGCCCCACCGCTTTTTACTTACTGTAAAACGGCTATCACCAATAATAACTTTACTACCATCATTGGGTGCTGTATAGCTTTCAGTATCTGCAAAGGCAATTGCCGCTAAGCGTGCTTTTGCCGCTTCATATTCAAGATTTGCATCTTCAACTATTACTGGTGGATCAATATGCTCGATGTCAGTTAAATTTAATAAGCGCCTATGATAATTTTTAGCTTTTTCAATTCCACCAAAGTCCTTAATGTATCGCTTATATAAAATAAAAAATGTTACTACTGCCATAAGTAAAACGAGTAAGTCAGAAATTGGTGAATTGAGACTTGCTAAAACTGATAGTGATGAAAAAGCAAACAGTCCATAAATTAATACATAAAACATATACATCTACCTCTACATTTTTGCGAATTGTTATTCATATTGTTTAATGCTCTTGCGAATTTCACGTTGAGCATCTCGTTTTTTTACTGTCTCGCGCTTGTCATAATCAGCCTTACCCCTGGCAATTGCTATTTCAAGTTTAACTAAACCATTTTTTAAATAGATTTTAGTCGGAACTACAGTATAGCCAGAAAGTTGGGTTGCATCTGAAAGCTTTTTAATTTCTCTTTTATTTAAAAGTAATTTACGCCGGCGATCTTCATCATGATTAAACTGATTAGCTTGTTTAAAATGACTGACATGCATTCCAGTTATGTAAACTTCATTATCGCGAATATCAACATAAGCCTCACTCAAATGAACCTCACCTCGGCGAATTGATTTTACTTCTGTTCCAAGTAAAACCATTCCAGCTTCAAATTTTTGTTCTAGAAAATAATCATAACGAGCACGTCTATTTTGTGCAATTACTTTCATTTCTTACGACCTCGCTTTTTTTCTTTAACGATTTCAAAGTCAACATTGCGGGCTTGTTTACTAGCTCCAACCACGACAACTTTTACTTTTTGGCCAATTTTATAAGAAACTTTATTAGCCTTATCTTCAAGGGCAAAACCACTTGGATTTAAAGTATAATAGCCATCCATTGAATCGACTCTAACTAAACCCTCAACTAAGTTTGGAAGTTGGACAAACATGCCAAATTTATGGACTGAAGAGATAACACCAGCATACACTTCGTTTATCTTACCTTCCATGTATTCTGCCGTCTTCATGTCATTAACTTCACGTTCAGCAAATATTGCTTTGCGTTCAGCTTCAGATGTTTGTTTTCCCATTTTTGCCATTAGTTCTAAGTCTTGATCAATTCCAGAAAAGTTATTATTGAAAAAGTATTTTTTTACCATTCGATGTAAGAGTAAATCTGGATATCTTCTGATTGGTGAAGTAAAGTGAGAATATTCTAAACTACCTAAACCAAAGTGGCCAATATTATTGTGGTCATACCTTGCTTTTTGCATACTTCTTAATAACTGTAAGGTTAAAACAAAGTGATTCTCACTGCCTTTTGACTCACTTAAAAGTTTTTGCAGTTGGTGCGGATGAATTTCATCCATATTCCCTTTTAATTTATATCCTAAGATTTGCGCAAAACCGGCAAAGTCACGCATTTTAGCTGCGTCAGGCTTTTCATGGACTCGATATAAGGCTGGCCATTCACTCCATGCCATTAATCTTGAAATAACCTCATTAGTCGTTACCATAAAATTTTCAATAATTTTTTCTGAAACGCCACGTTCTTTAAGTTTAATATCAACTACAAAGCCATCTTTATCAACTTGAAGATCTGCTTCGTCTTTATCAAAATCAATAGCCCCAAGTTTATTTCGGCGTTGTTGGAGTATTTCTGATAAAGCTTCCATCATAATTAAACTATCATAAACATTACTATATTCAGGAACACTGTTTTTATCTTTTAAAACCATGTTAACCATTTCATAAGTTAGTCTTTGTTTGTTGTTAATAACTGTTGGTTTTATATCATAAGATACAACATTACCATTTTTATTTATTTCCATAATTGTTGAAATCGCTAAGCGATCTTCATTTGGATTTAATGAACAAATACCATTTGATAATTGCGGTGGCAACATACTTACGACTCTGTCAATTACATAAACAGAGGTTCCACGTTTGCTAGCCTCAATATCAAAGACTGAATCTTTTCTAACATAGTGATCAACATCAATTATATGGACTGATAAGACATAGTTATCACCTTTTTTTGTAATGCTAACTGCATCATCTAAATCTTTAGCATCTGCACCATCAATTGTAAATATTAAGTCATCGCGTAGGTCTAAGCGATTTTGCATATCCTTTTTACTTACTTTTAATGGAATTGAGTCGATTGCATCTTTAACATCTTTGGGCCATTCAACTCTAATTTCGTTTTCAATTAAAACCGATAAAATATCTACACCTGGATCATCCGCATGTCCCAAGACCTCTTTAATCTCACATAAGATATAACCACTTTCAAAAGATTGAACTTCAAGTAAGACTTTATGCCGATGAATATTTTTAAAGTCATCAAGATTGCTGATCCTAATTTGGTTTTCATACATTAGATTATCGGCAATAAACTTAGCAGGTTTGCGGCGACTTAAAACAACGCCAACAATTCTTTTTAAGTTTCGCTCTAAAACTTTTATTACCTTACCTTCATCACTATCAGGTAAAAGTTGAACAACAATTGTATCTTGATCATAAACATTTTTTAAATTATCTTTAGAAACATAGATTGAGGGTTTCTCTTCAAAATCAATAAAGCCAAAGCCGCGTCGATTTGTTCTAATCTTACCGTGAAAATAACCTTCCCATTCGCCTAAATATAATCGATTATCTTTAAGTATCACTTCATAATTTTCAACCAAAGTGTCTATAGTTTGGATAAAATCTTTCTTTTCTTCACTGCTTAAGCCAAAAAAACTAATCCATTCAAAAACTGTTTTCGGATTATTCTTATGATCTTTAATTCCATTTATTATTAAATTTTTCTCCATACTATCATACTCCACTTCCATAAAGAAAAAAAAGGCTTAAGTAGCCTTTGTTTATATTATTCTCGTTAAAACAATAAACAGAAAAAATAATCCACCTAGAACCATCGTAGCATTCGCTATTACTTTTTCAGGTCCACGTTCTTTAACATTGGCAAATAAATTTAAGCCACCTGAACCACCTGAAAATGCACTACTAATTCCATCTGATTTTCCACTTTGTAGTAATGAAAGAATAATTAATAAAACCGCTACAAACATAATTAATACATCTAGCACATTAATCCCAACCTTTCGCGCTTAATAATTATACCATTGTAAGGCAAGAATATCAAATATTTAACTTATGAAGGCCATTATCGACAATCGTAAATTGAATTTACGATTATTCTAATCTTTTTTAAAAATTAAAAAAACCAAAGTCAAAATACTTTGGTTAGTTTAATTCTATTTTATCAATAATTATTTTTTGATGTTATAGAAAGTTTTCATTCCATCAAATTTAGCTGCATCGCCAAGTTCATCTGCAATTCTTAGAAGTTGGTTATATTTAGCAACACGGTCAGATCTTGAAATAGATCCTGTTTTGATTTGCCCTGTGTTAAATCCTACTGCTAAGTCAGCAATAGTTGTGTCAGCTGTTTCACCAGATCTGTGTGATACAACACATGTGAAGCCATGACGTTTAGCTAATTCCATAGCGTCCATAGTTTCTGTCATTGTACCGATTTGGTTAATTTTAATTAAAATTGAGTTAGCTGATTTTTCTTCAATTCCTCTTGCTAAGAATTCTGGATTTGTAACAAATAGGTCATCTCCAACAATTTGAACTGTTTCGCCTAATCTTGCTGTTAATTTTGCCCAGCCTTCCCAGTCGTCTTCTGCTAGTCCATCTTCAATTGAAACTAGTGGATATTTTTCTACCCATTCTGCATACATGTCAATAATTTCGTCAACTGTCATTGTTCCGCCACCTGATTTTTTAAGTTCGTAAACTTTTTTATCAGCATTGTAGAATTCTGAAGCTGCAACGTCTAATGCAAGTACTACGTCTTCATATGGTTTGTATCCAGCTTTTTCAACTGCTCTTAAAATATATTTAATTGGAGCTTCGTTATCTTCTAAGTTTGGAGCAAATCCACCCTCATCTCCAACTGCTGTAACGTGTCCTTCTTCTTGTAAGATTGCTTTTAAAGCATGGAACACTTCAGCGCCCATTCTTAAAGCTTCTTGAATATTTTTAGCTCCAACTGGCATCATCATGTATTCTTGGAAATCTACTGATGAGTCAGCATGGCTTCCACCGTTGATAAAGTTCATCATTGGTACTGGAATTGTAACTGCGTTGTGTCCACCAATATATTTATAAAGTGGCATACCATAGAAATCTGCTGCTGCTTTTAAACATGCTAGTGATGCACCCAAAGTAGCGTTAGCTCCTAGGTTTGATTTAAATTTAGTTCCGTCTAATTCGTTTAACAAAGCATCAATTTCTGCTTGTTCAGTTACATCCATACCGATTAATTCTGGTGTGATGATGTCGTTAACGTTAGCTACTGCTTTTAAAACACCTTTTCCACCGTAGCGTGATTTGTCGCCATCTCTAAGTTCTAAAGCTTCACGTGATCCTGTTGATGCTCCACTTGGTACTTGTGCTCTTCCGAAAGCTCCTGATTCAGTTAATACTTCAACTTCGATTGTTGGGTTACCTCTTGAATCGATAATTTCTCTTGCATACATTCCTGTAATTACTGGCATAAATAAATTCCTCCTTGTTTTCTTTCTATTTTATTAAATCTTAATAAATATATTTAAATTACTTTACTGCATTTATAATTTCTGTAAATGAATCAACCTTTAATGATGCTCCACCAATTAGGGCGCCATCAATATCTGGTTGTGCCATATACTCTTTAATATTATCAGGTTTTACTGATCCACCATACTGTACTCTTACTGCATCGGCAGTTGGTTGATCATATAAAACTTTTACTTGGTCTCTAACAATTGCACATGTGCTTTGAGCTGTTTCTTTTGTAGCACTCTTACCTGTACCGATAGCCCAAATTGGCTCATAAGCAATAACTAAATTTTTTACGGCAGCACTATCAAGGCCTTCTAACATTCCTGTTACTTGTTTTCTAACGACAGTTTCTGTTTGGTCAGCTTCAAATTGTTCTAGTGTTTCACCACAGCATGCGATTGCATACATATCGTTTTCAACTAATTGTTTGATTTTAAGATTTACTGTTTCATCGGTTTCATTAAACATTGCTCTTCGTTCAGAGTGTCCAACAATCGCCCATTTGATTCCTAAATCTTTTAGCATTTCAACACTTACTTCTCCAGTAAATGCGCCACTATCTTCAAAGTGAACATTTTGAGCTGCTACAATTAAATTTTTTGCATTTTTATTAGCATCTTTTAGTGCAACATAAGCTGGTGCAATTCCAAAATCCGCTCCATCATGTAATACTTCCTCAATACCTTTTACAAAGTCTATTGCTTCAGTGTTAGTTTTATTCATTTTCCAATTTCCAACAATAATAGGTTTTCTCATTTTATTTGTCCTGGACAATTGCAATCCCAGGAAGCTCCTTCCCTTCCATAAATTCAAGTGAAGCTCCGCCACCTGTGGAAATGTGTGAGAAGTCATCTGCAAAACCATTATTAATTGCGGCAGAAGCACTATCTCCTCCACCAATGACACTCATTGCGCCAGGTAGGTCTGCGATTATTTCACAAATACCAATTGTTCCTTTTGCAAATTGTTCTTTTTCAAAGACTCCCATTGGTCCATTCCAAATTACGGTTTTAGCTCCATCAAGTTCTTTTCTAAATAATTCTAAAGTTTTTGGTCCGATATCTAGGCCCATATACCCTTTTGGTGTTTGATCAACATCAACTGTTTTAACATCAGTTGGGTTTGCAAAATCATTTGCAATAACGTGATCTACTGGTAAAACAATTTTACCTTTACCTTTTTCTAAGATATCTTTAGCAACATCTAATCGATCTTCTTCTAAAAGTGAGTTTCCAATTTCTAAGCCTTGAGCCTTAAAGAATGTATATGCCATTCCGCCACCAATTAATATCTTATCAGCAGTTTTTAAAAGGTTTTCAATAACTAAAATCTTATCTGAAACTTTCGCTCCACCAATAATAGCAACAACTGGTTTTTCAGCATTGTAAACAGCTTTACTTAACATCTCGACTTCTTTTTCAACTAAAAAGCCTAAGGCGCTTGGTAAAATACTTCCAATACCTACATTTGATGCATGTGCTCTATGCGCTGTTCCAAATGCATCATTAACAAATAAATCTCCTAAACTTGCCCAGTATTCTGATAATTTACTATCGTTTTTTGTTTCTCCAACTTCAAAACGAGTATTTTCAACGATTAAGATTTCGCCTTCGGCTAATTCATTAATTGAGTCTTCTAATTCTTTACCACGAGTACTAGCTACAAAGTGTACTTTTGCATCTACTAATTTTTGTAGTGCGTTTGCGACAGGTAATAGTGATTTACTTGCCATATCTGCTTGTAGTTTTTCTGCATCTTTGTGATTTACTTTACCTAGGTGAGACATTAAAATAACTTTAGCGCCGTTGTCTACTAAGTAATTAATAGTAGGTAGTGCACCTTGAATTCTGTTATCATCCGTAATCACACCATCAGTAATTGGGACATTAAAGTCAACTCTAACAATAACTTTTTTGCCCTTAACATCTAAGTCCTTTACAGTTCTTTTTGCCATAATCTTCCTCCTTTTACCAAGTACAATTATACCATTCTATCCTGTGTTAGTAAACGAAATCAATGTATTTGTTCTTTATTTCACATTCTTTTTCAATGAAACCGTATACATTTTAATAATTCTACTTAACTAAGCGTTTAATAATTGCTTCATAAACTGCATAACCAATAAAACTATTTAAAACAACCATTAGCCCTCCCTTGATAGCCCTAATTTGCATTGAGAGTAAAATTGGTGTTTTGGCCATGTCATGTAACCATATTGGCGTAAAAAATCCTTGAACAATAAACTCAACTAATATTGCTGCAATAATCAACATAATTAAACTATCAGAAAGATTAATAAATTTAAAACGTTTTTTCCTTTTAATGATATATCCAATGATTATTAAGAGCACACTAACAATTGTTAAAATTAAGGCACTTTTAATCATATTAAAAGTAATACTGTCAATTAGGGTCATTAAGTCTTTTTGAGTTATAAATAAAGTTAAAACTACCACAATATAAATGGCATAAGCCAAAATACTCGTTATCATAACACTAACCTTAAATTTATGACTTTTAAGCTTTAAATGTTTAAAGGTTAAGGCCGCAAATAGACCGACCCAAATGTTATTTAAGGTAAAACCAATGTATGGTGTTCCAAGTGGTCTTACGACTAGATTTAAGACATCAAAGCCAAAGCCGGCAATAACTGCATATATTGGTCCTAAAGTTGCCCCTAGTAAAATTAAGACAAGTTGGGAAAATCTAATTACAACTTGGCCTCCTAAGAAAAATACATTTATAGAAAAAAGGGTCATCAGTAACGATACAGAGAGTAAAATCGCCGTAATTGTCATTTTTTTAATTGTAATTTTTTCTGGATAAAATTTTAAAACAAAGGCAGTCGTTAAAACAACCGCAAGTAAAGCAATTATTTGTATCATATACCCTCCTACGTTACTAAAGTCTTTCTAATCTCTGAAATAAAATACAATGATCCACAAACCAAAATATCATAGCCTGGATATTTGTTTGTTAAATAATCTAAAGCTAAACTAAATTCTGAAAACCTTTTTACAGATAATTCATCTAAGTCAGCTTCATTTAGTCCGCGATAAAAGTCAAACTCACAAAAGACAACCTCTTTAAAATTATCTTTTAATAAACCTAACATCGCTTTGTAATCCTTATCTTTTAAAGCCGAAAATATTACTACATACTTTTGATGGTGATTGCTACTTTTAATTAGCGCCTCAATCCCCGCCATATTGTGGGCTCCATCTAAGATAATATTTGGATTAGATCTAACCTTTTCAAAACGTCCAATAAAAGTAAAGTCATTAAGGCCATCCAAAATCGCTTCTTCACTAATGTTGTAGCCATACTTTTGATTTAAAACATTGATGGCAGTAATTGCCACTTCTGCATTTGCAACTTGATAAAAAGCTTTTGAATTTAAAGTATAGATTTTATTGTTAAATTCAAAGTCTAATTTGTCACCTTTTAATTTATAAGGGCTTGGTTTTAGCGCGATTAAGTCAGCCTTGTTTAAAGTTACTTGTTTTCTTAAAATTTCTAATAACTCTTTTTCTTGAATCATTGTAATTGTTGTATTGTTTGATTTAATTATTCCCGCTTTTTCAAAGGCAATTTCTTTTAAATCAGAACCCAACTTCTCTGTATGGTCATAGTTAATATTTGTAATAATTGATATTAAAGAGTTAATCACATTTGTGGCATCAAGACGACCGCCAATACCTACTTCAATCACAGACAGATCCACTTTATTGTCATAAAAATACTTTAATGCAACTAAGACATAAATTTGAAAAAAGTTTAACTTATGCTCTATTATTTCAGGATAAAAAAAGTTGACATAGTGAATTAAATCTTGATCACTAATATTTTTTCCATTAATTCTAATCCGATCGTTTGCGACAACCATATGTGGCGAAGTGAAAAGTGCGACCTTATAGTTTGCCTTATGTAAAATATCACTAATCATCTTACTTGTACTTCCCTTACCATTTGTACCGGTGATGTGAATAGTTTTCAAACTTTTATGGAAATTGTTATATTTTTTTAAGATTATTTCTAAGCTGGCAAAACCAGCTGTACCTGAATGACTATTTAAAATAAAATTTAAAGTGTCATTTATATTATCAAACATTAAAGACTCCAATCTATTTCTGATAAACCTTCATTTTTTAAAAGGTTATTTATCTTTGAAAATGGTTTACTACCATTAAAACTATGATAAGCCGAAAGTGGTGAAGGATGTGAACTTTCTATAATAAAGTGATGTTTATTACTTATAAGTCTTTTCGCTGCTTGGGCGTTATTGCCCCATAAAACAAATATCACTCGATTACTTTTGGCATTGACTTCACTAATTATTTTATCAGTGAAAGTTTCCCATCCTTTATTTTGATGTGAATTGGGCTTAGAATCTCTGACACTTAAAACCTTATTCAAAAGTAAGACCCCTTGCTTAGCCCAATTGCTCAAGTCAGTTGCGTTATTTCGATCAATATTTAAATCTGCCTTTAACTCTTTAAAAATATTGTTTAAACTTGGCGGCATTTTTGTACCGCTCAAAACTGAAAAACACAATCCATGGGCTTGACCTTTTTGATGATAAGGATCTTGACCAATTATTACAACCTTAACTTTATCTAAAGCTGTCAATTTAAAACAATTAAATAAGTTTTCTCGACTAGGATAAATATCATTTTCAAGATATTCCTTATTTAAAAATGCTTCAAGTTCAATAAAGTATTGTTTTTGGCGCTCATTTTCAATTATCTGGGTCCACGTCTTTGTCATCTGTTTCCTCACTTTGGGGTCTTTCGTCATTTAAGCCTTCAATAATAATTTCATTAGCTGACAACCACTCACTTATTATCACTTTTATTTCCTTTTGAACTGTTTCTGGATTTTTTCTTCCTAAAAACACATCACTTATTGCTTGTCTAAAATCGTTTTCTAAAAAGATATCCCATCCTCTAACTTTTTGATTTTGTGAAAAGGCTTGAAGTGGTGATGTTTCGCTAAATTGATAAGCTTTGATTTTCTGTTTAGTATTAGCATCAAGTTTAAAGCCTTCAACATTTAAAAGGTCTTTGTTAATTAGGGGTACGATCCCATTGTTAATTGCGACTTGCGTTCCTTCAACACCTTTAATATGTTTTAAAACCATATTTGCAGCATTTTTAAACTCACTATCCTTATTTAGCACAAAACCACTGACTGAACTTATTGTAGCCATCTCTTGATTATTTAGAGTTGGCAGTTTAGTAAAGACTAGTTCATAGGCCTTGCTCTGCTGGTAGTGGTCATAGTACATCCAGTTACCAACTAACAAAAAAGGCGCACTTTGGTCGATTAAAACTTGTTCATAATTCCAGATTGTTTCATTATTAAAGTCTTTATTATACTTCCAAGCATAACTTCCTAAAGTTTTTAAACCTTCTAAGGCTTGGAGTAAATTTTCATCTAAGTCCATCATTTCAGCACTAACACCTTGAATTAGCCGGTAGTCGCTATTTTGTAAAAATGGCAGCATTGCCATCTGGTCATTTAAAGGAAATGAAAAGATATCTTCGATCGCTTGATCCAAATACAAGACATTTTCTTTACGCCAAATATCTGAAAGCTCAGCAATTTTTTCAAAACTGTCAATTGCTTCTGGAATACCATTATTATCTTCATCACTTAGGTCAACTTTAAATTCTTCTAACATTGTCTTGTTATAAACAAAAAGTAATCCTTCAACATCAAAAGGAATAAAGTAATTGGCGCTTTGATTGATTTGACTTGAAAACTTACTAAGTTTTTCATTTTCCAAAAGATTTGAAAATGACTCATCGAAACTAGCCAGCTTATCAAAGTATAGGGGGACGTATTCACTCTTGAGTTGAATTAAGTCAAATTCCGATAGATGTGACAATAATTGTTCATTGTCATCAGAAGATATTACTTCATAACTTAAAAGTTTTTGATGGTCAGGATAGGCTTGATTAAAACTTTGGACTAAATCGATCCCATAGTCTTCATTAAAAACACCGATGATAATTTTAGCGTTTGCTTCTATTTCTAATTCTGCTATTTTTTCAATCTCACATAAGCCTTCATTATCAACCTTACATTTATCTGTGCTACAACCAATCAATACTAAACTTAAAACTAATATATATATAATATTACGGATTATTTTTTTCATATATTACCTCTTTTATATTTTATCACTTATAAAGAGTCTTCTCTACTATATTGTATAAAGAATCATCCTAAAGTGTTATAGGAGTTTTCCTAGACCATCATAACTAATTTTTACTTTATAATCAACTGTTTAATAAAGTAAAAAAACCCAAAAATGGGTTTAGATTTTTAAAAATTTATTCTAATCTTTATTATTTAACCACTTTATTATTCACAATCTTAAGTCCTTCAATTTCAAGTAGTTTTATTTTTATATCTAAGCCGCCAGCATAGCCGGTTAAATCATTGTTTGAGGCAATGACCCGGTGACATGGGACAACAATCGATAAAGGGTTTTTATTTAAAGCCCCTCCAACCGCCCTTGCAGCTTTTTCATTGTCTATCATTTTAGCCAACTGCTTGTAACTAATCACCTGACCATATGGAACAGTCATTAAATGCTTATAAACAGTCTTTTCAAAGTCACTTCCAACTATTTCAATTGGAAGATTGAATTCCTTTAACTCATCATTTAAATAGGCGGTTATTTGCGTATAGGCTTGTTTAATTAAAGGTGTTTCAATTTTCTTTAAATTTGCCTCTTTAAAATAGCTAATTGACAAAATATACTTATCACTAGCACTTATATAAAGATCTCCAATATTTGTCTTGTATTTATAATAGTACATATATCTCTCCCTAAAAAAAAGGTATCATAAGATACCCTCATTTTAAAATGATACTTCTGGCTTTTCCCTTTTGCTTTCATCTGGAAGTTCGAATAAAGTTTCTTTTTGGAAATTAAATTGATTTGCAACTAAATTAGCTGGAAATACACTAACTGCATTATTATGATACTTAACAGTTCCATTATAATATCTTCTAGAATTCTCTATTTCACTTTCCATAGATTTCAAATCTGTTTGCATTTGCAAGAAGTTTGAACTAGCTTTTAAATCAGGGTAAGCTTCTGCTACAACTAACAAACGACTAATAGCTTGGGTTAGTTCACCTTCAGCTGCTAATCTTTCATCGGTGGTCCTTGCGCCAACCGCATGTGACCTTGCGGCAATAACACTTTCTAATGTTTCTCTCTCATGTGCTGCCGAAGCCTTTACAGTTGCGACTAAATCAGGAATTAAATCTGAACGCTTCAAAAGGAAAATATCCATTGTTGAAAATGCTTCTTCTACTTGGTTTTTTGATCTTACTAAGTTATTATAAGTTCCCATAACCCAGATACCAACCACGGCTACAATTACAACAATTACTAATAAAACAATCCATTGCATTTGTATTCCTCCTTACTAAGTTATATATTACACTTTATAAGTTTATTTATCAACAAATACTATGCTTAAAGCATTGATATCGGCTTTAAATAAGCCAAATACACCATTATATTGTAATAAAAAAATAAAGGTTTGACCTTTACTTTTTATAAACCATTGTTCTCGTCATCTTTAAGAAGTTTATATAAAGATGTTTCTAAGCCACTGGCAATCTGTTGCATTGCTTTTAAAGATACATTTCTTGTGCCACGTTCAACATCAGATATATAGTTTCTATGTAATCCCGCTCTAAAAGACAATTCTTCTTGCGATATATTCATAGCAAGTCGCCTTTTTCGCATGTTGTCCCCAAATTTTTTTTGAGAATGATCCTGTATCCCCTTTTTCATGCTCAAAACCTCAGTTCTATAATAAGATTTTAAGCATTAACCCTTGTTTTATCTACCTATTTTAAGTGTTATAAATTACCGCTTGAACTTGTCGGCAATTTCAGAAATACGTTTAAAGCGATGGTTTAAACCCGATTTTGTAATGTTTTTACCATAGCGTTTTTTATATTCAACTACTAATTCATTTAAACTGTAATCTTCAAAATCCCTTCTTAATTCAATTACCTCCATATGAATCTCACTCATTGCATCAAGGTGATTAGCATCTTCAATAATTTGAATATCCTCTAACTGTTTTTGACCTGCCTTAATAACTTTTACTTCATTTGCCAATTCACAGTTGTCTAATCGAGTAAAACTATTGGCAAAATCTCTTTGAATTCGATGTTCTTCAAATTCCATAACCGCATTTGAGGAACCAATCGCTCTTAAGAAATCTGAAATCTTTTCAGCTGCTTTAACATATACAACATAGGAATTTCTTCTTTCAACAATTTTAGCGTTTAGGTTTATATTATTCATTAACTTTTGAATTAGCTGACTATGTTCTAATTTATTAGTCGAAACTTCCAAGTGATAATTTGAAGTTGCAGGTGAGTTTACACTACCTCCGGCCATAAAAGCACCGGCTAAATATGCTCTTTTACAGCACTCAGCCTTAAAATGACTTTCCTTCAAATGATCAATTAAACCCTCTTTAGGACTGTAAAGCTCTAAATCTTCTAAAATAGTTAAACCTTCATCAATAATACTAACTTGATAAATATTACTTTTATTAAACCTTAATTTTTGTTTTACATCTAATTTTAGTTCAACTTCATAAAGATCTTTAATTAATTGCCATACCCTTTTTGCGATATAAGAGTTTTCGGTTGAAAACTGCAAAGAAATACCTTTGTTGTTTATTACTAGTGTTGATGAGAGTAAAATCAAGGCACTTAATTGACTTCTTTGACAGCATTCAAAAAGTACATTTTGAGACACTTCATGTTTTACAAATTTTGAAAACGACATTTTATCATCCAATCTTTAATTTTTTCTTTAGTGCTTGTTCAATTTTTTCTGAACTATGGCGAGCTTGTTGAAAATCAAAGCTGAGTAAGTCTGCTTTAATAACTCGACAATCACGTTTTTTACTTTTATCTAATTTAACGATATCAGAATTATTTTGTCTATATAGCTCTACAATATCTTTTGGAATAATATTGTTGGGATAAATAATTGTGTCTATTTTACCATGCATATGTTTCTCAATTGCCTGAATATGATCATCAACATCATAGTGATCGGTTTCTCCAGGCTCAGTCATTATATTACATAAGTAAATAACATCTGCCTCTTTATTATTATTAATAGCCTCACTAATTCCTTTAATAATTAAATTTGGAATTACCGAAGTATATAAACTACCAATTCCTAAAAGAATGTAGTCAGCTTTGTCGATGGCCTCTACGGCTTCTTTTGTCGCAATTACCTCACCCTTGTAAAACACTCTTTTTATAACATTGTTAAACTTGGGAATACTATCTTCACCACGCACTATCGTGCCATCTTTCATTTCGGCATATAAATCAACAACTTCAGTTGTTGAAGGAATAATTTGGCCCTTAATTCTTAAGACAGAACCAACTTGACCAATTGCATCCATTATATTTCCGGTTGATTCAGTTAGGGCAGCTAAGATTAAATTCCCTAAACTATGACCGCCAATATCATCACTTTTTGATGAATCCCCATAAAAGCGATAATCCATTAGATTACTCAAAAGTGATTCTGATTCTGCCAAGGCCGTTAAAACATTTCTAATATCACCAACAGCTGGAATATTATACCTAGCTCTTAGTCTACCCGTACTTCCCCCGTCATCCGCAACTGTTATGATGGCAGATATATTAAAACCATCAATATTTTTTATGCCTTTTAAAATAGCTGCAACGCCTGTACCGCCACCAATGACAACAATGTTTTTATTCATTTTATACTACCTTGTTTCTAACTTCTTCATCTTTTTCAAATCGATAAATATTATCCAAAACAAGATCTTTTAATCTTTTACTAAGCAAATTTGAACTTGAAGAAATATGAGGCGTTAAACTAACCTTAGGATGCTTCCACAATAATGAATCTGATGAAAGTGGTTCGTTTGGAACCACATCTAAGTAAACATGGCTAAGCTTTGTTTCTAAGACTTTTAAAAGATCCTCAACTACTAGTTGTGAGCCCCGTCCAATATTAATAAATATAGCTTCAGTTTTCATTTGACTAAAGAAAGCTTTATTATATAAACCTTTTGTTGCAGTAGTTAAAGGTAGGGCTCCAACCACAATATCAGCTTCACTTAAAACTTCATGCATATTATCTATAGCATAGGTTTGGTCAAAATGTAAAACATGGCCACCACTACGATTTATGCCAATCACTTCAACTTCAAAAGCCTTTAATCTTTTGGCGATTTCGCTACCGATGTCGCCAGTCCCTAAAATTAAAGCTTTTTGATTAGAGACTTCTTTAATATTTTTTTGACTTATTGAACGTTTTTCCCAAAAAGATTTACTTTGATTATCCCTAAAGCGCTGAGCATCTTTGTAATAGTCTAAAATTTTCAAAAGCACATATTCAGCAATTGAAATACCCGAAACACCAGTAGCATTAGCAAAAATGATCCCCATTGACTTTATTTTTTCTAAGTCAACATGATCATAACCTGCCATTAGTGATTGAATAAATTTAAGTCCTTTAATATCTTCTAACTCTTTAAAAGGTGTACCTGGAAAGCCAACAAAAATATCGCCTGCTACCTTTTCATTATTATAGTATTCAATTGAAAACCCTAAATCTTTTAAATTATCTAAATCACTTTTATTAAGTTCTGCATTTTTTTGTAAAATTATTTTCATCTAACCACCTCTAAATAAATATTACCATATTAAAGAAAACAATAGGTAAGATATAATAAAAACCAACCACTTAAGGTTGGCGATTATTATTTAATTTGGATATTTTTCACTGATGTATTCAAAAGCTGCCTGAGCTGCGATTGCGCCATCACTTGTCGCCGTAACTACTTGACGTAATTTTTTTACATTAATATCGCCAGCACTATAAATGCCTTCTTTACTTGTCTGCATTTGACTATTAACTAAAACATACTTTTGAGCATCTAAGTCAACAACGCCCTCTAACATGTCTGTAATTGGGTCAGCACCAATATATGGAAAGACGGACTTAATTGCAATATCTCTTTTTTCTTCTGTTTGATTATTGACAATTTTCAAACCAGTTACTTGACTTCCATCAACTAATACTTCGACTGCCTCATGATGATATAAAATCTCAACATTACTTAAAGCTTCAACTTGTTTTAAAATTCTATCTTCAGCCTTAACTTTATCGCCTCTAACTAAAATAGTTACTGATTTTACAAGTCCAGCTAAGTAAATTGACTCTTCTAAAGCTGAATTCCCGCCACCGATAACAGCAACATCTTCTCCTTTATAAAAACCACCATCACATATGGCACAATAGGAAACACCACGACTTGCATATTCTTTTTCATTAGGAATACCAATTAATCTTTCCTTTGTCCCTGTGGCAACAATAACTGCCCTGCCTAAATAAGAATCTTGGTCACTTACAACTTCATGTCCATATTCATGGTCTTTAATTTGACTAACTCTTCCATAAATATATTCAGCACCTAAATTTGTTGCATGTTCAAACATATCTAAGGCCAAATTGGCTCCATGAGTTGCCTTAATTCCTGGCCAGTTAGTTATTTCATTTGTAACCGTCAACTTACCACCTGGTGCGTCCGCTTCTATAAAAGCTGTGCTTAATCCACTTCGAACTGCATAAATGGCTGCCGTAAGCCCAGCTGGGCCACCGCCAACAATAATTAAATCATAATTTTTCACTAAATAACCTCCTTGATAATTTCAATAATTTCACTTAAATCTTCTACTAAATAATCTGGTTTAACATCAATTAAATCTTGTCTGATTTCCTCTACTCCAAGTAGGGCAATTGAAATACAGCCACTTGCTTTTGCAGCTAAGATATCGGTAACTGTATCGCCAACATAATAGCACTTTTTAGCCTTTGGTAAAACTGCGTCTTTAGCTTTTAAAATACCTAAGGGACTAGGTTTGGCTTTTTCTACTTCATCGCCACCAACTACAACATCCATGTATTTATCAAAATCTAAAACTTTTAATCCCAGATTTAAGGAGTCTTTCCACTTACTGGAAACAACACCCATCTTTACTTTATTTGATTTTAAATACTCTAGCAATTTTGTTGCATTTTCTATTTCCGTCAAAGAAGTTTTTTGTAAAAGAAAGTTTATTTCACGGTATTCATTTATATACTGGTCAACATCGTCTAACTTTAAATATTTTTTAAATGTGTAGTCTAAGGTTGGTCCAACATAACTTACTTCCATTTCGCGCGTGATTTCTATTTCTGGAAAATGCTTTTCAAAGACTTGATTAAAGGAGTCAATGATAAGGGCGTTACTGTCAGCTATAGTTCCGTCAAAGTCAAATAAGACTAAAACATCTTCGGCTTTATTCTTTTTAAAGACTCCCAGCAAACCTAAGGCTCCAATTATAATAAAAATCACTGATACAATTTGGGCTGACTTTAAACTAAATAACATTAAACTATCAGATCTAAAGTGTTCAACAACAAAGCGGACAATCCCATACCAAAGTAGATATGAAAAGGCATAGTCGCCTTTTTTAATTTTCTTAACTCTTTTTAATAGAAAGTAAATTAAAAGAAATCCGACAATATTTAAACTACTTTCTAAAAGAAACATTGGTTGCCGATAAGCCCCATCAATAAACATATGATTTTTTAGCCATAATGGCCAACCATTAAAGAAACTTTCACTGACCTTTTGGCCAAAGGCTTCTTGATTTAAGAAGTTACCCCAACGACCGATTGCTTGAGCTATTAGTAAGTTTGGCATTGTGCTATCTGCTAAATCAACAAAATCAATATTTTGTCTTTTACTCGCAAAATATGCATAAGCTGCACCACCAAACAAACCACCTTGGATCGCTAAGCCACCATCTCTAAAAGCAAATACTTTCATTGGATTATTAATAAAATATGCCTTATCAGGATAAAATAGTACATACCAAAGTC